>CBIHOX010000054.1:0-33544 GCA_966211685.1 uncultured Pseudoduganella sp.
AGCATGGGCGGCGTCGCCACGTCGGCGCAGGCCGCGACGTTCTTCGGCGCCCCGCTCGCCTACGCCGGCTACCGCCGGGTCCGCCGGATGCTCCGCCTGCCCGACACCTCCGTCGCCGCCTGCGAGGCGGCCTGGGCCAGCGCGCGATCGCGCTCGGCGCGGTGCAGCGTTTCCCTGCGCGCTTCACCTTCTTTCCAGACGCGCAGCGCACGCCACAACACCAGCGCGCAAGCCAGCTGCAACGCCGCCACCACGCCGATCCAGCGTGGCGGCATCGGCAACGCGCTGGCCATCGTTTACTCGGCCGACGGCAAGGCGCTGCGCCAGGTGCAGGGCAAGGTCGTCAACAGCCGCCCGGTGTTTGCCGCGGAGCAGGATGGCGCGTCGGTGTTCGCACCGGAAGCCGCCGCCGCGGCGGCGGCGCCGCAGGGCGGCTACCGCTGGCTGCCCGGTTATTTCGACAGCGTGCGCGCGGCCCGCACCGGCCTGGGCACCGTGATGTGGGCCGGACTGGAAGCGCAGCCGGGCGACGCGCCGCCGCGCAAGCCGGGCAAGGTACTGGGCCTGGGCGGCGCCGTGGGCGCCTACATGGAAGCCGATGCGGTGTCGGTGTACGACGCGGCGCAGCGCCGCCGCCTGGCGCGCATCCCGCTCGAGCAGGCGTCCGACGCCGCCTGGTCGCCGTCGAAGCGCATGCTGGTGGTGGAGTCGCCCGCGCCGGGCAACGCTGAACGCAGGCAACTGAGCGCGTACGAACTGGATTGAGCGGGCCGGCGCCGATGCACCGGTGGCGCGGGACCCGGTGCGGGTCATGGACCACTTGCCGTGCCGCGGCCATGCCTGGCCGCAGTGGCGGGCGGCGCGGCTTCCCCGCGCCCCGGCCGGTGTGACGCGTCTCCGCAACGCCGGCTCCCAGCCGTGACGCGCCCGTTCCGGGGCCGTGGCTATAATCACCTGGACTTGCCCGTGCGGGCCATCCGGCGCCCGCGGTGCAAGGCACTGGGGAGGTTTGCATGGCGCCAGACACCGTCGCTGCCGGCATCCGCACGCTGGCGGATTTGCCCGGTCCCAAGGGCATCCCGCTGCTCGGCAATGCACTGCAGCTCGCTCCATCCCGCCTGCACTTGACGATGGAAGAGTGGGTGCGGCAATACGGGCCGATGTTCACCATCCGGCTGGGGCCGAAATCCGTGTTCGTCTGCGCCGACAAGGAATTGCTGCAAACGGTCATGCATGAACGGCCGGACCATTACCGGCGCTTTGCCCCGATCGCCTCGGTGCTGTCGGAAATGGGCGCCAACGGCGTGTTTTCCGCCGAGGGCGACGCCTGGCTGCCGCAGCGCAAGCTCGTCATGCGCGCGCTGGGCGCCAACCACTTCCGGCAATTCTTCCCGGCGATGCACGCCATCACGCGGCGCCTGCTGGAACGCTGGCTGCGCGCAGCGCGCAACGGAGAGACGGTGGACATGTGCCACGACCTGACGCGCTATACGGTCGACACCACCACCACCCTGGCGTTTGGCGTCGACCCGAACACGCTGGAACAGGATGGCGGCGCGATCCAGGAACACATGGCGCATATTTTTCCGATGATCCTGTCGCGCGTGAACGCGCCGTTCCCGTGGTGGCGCTACGTCAAGCTGCCGAGTGACCGCCGCTTCGACCATGCGCTGGGCGAAGTGCAGCGCTACGCGGCGGGCCTGATCGCGCAGGCGCGCGCACGCCGCGCCGCCCATCCCGGCCAGCCGCCGCAAAACCTGCTGGAATCGTTGCTGGAAGCGGCCGAGGAATTCGGCTCGCCGATCTCCGACGAGCTGATCTTCGCCAACACGTTCACGGTCCTGCTGGCGGGCGAAGACACCACCGCGTTTTCACTGGCCTGGGCCATGTATTGCCTGTGCAAGAATCCGCACGTGCAGGAGCGCATGCACGACGCCGCGCTGGACGCATTCGGCGCCGCGCCGCTGTGCCCCACGTTCGAGGACGTGCGCAAGCTCGATTATTTCGACGGCGTGGCGCATGAAGCCATGCGCCTGAAACCCATCGCCGCCATGCAGCTGTTCGAACCGGTGCACGATGTGGTGCTGGGCGGCGTGGCGCTGCCGGCCGGCACGCCGATGTTCTTCGTGCTGCGCCCGGCCATGCTGGACCCGCAATGCTTCGGCCGGCCGGACGCGTTCCTGCCGGAGCGCTGGGCCGCCGGCCACCAGCACGTGCAGCCGCACGACGCGCACGGCTTCCTGCAATTCGGCGCCGGTCCGCGCGTGTGCCCGGGACGCCACCTGGCCAGCGTCGAACAGCGGCTGGTGTTGTCGATGCTGGCGCGCCACTTCACGATGGAATTCGCCGGCGACCCGGCGCAGATCCGCGAGGAGTCCGCGTTCACCATGCGCCCGTCCAGCATGCCGGTGAAGCTGCGGCTGCGCTGATCACCAGTTGACCGGTCGTCCCACGTCCCCCTTGCCGTAGTCGCACACGCCCTGCGGGAAAATGCGCTCCAGCCATGCGCGCTGCGGCGCGCTGAATTGCACCGCGCCATAAGTCCCGTCGGCCACCGCCGCCGCCACCGGTTTCAACGCGCACTTGAAGATATCGCCGCGGATGCCCTCGCCCGCCACCATGCGCGGGCTGGTATAAAGCGGATAGGCGCGGGTGCAGGCGCCCGGCGCTTTTGCGTCGAGGATGCCGTCCCACACGCCGGGGCCGGACGCCAGCAGCGCCGCCTGCGCGCCAAAGCAGGCGTCGGTGAAGTCGGCCGGCGCGGTTTTCGTGGAGAGGTAGCGGTCCATCACGTCGACGGCTTTCAGCACGCCTTTCACCAGGTCCGGGTCGCTCTGCATGAACCACACCACCTGGTTGCCGGTTTCGGCCGGGTTGGCGTGCTGCAGGCGGGCGCGCACGGCAAACGACTGGCGCGCGTTATGCATGTTCAGTTCCGGTTCCAGGTAAGGCCGCAGGTCGATCATCGGGATACCCAGCCTGGCCCCGGTGTACACGTGGCCCGACGTATAGGCCTTGCGCATGGCTTCCTGGCTACCGGCACGGCGCGGCGCCGGCGCGCCGTCCGGCGCCAGGCAGGTGGCGCTGCGGCGCATGTTGCGGCCGTCGTACGGGTCGGCCTTTTCGTCCCATGGCACGAAGTCCGGTTGTTCCTTCCAGCTGCCCACGCAGGCATTGATGCGCAGGAATTCGTCGGGCGCCAGCTTGCCGGCCGCCAGCGCGGCCAGGCCATATTGCACGCCGACGTTGTCGACCGGGATAGGCGCATAACCCTGGCTGTCGACGCCATAGACGTCGGCCAGGTCATTCCAGTGCGTCCATTTCACCTTTGCCAGCGCATCCGCGGTGTAGCCGTAGGCTTTCGCGGCCTTGTCGAAGCGCGGGTCCTTGTAGGCCGGGTTGATCACGGTGGGCATGGCGAATTTCCAGCCATTGATGCACTCGGTGGAGCCGGCGCCGCCGGTCAGGGCATTGCGCGCCGTGTCGCTGGCGTTCATGCCCTCGACCAGCGACTGGCTGCTCCACTTCGCCCACGGCGATTGCGGATCGCGCGCCACCGCATCGGCAAAGTACTGGCCCAGCAGCGGACAGTCGGACACCGGGATGGTTTGCGTGATCATGTCGGGGTAGGAATAAATCGGGATGCCGCCGTCGAGCAGTCCCGGCGCGTTTTGCGCGAACAGGTATTGCTGCACGGCGCCGCCGGAACCGCCGATGCCCAGCGTGTAGGCCGGCTGGCCATAGGCCGAGACGAAATAAGCTTTGGTCATGCGCGCGGTTTCCTCGGCCAGGCGCATGTTGTAGTGCACCCCGGTCTCGTTGCCGGACGAGGTCACGATAGCATAGCCCTTGCCCAGCAAGTGCGGCATCAGCGCGCGTTCCGAAGAGCCCAGCTGGCCATTGAACCACATGGCCAGGCCTTGCTGGTGGCCGATGCCGACGCCGCCGCGCAGCCAATACACGAGCTTGCCGTTCCACGCCAACGAAGGCGACTTGCCCAGCGCCGGCGCGTCCGCCGATGGCGCGCGTGGCGCCAGCATGGCCACCGTATACATGAAGCGGTTGATGACGCCGCCTTCGACGCGGATCACGAACGGCGCCGGGGCGCCTTCGTACGCGATGGTTTTCAGGTCGGCCGGCGGCTGTGCATAGCCGGTGGCCGGATCGAACGGCTTGAAGGCGCTGCCGTTGAAATAAAAGTATTCGGTGCGCGGCGCCACAAAACATCCGCGGCTGTGGCCCAGCACCTTGCCGGTGGCGGCGTCGAGCACCGGATGGCCGACGCCATCCTGGTTATCGATCAGCGGCTGGCCCAGGCCGGATTCCTGGGTGCGGCAAATGAACGGCTGCTGCGGCTCCGCCGCCACGGCAGGCGCCGCCGCGGCCATGCCGCCGGCCAGCGCCGCCGCGGCGCACCATCCTCGTGTGATTTCCATGCGATTCCCCTGTGCGGTCGTCGCAACGCAACCGTTGCGACTGATAGGTATGTGTTGTTGAAGTGTACATGCAAGCCTATAACCGCGTGATGCGCAAGCGTGCAAACAGAATAGCCACACATGACCAATAGCATGTCTGGCCGATACTGTCCGTGCCTATCATGGCCATCATGCATACCATCTTGAAAGTCATTATGGCGCTGGCGGGCGCCTGCTGCCTGCCGCTGCACGCACAGGACCCGTTGCGGTTCCTGGTGGTGGACGGCCGTGCGCTGCCCATGGGGCTGATGCACAGCACGGCGCACGGCACGGAACTGGCCGACGGCTTGGTCAAGGATTGGCAGGATGCCCTGTCCCATGAACTGGGACGGCGGCCGGTCCACCTGGTCTTGCCGCGCAAGCGGCAGGATTGGGCGGTGGCCGGAGGCAAGGTGGATTTGCGCTGCTTCGTCAGCCCTGAATGGCTGACGCCGGACCTCATTGCCGACTATGACTGGCCGGCGCCGTTCATGGACGTGGAAGAACGCCTGATCGGCCCGACCCACGCGCCGCCGGTGCAATCGCTGCGCGACCTGGAGGGCAAGACCATCGGCGCGGTGCACGGCTACGCCTACCGCAAGCTCGACGCCCTGTTTTCATCCGGCACGGCGCGGCGCGACGATGCGCCGGGCGAGAGCGCGCTGCTGCTCAAGCAGCTGGCGGGCCGCACCGATTATGCAGTGATACGCACGCTGGATTTCCATTACCTGCGCCGCAACGACCCGCGCATGGCGGCGCTGACGCTGTCGCCATTCACGGTCAGCCGGTTTTCCATGTATTGCGCGCGCACGAAATACAGCACGGTGACCTTGCAGGCATTGTCCCTGGCGCAGGAACGGCTGCTGCAATCGGGCGCGCTGGAACGCATGCTGCAAAAGTACCGGTGAAATGCAACAGGGGGCTTGCGCCCCCTGTCTTGCCGCTGCGTGCGGATTGCCGCGGGCCTTACATGCCCAGCGATTTCAGCAATTCATCGCTGTCGTCGGCCGACAATTGCTGCGATTCGCCGGCCGGCGCGCCGCCGCCCTGCTCTTCGTCCAGCAACTTGTCCGGATCCGGCACGTCGATCGGGTCGAAATCGTACAGGCGGATGAATTCCGTGCGATCGATCGCCAGCTCCAGGTAAAACACATTGTTTTTCTCGGTGTAGAACGAGACGCGGCGCATTTCCGGGCGGTCCAGCGGGGTGTCCACGTTCAACATGACCTGCTTGGTCAGCACCAGCATTTTCGGCTGGTTTTGCGTGATGTTGGTTTGCAGTTCGCGGCGCACCTTGCCGGTGAAGTCGCCGACGATCTGGTTCATCAATTCGCCCATGATGTTCGACACTTCGTCGGACGTGTGCGAGCTGGCCAGTTCGGATTTCGGCATACCCATGTGCAGCATGTAGCGCTCATAGATTTCCATGGCGGTATCGGCCGAGAAATTCAGCACGACCAGGCCGGTGAAGCCGCCGTCGAACAGCACGAAGCAGCCGATATCGGGTTTCAGGCCGACCTTGGTGATGCGCTGCACCATGGCGGAATAATGCACCTTGCTTTGCGTGGCAATGCCCAGTACACGGGTCACCGAATTGCACAAACTGGTTAATAAGTCTTCTGTACCGTACACGATGCTCTTGTCGTCAACTTCCACTGCCATGCTGCCCCCTGTTTTGGTCTTGTCCTTGCGGCAAATGCTGCTTGCCTTCAGTTAATACCATGAGAATACTGAAGCGCCCCGGTCTCGTCCACCGTAATCGCGGATTCCGTGGATGCGCCGCAGCGGAAATGTTAAAAAGCGCGATTTTAACATTGTGCGGCCAGTGTAGGGACTTGCAGGCCCGGGCGGCCTGGAGTGTGTCAGGCCAGGGCTTCCTTCGCCGCCTGTTCCGGCGTCAGGCCGTCATAGAACAAGTCGGTGAACCATTCGACCTCTTCTTCGATATGGTCTTGCGCCTGCTGCACTGTCGCGCCGCCTTTGACGAGCCAGCCCTCCACTTCGATACACCACTGGATCAGTTCCAGGGTTTCCGGGTCCAGCTCTTCTTTCTTCTTTGCCATGATGATGCCTCTGCCAGGTAAGGCCCTATTGTAACCGCTCCGCCCGTCCCACCCGGCTGGTATGTGGGCTTGACAGCGGAGAATGATCGTTCTACGATCCTGAGAACGATCATTCTCAGGCTTTTTACTATGATGGATTCGGACCTCCCTGATGCGCATTCCCGCTTGCTCGACGCTGTCGAACGGCTGATTTATGCCGGCGGCATCCACGCCACCGGCATGGACGCCATCGTCAAGGCGTCCGGGATGGCCCGCAAGACCCTGTACCGCCATTACCCGACCAAGGAAGCGCTGGTGGCCGCTGCTCTGGCGCGGCGCGACGAGCGCTGGATGCAATGGTTCATCGGGGCCACCTCGGCAGGCAGTCCGCGCGAACGCGTGCTGTCGGTTTTTGCCGCCCTGCGTTCCTGGTTTGCCTCCCCGGGTTTCCATGGCTGCGCCTTCCTCAACGCGGCCGGTGAAATCGGCGACGCGGCCAACCCGATCCGCGCCGTCGCGCGGCGGCACAAGGAACGCCTGCTCGCCTACCTGGGCGACCTGGCCGGCGCGACCGGCCATCCCGATCCTGGCCTGCTGGCCAGCCAGTTGCTGCTGCTGGTCGACGGCGCCACGTCGTCCGCGCTGGTCTTTGGCGCCGAGGGCGCCGGCCAGGCCGCGGACCAGGCAGCCGCCATGGCCGATGCTCTATTCCCGCAGTAAAACCGTCCCACCTACTGAAAGCCGACCATGCCCGACACCGCTGAGAACCTCGAGACCGCAGAGAACCGTCCCACCCGCCCTGCCCGCCCGCCGCTGCCGCCATTCACGCGCGAAACTGCGATCCAAAAAGTGCGCCTGGCCGAAGATGGCTGGAACAGCCGCGACGCGGCAAAAGTCGCGCTGGCCTATACCACCGGCACCCGCTGGCGCAACCGCAGCGAATTCGTCGGCAGCCGCGACGAGGCGCGCGCCTTCCTTGAACGCAAATGGAAAAAGGAGCTGGACTACCGCCTGATCAAGGAACTGTGGGCTTTCACGGACAACCGCATCGCGGTGCGCTACGCCTATGAATGGCACGACGATTCCGGCAACTGGTTCCGCTCGTACGGCAACGAGAACTGGGAATTCGACGCCGACGGATTGATGGCGGTGCGCCACGCATCGATCAATGACTTGCCGATCACGGAAGCGGAGCGGCTGTTCCGCTGGCCGCAGGGACGCAGGCCGGACGATCATCCGGGGCTGTCCGAACTGGGGTTGTGAGCTTGCCGGACGCTGAAAGCAAAAAACCCAGCCGGTGAAAGCTGGGTTTTTTGCGTGTATTCTGGCTCCCCGACCTGGACTCGAACCAGGGACCTGCGGATTAACAGTCCGTCGCTCTACCGACTGAGCTATCAGGGAAAAGAGGCCACATTATAGACAGGCGGTAACCGCCTGTCCAGTCCAACATGAAAGTTTGTTGCGCTACCCATTCGCAGCGCCTGGCGTCCTCTTCAACACCTCAAAGGCACCTCAAAGGGGCCAGGCACCGAAATGTCGACTACTTCCAAGGGCCAGGCACCGAAATGTCGCTTCCAAGGGCCAGGCACCGAAATGTCGATTAGAAGCTGCCCTTGAACTGCACGCCCCACTGGCGCGGCTCGTTGATGAAGCCGGTCAGGTTGTTGAAGTCGATGGCGCCGGTGATGCGCTGGGTGTTGGTGATGTTGCGGCCAAACGCGGCCACTTCATACTTGCCGCCGCCCCAGTTGTAACCCACGCGCAGGCCGCCTTCGGTCAGCGGCTTGCCGGTGAATTCCACGGCGTCGTACAGGAAGAAGTTGACCTTGCTGCGGTACGACCAGTCGGTCAGCACGAACAGGTTGCCATCGGCCAGCGGCACGTTGTAGCGCGCGCTGGCGTTGAAGATCCACTTCGGCGCCTGTGGCAGCGCATTGCCGTTGATCACCACGCGGCCGGCCGCGTTGATCGGGTCCAGCACCGTGCACTGCGCGCACTTGTTGACCGACAGCGACGGGTCGCGGATTTCCGTGAAGTTGTAGGAGCCCGACAGCGACACCTTGAAGTCATTGGTGACGAAGCCCTCGATCTCGCCTTCCACGCCGCGGCCGCGGGTCTTGGCAGCGTTGATCAGCTTGGTGACGTTGGAATTGCCGCCCACCACCGTCAACTGCTGGTTCTTGACGTCATAGTCAAACACCGACAGCGCGGCGCGCGCGCGGCGGTTCAACAGGTCGGCCTTGACGCCCGCCTCGTACGACACCAGCGTTTCCGCATCGGCCACCGTGATCGGCACCGAGGCCGACGCCGCCGCGATACTTGGCGCGCGGAAGCCGGTCGCCACGCGCGCATACACGCTGACGTCCTTGTTCAGCGCATAGGTGCCGCTCACGTCCCAGTTGAACTTGTCCTTGCTGGTGCTGACGGCTTTCGGGCCGGTCAGCGTGGTGTTGATGGTTTCCAGCGTGGCGAAGTCTTTTTCATCCTTGGTGTAGCGCAGGCCGCCGCGCACGGTAAACACGTCGCTGACCGCGTAGTTGGCCGAACCGAAGACCGCCCAGGCCTTGTTTTGCTGGCTGCTGGTCACGCGCGTGGTGCGGGCGCCGGCCACGTTGAAGTTGTCGGTGCTGCCGGTGGCGTCTTCGTCGAAGTAATACACGCCGGCCTGCCACGTCAGGGGGCCGGACGCTTTCGATTCAACGCGGAATTCCTGCGAATACTGCTTCAGGTCGGGAATGCTGCCGGCGGTTTCGACCTGGAACGGCACGGTGCCGGGGCCGCTGACCGGATTGCCGCCGTCGATGTCGCCGCGGCTCAGGTAGCGCGCCACGGTTTCATAGCCGGTGATCGAATACAGCTTCACGGCGCCCAGGTCCCACGACAGGCGGGCGTTGGCGCCGCGCGTGGTCAGGTTCTGGTAATTCTGGCCATTGGTATAAATCTTTTCCGCGTCGAAGCCGTCCGCGAAATCGTTGGTGCCCTTCTTGATGATGTTGGCGCGGAACAGGCGCGAGCTGCCGGCGCCGGAACGCTGGTGCACGTTGAACAGCGCGTTGAAGGCGGCATTGGGCTTGTACAGCACCTGCACGCGTTCGGCGTGTTCGTTGTAGCCTTCCATCGAGTCGGGCTGGTTCAGGTACGCGTTCGACACATAGTCGTCGCGGTGCTGGCGCAGCACCGAGGCGCGCAGCGCCCACTCCTGCGACAGCGGCACGTTGACGGCCGCTTCCACGTTGGCGGTGGCGTGCGTCGCGTACGACAGGTTGTAGTAGCCCTCGACGCCTTTCAGCGACGGCTTGGCCGATTCGAACTTCACCACGCCGGCCGGGGTGTTGCGGCCGAACAGCGTGCCCTGCGGGCCGCGCAGCACTTCCACGCCGGCCAGGTCGAACATCGGATAACCCTTGAGGATCGGGTTTTCCTGCACCACGTCGTCATAGATCAGCGATACCGGCTGCGAGGCGAACGTGGAAAAGTCGGCATTGCCGTAGCCACGGATGTAGAAGCGGGGGAAGACGCGGCCGGTCGACGATTCCACGTTCAGGCTCGGCACCTTGCCGGCCAGGACGCGGATATCCTGGCCGCCGGAGATCAGCACATCGAGCTTTTCATCCTTGATGGCCGATACCGACACCGGCACATCGCGGATGTTTTCCGTGCGGCGCTGCGCCGTCACGGTGACGGTTTCCAGCTGGCCGGCCTGCGCCGGCTGTGCAGGCTGCACTTCCTGCGCCACGGCGATCGATGGGGCCAGCGCGGACAGCGCCAGCAACGACAAATTCTGCATGTTGGACATCTTGGTCATCACATTCCTTATGGGTCGTGTACGTTGACAAGGCGTCTCCCTCTTCCGCTGTAGTTATAGTTGGCCTGGAAAGCAAAAGGCCGCGTGGTCCGCGGCCTTAACATTTCGCCATCCCGAGGCTGGGAAGTGCGCGAATTATATATAGCAAATATAAGCAGGGCAATTACATTTTTCACCAAATCTGTGTTAATAACGAAGAAACGCCAGGTAACTCCAGGTTCAGGCTCCATAATTGCTCCACATTAACAACTTATCCTGCGGGCACGTCTGTCACCATCCAGGAGTCCTTATGCCCGCAGCCCCAGGCCTGGCCAACCCCGACGCCCAAGCCGCCGCCCCGCCCGCCGCCCTGCCGCCGGCCATCGTCAACGCGCCCAACGTGCCGGAAGTGGAGATCGCGCCCACCGTGTCGCGCGTGCTGGTGCAACGCGGCTGGGAAAACGCCGGGCGCGGCCACTTTTATTACCCGAGTTCGGACTTCCCGCGCATTCACATCGTGCTGGGCGCCGACGCCGCCTACCACCCGCGCTACAACCTGTACAAGGACGTGAAAACCGTGGAAGTGCAGGACAATGCCCAGGGCGGCGCGGTGGTCAGCCATACGTTCTGGCTGGACGACGTCAAGCAGCGCTACGACAACGTGCGCCTGAACCTCGCCTGTGGGCTGCTGGCGGCCCAGGCGCGCGTGATCCTGAACGACGTGCTGTCGGAAAACGAGAACGCCTGACCCTCACCTCATGGCGCGCCCTGCGCCAGTTGTGCGCGCAGCGCATCGACGAAGACCCGCGTCTTTTGCGGGCGGTAGCGCGTCGCGGGAAAGACCGCATGCACGCCGCCGCCCGGCAGCGTCCATTGCGGCAGCAGCCGCGCCAGCGCGCCGGCCTGCACGTGCGCCCGCGCCACATGGTGCGGCAGGATGGCGAATCCGGCGCCCTGCAGCACCGCACCCAGTACCGCCAACGCCGTGTTGCAGGCGAATCCCTGCCGCAGTTTGACCGCGTGCGCCTCGGCGCCACGGGTAAACGTCCATGACCACGGCCGCGGCAGCACAGACAGCGCCACGAACGGCAACGATTCCAGCCCGGCCGGCTGCAGCGGCGCTTGCGGCAAGCCTTCCAGCAGGGCCGGCGCCGCCACCGCCCACTCGTCACAGTCCGCCAGCCGCGCCGCCTGCAGCGGCGAATCGCGCAGGCGGCCGATGCGCACCGCCACATCGATGCCCTCCTTCACCAGGTCGGCCACGTCATCGCCGGACAGCAATTCAATTTCCAGCGCAGGATAACGCCGCCGCAATTGCGCGGCAGCCGCCACCACCGCGCCGCTGTAGTCGATCGGCGCCGACACCCGCAACAGGCCGCGCGGTTCGGCACTGGCCTGCCCGGCCCGCGCCACCGCGTCGGCCGCGTCGCGCACGATGCGCCTGCTGGCTTCATAAAACGCTTCGCCCGCGTCGGTCAGGCTCAAGCTGCGCGTGGTGCGCAACAGCAGCGAGGCGCCGGTGTCCTGCTCCAGCTTGCGGATGTGCGCGCTGACCACGGTTTTCGTCAATCCCAGCCGCGCCGCCGCCGCCGTGAGCGAACCGGCATCGACCACGGTGGCAAACACCAGCAAGCGGTTCAGGTTGAAATCGGCCAAGGGTTCCATTGTCAACTCCTGTCGCACAGTGAATCAGGTTTTATCTATCTTATCAAAGACAATCGCGCGGCCTATGCTGTCTCCATCGCAGCATCATTCGATTACCCCGCTGCCCTTACCCGACCAGGAGCCCGCCATGAACCCGATCCGCCCCGCCACCATTGCCACCGCCACCCTTGCCGCAGCCGCCGCGGCGGCATCCCCCGCGCACGCCGCCGCGGCTGGCGGCGCGGCCGCATCGCCCGCAAGCGGAGCCGCCGTTGCCGCCACCGGCGGCGCGCCGCGTCAACGCAATGCGGACGCCGCCGTCCCCGCCGCGCAGGTCCACCAGCACACGCTGGACGTCGACGGCCTGCCGATCGCCTACCGCGAGGCGGGCGACCCGTCGCTGCCCGCCATCGTGCTGCTGCACGGTTTCCCTTCCTCGTCATACATGTACCGCAACCTGATCCCCCACCTGGCGCAACGCTTCCACGTGATCGCGCCCGATTATCCCGGCAGCGGCGACAGCGTGGCGCCGCAAGGCTATACCCCGACGTTCGAGCAATTGAGCGTGGTGATGGAACGCTTCCTGGCCCGCAAGGGGGTGCGGCGCTATGCGCTGTACGTCCAGGATTTCGGCGGCCCGGTCGGGTTCCGCATCGCTGCCCGCCATCCTGAGCAGGTCACGGCGCTGGTGATCCAGAACGCCAACGCCTATGAGGAAGGCTTGTCGGAACAGATCGCGTCCAACATCCGCACCCTGAAGGCCGGTGCCAATCCGCGGACCGCGCCTGTGCTGGACCATATCCTGAGCCCGGAAGGCGTGCAATTCATGTACCGCCACGGCACCCGGCAGCCGGAGCGCCTCGACGCCAGCACCTGGACGCTGGACAGCGCCGTGCTGCGCCAGCCCGCCGCCCGGGCCGTGCAACAGGGTTTGCTGGCCGATTACCACAGCAACGTGGCGCAATATGGCGCATGGCAACACTACTTCCGGACGGCGCAGCCGCCGGCGCTGGTGGTATGGGGCAAGAACGACCCGCTGTTCACACCGGCCGGCGCGCGCGCCTTCCTGCGCGATTTGCCGGACGCCGAACTGGCCCTGCTCGACACCGGCCACTTCGCGCTGGAAGAAGACCATGAAGCAATCGCCAGCCGCATCCTGGCCTTCGCCGGCCGCATCGGCCTGGCGGGCCGGTAAGGGCGGTGGGCGGCAACGGCTATGCGGGCGGGCGCCACCTGGCGCGGCGGCCGGAACGCCGGCACCGCGCCGGGTCCGCCCCGCCGCCCGCACGCACCGTTGCGCCACATCTTGCCTGCGGGCGCAACATGGCCGATCATGCAACGCTGGCGATGCGGGCGGCGCCGCCGTCACGCCTCGATTCCAATCCGACACTTCACATTCCAGGAAAGGCAAGCCATGGCAGAACACAATCCGAAAGTCGACTGGTTCTTCAACAAGGACACCCAATGGCGGCAAGCCTATGCCGGATTGCGCGAGATCGTGCTGGAGCGCGGCCTGGCCGAGGAGTTGAAATGGGGGGTGCCCTGCTATACGCTCGACGGCCACAACGTCGTGCTGATCCACGGGTTCAAGGAGTATTGCGCGCTGCTGTTCTTCAAGGGCGTGCTGATGAAGGACTTCAACGCCATCCTCGTGCAGCAGACCGCCAACGTGCAGGCGGCGCGCCAATTGCGCTTCACCAGCGCGGAACAGGTGGAACAGATGCGGCACGTGGTGGCCGCCTACGTGGGCGACGCCATCGCGGTGGAAAAATCGGGACAGGAAGTGGAATTCAAGAAGACCGATGAATTTTCCATGCCGCTGGAATTCCAGATCCAGCTCGATGAAATGCCTGAACTGAAAACCGCGTTCGAAGCGCTGACGCCCGGCCGCCAGCGCGGCTACCTGCTGCATTTTTCCAGCGCCAAGCAAGCCAGGACGCGCGAAGCGCGGGTGGAAAAGTGCATTCCAAAAATCCTGGAAGGCAAAGGGTTGGACGATTGACTTCGCCTTTGCAAGTGCTGCTTTTTTAACAACCTGTTCCCACGATCCTGCAGTTCGTCTCATCGCCGGCGCCGGATCGCGCCCGCCGTCCTACACTGCGCCTCCCACACGACGAGGAGGCGCACATGCAGAAAAAACGGCGGTTACCGCACTGGCTGTTACTGGCCACCCTGTTTTCCAGCCCGGCCCTGGCCCAGGTCGACCTGTCCACCCTTGCGAAGGACATGCCCGGCCGGCGCGGCCAGGTGCTCGTCATGGGCACCATCCACCTGTCCGAACTGCCGAAAGATTTCAAGCGCGACGCGCTGGCCCCGCTGCTGGACCGGCTGGCCGCCTTCAAGCCCGACGTGATCGCCATCGAAGCGATTTCCGGGGAAGGCTGCGACCTCGGCTTGCGCCATCCCACCATCTACGCCGATTCCGTCACGCAGTTTTGCCGCGACACCCATGCCGCGCGCGAAGCAACCGGCCTGGATGTACCGGCCGCCATTGCGGAAATGAACAAGCTGCTGAAAAGCTGGCCCGCGCAGCCGGCGCCGGCGCAGCGCCGCCGCATGGCGGCCGTGTTCCTGGCCGCCAATGAACGCCCGTCGGCGCTGGCCCAATGGCTGCAGCTGCCGGAAAGCGAGCGGCGCGCGTCGGACGAACTGCCGCCGTCCCTGGCCGCGATGCTGAAGGACCTGGCCGCCAAACAGAACGAATCGTACCTGGTCGCCGCTCCGCTCGCGGCCCGCCTGGGCCTGGCCCGCGTGGTGCCGATGGATGACCATAGCGGCGACGACGTCGACGTGGCCGACGACAAGGCCTTCTGGGACACGGTCGGCGCCGCCTGGAAAGCCGGCGCGCCCCTGGCCGAACCAATGCGCAAGCAGGAAAGCGCGCTGAAGGCGGCGCCGGACCTGCTGCCGCTGTACCGCTACATCAACCGCCCGGACAACCTGCAACTGGCCAACCAGGCCGACTTTGGCGCCGCGCTGAAAGACCCGTCGCCACAGCAATACGGGCGCATGTACGTGGCCGGCTGGGAAACGCGCAACCTGCGCATGGCGGCCAACATCCAGGCGTCGTTCCGCGAAATGCCCGGGGCGCGGGTGCTGGTGCTGGTGGGCGCCGCGCACAAGCCATGGCTGGAGCGGCTGCTGGGCATGAGCCAGGGCGTCGACATCGTCGATGCGCAGTCGGTGCTGCGCTGACCCGGTTCGCCGCCATTGCCCGTGACGCCGGCCGGTTCCAGCCGGCCAATGGATCGATTACACTGGACCGGGAGCCTTACATGCGACGCTTATCTACATTTGGGTTATTGCCACTTTTCCTGCCCCTTGCCTGCGCCCTTGCCCAGGCCGAGGAAGTGCGCGTGCCCAAATTCAGCGAGCGCGAACCCTGGGCCGGCTACATCGTGGAATTGCTGGAGACCGCGCTGTCAAAGGCTCCCGGCAGCGAACCGGACCGGTTGCGCTGGGTCGATACCCGCATGACGCAGGACCGCGCATTCGCGCAATTGCGCAGCGGGCAGGAACTCGACGTTTTCTGGAGCATGACGTCCGCCGCGCGCGAACAGGGCGTACTTACCGTGCGCATCCCGCTGATGAAAGGCTTGCTTGGCAGCAGGCTGCTCATCGTGCGCAAGGACAGCCAGTTCGGGGACATTAAAACGCTGGACGACTTGAAACACCGCGTCGCCATCGGGCAGGGCCACGACTGGCCCGACACGGCCATCCTGAAAGCGGCCGGATTCAATGTGGTGACCTCGGGGCCCTATGACACGCTGTACCAGATGTTAAGACTCAGGCGCTTCGACGGCATCGCGCTGGGCGCCAATGAAGTCGACGATGAACTGGCCAAGCATCCGGATCCGGACTTCACCATCGAGAAGCACTTCGCTATCGCCTATCCGGCCCCGGTATTTTTCTTTGTCGCGCCCCACAGGAAAGCGCTGGGCGAGCGCATTGAAAAAGGCTTGTTGAAAATGATGGAAGACGGCACATTCAATGCCCTGTTCGGCAAGCGCTGGAACAAGTCGCTGCTGGCCACCAACCTGAAGCACCGGCAAATCTTTCATTTGCCGAATCCCCTGCTATCTCCACAAACCGCGGACATGATCCGCGCGCACCCCGAGTATTTCCTGTTTCCCCCGGCGCGCTGACCAGACTGGTTTTAAAGCCGCGCTGAATACCGCCGCATTGGCGAATTAATAAATAAAATACTTGCAAAAGTAAAAAACATAATCATTCAACGCCGCATTTTATTTATTACATACAGTTCCTTGGCTTCAAATAAGATTTATGCAACCATTGGACAAGCTGTTCGGATTAACTTTTTCCCCAATGTTTTAATGCGTGAATTGCCAGCGCATTTTATATTTGCAGATATCTCATGAAGCCTCATCTTTACGCCGGCGCCGTGGCCGCGCTGGCCCTGCTGGGCGCGCCCGCGGCCGCCCTGGAAAGCAATCCCGCACCGGCCGGGCAACGCATCACGATCCAGGGCCAGAAAAACCCATCGGCCTGGTTCAGGGCGGAAAGCCAGCATTTCATCGTCTATGCCAATACGTCCCAGCAAGCGGTGGCGGAACTGCTGCACAATTTGGAGCGCCTGGATTTCCTGCTGCGCGTCTATACCAAGGCGTATTTCAAGGAACAGCAATACGAACCCAAGCTCACGCTGTATTACCATGAACGGCTCGGCACGTTCAGCTGGAACGCGGACCCGGCCCCGGCCAACGCGGTCGGCGTCTACAGCAGTTGCACCGCCAATGTGCAGGCCGCCGCGGTGGCGTTCGACGCCATTGCCCAACTGGACAATGCTCGCCTGACCAGCGCCCCCGCCAACAACACCCTGGGCTTCCTGTTCGAAGGCTATGCGCGCCACTTCCTGTACCGCCACACCGACGTGCGCGCACCGCTGCACTTCATCGAAGGGTTTGCCCAGTATTTCGCCAACGTGCGCTTTTCCGACAACCAGATGGTGGTCGGCATGTCGCCGCTGGACATGAAGCGCTACCTGAATTTCCTTGAAGAAGGCAATCCCTACAGCCTGGACTACGAAGACGTGCTTCACGACAACGACAGCAAGGGCCGCAATCCCGCCGGGGAATCCGGTATCAAGCTGGAGTTCACGGCCCGGTCCTGGCTGCTGACCCACTACATGCTGTCGTCGGAAGACAACCGCCTGCGCCTGGCCCGCTACCTGAACCTGGCCAACCGCGACGTGCCGGCGCGCAAGGCGTTTGAAACCGCCTTCGGCATCAAGGTCGGCGACCTCGGTGAAAAGCTGTGGCGCTACCGCCTCACGTCCGTCAAGGTGCTGCAGGTGGAAGTGCCCAACCTGCCGGCCGCGCATATTGCCTTTACCAGCCTGCCGGATACCGTCACCAATTATGTGATGATGGACGCGACGCTCAAGTCCTGCCCCGGCCGGGCCGCCGGCGAAGCGCTGCTGGGCAAGCTGGCGGGGCGTTCCGGCGAGATCCCCAACCATCCTCTGGCCCGCCTTGCGCTGAGCCGCGCCCAGGTCGAGTGGGGTAATCCGCAAGATGCGATCCCGGCCCTGGCGGCGATGGTGCGCGACAACCAGCAAGACAGCGAAGCACGTTACCTGCTGGGCCTGGCGCACTTGCGCGCCGCCCGCAGCCTGCAGGGCGCCGCCCGCGACACGCATCTGGAGACCGCGCGCACGCACCTGGTCGACGCGGTCAATGCCAATCCCTCGTCCGCCGAAGCCGCCTATGCCCTGCTGCGTACCGAACTCGAAACCGGCGACGTGCTGACGGAAACCGCCATGACCGCCGCCGAACTGGCCTGGGCCAACGCGCGCGAGGTCAGCGAATACGGGCGCATGGCCGCCCTGATGTACGCCTACGCGGGCAACAGCGCCAAGTCGCGCCAGGCCCTCAACGTACTGGCCCATGACCGCCGCTCGCCGGCCATGGCCGAGTGGGCAACGCAATGGCAGGCGCGCCTGGCGGCCGGTGTCGACCGCGCCGAACTGCTGGCCGAGCTGCGCCGCGCGCCGGCGGACGCCCCGGTACGCGAATGGACCATGGCGCACGACAGCGTGATGCAGGAAGTGATCCGCAGCAGCGGCGCGGAAAAACTGCGCGACTACCTGAAGTCGCAGCCGGTCAAGATGGATACGCCGGACAGCTCACCGCGCGGCGCGCCAAACAGCCGCTGACCATGCCACACGGCCCCGCATGATGGCTGGCGGGGCTGGTTTGACACAAACCTCGAACCGCTTAGTCCAAGGCGGCGGGATTGCCCGCCACCACGGCCGGCAGGACCGTCCCCATGGCCGCATCCAGCGCAGCGCGAAGGTGCCTGGCCTTGTCGGCGCCAGTCATTTTTCGGAACAGCTCCATTCCCGAAGACTCTGCCGACGGTTGTGCAATGACGGTCGATTGGCGCGCCGTTCCCTCTGCCAGCACATCCAGCGTCATGGCGTCGACGAGCCGCACGCGCACGTAGGCAAACGGCGCCACCATGCCCTGCGCGGAGGTCTGGTCAGCCGTATTATTCAGCCGGATCATGTCATCGATATAGAAGCCCAGCCCTTCCAGCTGGCCACTGCCTTCCGTCGTCGTCTTCAGCTTCAGCGACGCCACGCTGCGGAATTTGCTGATCACCAGCGCATGCGTGACACGCTGTTCCTTCAACAGCGACTTCAGGAACTCACGGTCTTCCGTATGCTCCCCTGGTTGCTCGAACATGTCGTTCTGGGCCCGGTACAGGCCTTTATCCTGCGTCATCATCAACTGCAGCCTGGTGTCTGGCTGCAAACGCAGCAAGGCGGACCTGGCGGCGATGACCGCCAGCTGGTCAAAAGTCGGATCATCGATCGCATTGACTTCCCGCGCCGCGCTTTCAGTGCGACCACGACCGGGGGCGCGTTGAAGAATGCGAACCATGAAGGGCCGGCCATGACCGCGCCGACGTGGATGACGACACCTGCCAGGGCAATGAGTATCGCCAGGTAAACCCAGGGCGCACGGGATGGTTGCATGACATGGCTCTCTGCCGGCATCGGCCGGCGTTTGAATTAGTGAATGAAAAGGCAGCGCAAGGATCGGTCACGCATGCATCGGCCCTGATTATGCTGTATTGGCGTCAACACTGCAGCTAACGCCCCTTGACCGGCAGCACCCGCGCCAACGCTTCGAGATAGGCGGTGCGGGCCTGCTGGTGGATCGAGATGTCGCGCTGCAGGCCGGCGAGCTTGCCATCGATGGCGTGCACCATCGCGGCATGCCGGCGCGCGTCCTCGGACAGGTCGGCATAGGTGAAATCCATGCCATTGACGGAAAGTTTTTCGGGCGCCGGCATCGCCGATGCTGCCGGGATGCAAACCGATACCGGCTCGGGAGGGGGCGTGCATGGCTCGGCGGCGCATGCGCGCTCCAGCCTGCGGTTGACGTCATGGACCGCTGTGGCCAGCCGGGCGGCGTGGCGCGGCCCCGTGTGCAAGCCCTGCGCGCGGTATTCGCCGCAGGCGCGCAGGGCATGGGCCCGCCCTTCTTCGGCGGATGCCGGCAGGGCGCAAGCCACGCCGTCGAGCGCCTGCATGATGGCCTGGAACAGCCAGGCCGGCATGGGCGGGTCGGCCAGCACCGCCTCGCTGGCGGCAAACTGGCTGGCCCGCGCCATGCCCACCATGTATTCGGTGCAATCCTTCAGCGACAACATCCCGTCCGGAGCCAGGTGTATCAGCGGGCAATACGGCGCGAGCTCCGGCAAGACATGGTTCGGGTAGACACGGTGCTTCCAGTAGCGCCCCGCCAGCGTCGCAAAATGGCGAAAGTCCCGCACCGCGCCCAGGCGGGCCTGCCCGAACGGCAGGATTTCCACCTTGGGTTTGGCGGGATTGACCGTATCGTTCGAGACATCCAGGTACAGCGTGCCGAACTGAAAAGCATTCTGGAAAAATTCGCCGCGTAAATCGCCCCACACCAGCCGCAACATGCCACCGGCGTCGCGGAACGCCGATACGGCGGCCAGGCCGGCCGCTTCGTCCTCCGTCAGCGGCACGTCGGCCAGCCGCGCCGGCTCAAGCTGGCGCAGCACCGCTTGCGATATTTCCAGGCATTGCCCCAGCGGATAAGGTTTCCCGAGTTTTACCGGCTGGGCTGGCTGCAGCGTGCGGTCCACATGGGCGCGCAACGCAAAAAAGAAGGCCTGGACTTGCGGCAGGGCCGGCAGCAGGTAGCGCTCGGTCAGCGCGTGCTGGCGCCCGGCATCGGCAATGCCGGGCTCAAAGGGCAGGAAAACGCTGGCGGCGCCAGCAGCGGATGGCTCTGACAAGGAACACCTGACCAGGAACGCGCTGCAATCAGGCCACGTTCCGCGCCGGCGTGACCGGCAACGCTTTCAGCAGCGCCTCGGCATACGCCTTGCGCGCAGTCTGGTGGATGGCCTGGTCGCGCTGCAGGTCGGCGATCTTGCTGTCGACCGCGCGCAGCATGTCGACGATGCGCCTTGCTTCGTCGGACAGGTCCGCCACGTTGTACTCGGCGCCGTTGACGGTGATGGTTTCGCGTGTCTGCATGGTGGACTCCTGTGTCGTGGAAGGCGCCGGTGGCGCGGCATAGGGACGGACGCGGGCCAGTTGTTGCAGCCCGCTGTTGATTTCCTGCGTGGTCTTCAGCGGCTTCAGGCCGTGGTGCAATGCAGTGTACCAGCGCTTGCGGCGGTATTCGCGGCAGGCGCGCAACGCTTGCACGCGGCCCTCTTCCGGGCTGCGCGCCACGGTCCAGGGCGAGCCGGCCAGCGCCTGCGCGACGTACCGGAACAATTCCACCGGCATCGGCTCGTCCGACAGCACGTCTTCGCTGGGCGTGAAGCGGCGCGCCTGGGTCATGCCCACCATGTATTCGGACGAATCCATGATGCAGACCTGCCCATCGGGGGTCACGTGAATCAGCGGGCAATACGGAGCCAGTTCCGGCAAGACGTGGTTCGGGTAGGCGCGGTGGCGCCAGTAGCGCGCCGCCAGCCGGGTGAAATGGCGGTAATCGGCAATTGGCGTCAGGCGCGCCTGCTCGAACGGCAGGATTTCCACTTTCGGCTTGGTGCGCGTGACCGTGTCGTTCGACACGTCCAGGTACAGGCTGCCCAACTGGAATGCATTCTGGAAAAATTCACCGCGCAAGTCGCCCCACACCGGGCGCAATATGCCGCCCGCCTTGCGGAACGCGGTAAACGCGGCCTTGCCGGCGGCCGGCGCCCCGGACGGCGCGACGGCGGACAGGTCGCCGCGCTGCAGGTAGCGCTGGGCGGCCAGTGAAATTTCCAGACATTGGCCGAGCGGATAGGTTTTCCCCAGCTTGACCGGCTGCGCCGGCTCCAGCTCGGAATCCAGGTGCGCGCGCACGGCGAGGAAGAACGCTTCGAGTTCCGGCAGCGACGGCGACAGGTAACGCGCGGTCAGCGCGGCCTGGCGGCTGCGGTCGATGACGCGGGGTTCGTAAGGAATGGCGACGTCGGCAATGCCGGTATGGAGGCGCTTGGGCAAATCACATTCAGCCGTCAATGGCTGACCATGCTGGAAAGTTGGCTCCCCGACCTGGACTCGAACCAGGGACCTGCGGATTAACAGTCCGTCGCTCTACCGACTGAGCTATCAGGGAATTGCGGCAATCAGGCGATATGCCGTTGCGGTCACTACTTGGGCTCCTTTGGCTCCCCGACCTGGACTCGAACCAGGGACCTGCGGATTAACAGTCCGTCGCTCTACCGACTGAGCTATCAGGGAAAGGAGGCAGAATTATAGCGGGCCGTTTTGGATTTGCAAAGGAGGACCCGCAATTTTTTTCCCGCGCCAGCCAATCCCGGTTTCGCTGCCGGGAAATCCGGTTTCGTCGCACGCCGGTGGCCGCGCTGCCCGGCCGTCCCTAACCTGTCTCCATCACACCACCACCCCGACACGGAGACCACCATGAAACCCACCATCCTTGCCCTGCTCTTCGGCGTCGCCGCCGCGATTTCCTGCACGCTGGCCGGCGCCGCGCCCCAGGAAGTCGCGCCGCACGGCTTTATCGAGGCGCGCCAGCAATTCCTGGCCGGCGTGGCCGGCGACGGCGGCGCGCGCGACGCCGCAATCGCGGCCTTCCGCCAACTGGCGGCGGCCCATCCCGGCCACCCGCTGCTGGCCGCCTACGCCGGCTGCGCCACCTCGCTGGCCGGGCGCGATGCGCTGATGCCGTGGAATAAGATGAAATATTCCGAAGACGGCGCCGACGCGATCGAGAAAGCGCTGGCGCAACTGACGGCCGCGCACGACGAGGCGCTGTTCCAGGGCACGCCGGAAAGCGTGGAGACACGCATGGTGGCGGCCACCACGCTGCTGTCGCTGCCGGACTTCATGAACCGCCGCGCCGCTGGCAAGCGCGCGCTTGACGC
The DNA here is from genome assembly GCA_966211685.1 of uncultured Pseudoduganella sp. Taxonomy (GTDB): domain Bacteria; phylum Pseudomonadota; class Gammaproteobacteria; order Burkholderiales; family Burkholderiaceae_D; genus Rugamonas. The sequence continues at coordinate 22,317 of CBIHOX010000054.1, forward strand.
GGCGCTGAAGTCGCCCGTGCTGGAACAGGCGCCGGCGCCGGTGCGCGCCCGCCTGTTCGCGCTGGCCGCGAAGACCGCCGCCGCCGACAAGCGCGCGCCGGACGAGGCGGCATACCTGAAACAGCTTGTGCAGCTGGCGCCGCAGGCGCCGGAAGGCCAGCGCGCCGCCGCGCGCCTGAAGGAGCTGGGCCAGTGAAGCGTGCCGACCAGTCCTTGATGTCGCTGCGCGGGGTCAGCAAATCATTCACCCTGGGCGGCAACACCGTCCATGCATTGCGCGGCGTGGAACTGGCCGTGGCGCGCGGCGAGATCGCCGCCGTTACCGGACCGTCCGGCAGCGGCAAGAGCACGCTCTTGAACCTGTGCGGCCTACTCGACCAGGCCGACCAGGGCGAGTTGCTGTATGACGGCGAGCCGCTGCCCGCCGCCGACGAAGCGCGCCGCACGCAATTGCGGCGCCGGCACATCGGCTTCGTATTCCAGAGCTTTCACCTGGTGCCGGTCATGAACGCCTATGACAACGTGGAATTCCCGCTGTATCTGCTGGGCGTGGACGCGGCCGAACGGCGCCGCCGCGTGCAGCAGGCGCTCGAGCGCGTGGGCCTGGGCGGCAAGGAGCGGCACCGTCCCGACCAGTTGTCCGGCGGACAGCGCCAGCGTGTGGCTATCGCGCGCGCCATCGTCAAACGTCCGCAACTGGTGATTGCCGACGAACCGACCGCCAGCCTCGATGCCGCCACCGCCGCGCAGATCGTCGGCCTGATGCGCGAACTGGCGCACGAACACGGCACCACGTTCCTGGTCGCCACCCACGATGACCGCATGATGGGCCATTGCGACCGAGCGCTGCGCCTGGCCGACGGCGTGCTGCTGGAAGGAGAACGCCGTGCTCACTAAGGTCTTCACCAAGGTCTTCACTAAGGTCTTCACCAACCTGCGCACTGGCCTGCCTAGTGGCCTGCGTAGTGGCCTGTTTTCCCGCTTCAAATGGCTGTCGATGGCGTTGAAGAACGCCACGCGCAACCGCCGCCGCTCGCTGGTGACCATGGCCATCACCGCCACCGGCACGGCTGCCGCCTTGCTGGGCGGCGGCTTCGCGCTGTACACCTATGAATCGCTGGCCGAGGCCAGCGCGCGCGACATCGGCCACCTGATCATCGGCGCGCCCGGCTACTTCGACGGCGTCGACAACATGCCGCTGGAACATGGCCTGGCGCAACCCGACGCGCTGGCGCGGCAATTGTTGGCGCGCCCCGACGTCAAACGCGTGCTGCCGCGGCTGCAGTTTTCCGGCCTGGTCAGCAATGGCGACAAAAGTGAAATCTTCGTCGGCACCGGGGTCGACGCCACCCAGGAATTCGTGGTCAAGGGTCCGTTCATGAAGCGCGAAGCCGGCGAACTGCTCGACGCGCAGGCGCCCGGCGCCGGCGGGAGCCATGCTCCCGGTATCGTGATCGGCAAGGGACTGGCGAAAATCCTCAACGCGCAGCCGGGAACCACGCTGACCCTGATGTCGACCACCGTCAACGGCGCGCTCAACGCGGCCGACGTCACCGTCACCGGCGTAGTCAGCACCGGCATTGCCGACATCGACAAGCGACTGGCCATGGTGGACCTGGCGACCGCGCAAGCGCTGCTGCAGACCGGCAAGGTCAGCACCCTCAGTGTCTACCTGCGCGACCTGGCCCTGTCCGATACGGCCGCCGCGCAATTGCGCGCCGGACATGGCGCCGCGCTGGAAGTGCGCACGTGGCTGGACCAGGCCATGTTCTACAAGGGCGTGAAAAGCCTGTATGACCGCATCTTCGGCTTCCTCGGCGTGATCGTGCTGGTGATCGTGCTGTTCGCCATCACCAACACGCTGGCCATGGCGGTGCTGGAACGCACGCGTGAAATCGGCGCCCTGCGCGCCATGGGCGCCACGCCCGCTGAAGTGATGCGCGTGTTTACGCTCGAAGGCATGGCGCTGGGAACCGGCGGCGCCGTGGCCGGCATGGCGCTGGCCGGCGGCATTGCGCTGTTCCTGCTGGTGGCCGGCGTGCAAATGCCGCCGCCGCCGGGCCGCACCGACGGCTACCCGCTCGCCGTGGCGGTCTCCGTGCCCATGTATGCGGGCGCCGTCGCCGTCGTTGCCCTGCTGTCGGCAGGCGCATCGTGGTTCATCAGCCGCCGGGCTGCCCATCAATCCGTCGTGGAGGCGCTGTCCCATGTTTAAACCATCGATCCTGGCGCTGCTGCTGGCCGCGCCGCTGTACTCGCACGCGGCCGCGCCGGACGCGGAAGCGATCCTGAAAAAGGCCGACACCTACCGCTTGCCGGATGCGTCGGCGCAAGTGGAAACCCTGGTGCAAACCTTCAAGGGCGGCAAGCCGGACAAGGAAAAGCGCTTTCAGGTCCTGGTCAAGCCCGGCGGCAAATCGCTGGTGCTGGCGCGCACGCCCGGCGAGATCGGCCTGAAAGTATTGATGTCGGGCGACGACTTCTGGCTGCTGGCGCCCGGCAGCGCGCGGCCCATGCGCATCACGCCGATGCAGAAACTGCTGGGTGAAGCGTCCACCGGCGATATCGCCAGCATGACGTGGGCCGGCGATTACCAGGGCAGCGTCACGCGCGAGGTCGAGGTCGACGGCGTGCCCTGCCTGGAACTTGAACTGGCCGCGCTGCGCAAGTCGCTCAGCTACCAGCGCATCGTGCTGCAGGTGGCGAAAAGCGATTACCGGCCGGTGCACGCGGACTTGTACGCGGCGTCCGACCGCAAGCTGAAACAGGCGCATTTCAAGGTCGAACAGCGCGATGGCCGCCCGGCCGTCACGGTGATGAAACTGGTCGATGAAGTGCAGTCGAGCCGCGTCACCCTGGTGGAAACCGTGAGCCGCAAGCCGCGCCAGTTCGGCGACGAATTGTTCAACCCGATGTACCTGAGCCGCAGCGACGGCGCCGCGCCATGAAACATTGGCTTTCCTGCGCGCTGCTGGCCCTGTCCGGGCCTGCGTTGGCGGACGACAGCTCGGCCCTTTACCTGCGTGCGCAAACCGAAAGCGCCGATAACGCGCAAGGCCGTTCCAGCCACGGTTTCGGCATGGCGGAATGGCGCTGGCAACACGGCATGCTGCGCGGCACGCTGCGCGGCGTCCTCACCGCACGCAGCGACGGCGGCGACGGCGGCGGCGTACCGCGTGTGAATGAATTGTCGCTGGAACGCCCGCTGGCGGGCGGTTTTGCGACCGCCGGCAAGAAAGTCATGGGCTGGGACGTCGGCTATGCATTCCGGCCGCTGGACGTGGTGCAGCAGGAAGACCGGCGCGCGCTCAATCCCGTTTCCCTGGAAGGGGTGCCGATGCTGGCGTGGGAAGCGTTCGACGACAGCCGCGCCGTCACCGTGGTGTGGAGCAATCCCGGCCACGGCAAGCGCGGCCAGCCCAGGAACGACGGCGCGCTGGCCGTGCGGCTGTACCGCCAGCAGGGTTCCACCGACCAGTACGCGGTGCTGCGCCTGTCGAACCGCAACGGCGTGGAAGGCGGCGCGTCGTTTTCCCACGTGGCCGGCGACGAACTGGAACTGCACGGCTCGATCCTGCTGCAACAGCGGCACGACGAATGGACGACCGGATGGCGCGCGCCGCCGCGCTGGCAGCGCATGGAAGGTGGCGGCAAGGCGCTGGCCGGCTTCACCTGGACTACCGAGGGCAAGTTTTCCATGCTGGGCGAGGCATGGCTGGACCGCACCGCGGCCCGGGGCCGGCAGCGCAATGTGTTGTTGCGCGCCGCGCAGGCGGAGGGTGATCTGGAAATCGCGGCCGACGTGCTGTGGTTGCCGCGCCAGGACGCGGCGCCCGGCAGCCGCATCACGTCGCTGGGCGTATCATGGAAAGCCGCGCCATGGCAGGCCGGGGCCAGCGTGCGCCACTTCAGCGGCGCGGCCGGCGCGCTGGCGCGCAACGTGGCCGTGATGTCGGTGCAGTACGCATTTTAGGGAAGACGATGATGGCGCATGATGCAGGCCGGATTAGCCGAAGGCGTAATCCGGCAGCCGGAGGCGCCGCGCCCTTTACATCTGCCTGAACAAATGCGCATACAGCGGACTGACCCTGACCTTGTCAGCGCGCCCCCGCAAGTTCAGCGACAGCTTGCCCGCATCGTCCTTGACCGCCGACAGCACGCAAGTGGCATTGACGATGGTGCCCCGGTGGACTTGCCAGAACACCTTGTCGTCGAGCTGCGGCAGCAATTCCTTCAAACTGATGCGTATCAGCGCCTCGCTGTCCTGCGTCACCACATTGACGTATTTGTCGAGCGCTTCGAAATACAGCACCTCGCCCACCGGGATCATTTTCACCTGGTTGCCGACCGCGGCGCGGATCACCGACAGGCGTTCCGGGGCGACGGCGGCGGCGGCCGATCCGGCCGATGCGGAGGACGTCGCCGACGTGGCGGGTGCGGCGGAGATGGCCTGCGCGCCGGCCAGCGCGGGCATCAGCGCCCGCATCTGCCCCAGCAAGTCTTCGAGCCCGCCTGCCGGCGATTTCACGGCCAGGCGCGCCTTCAGGCGCTCCACGGTGCGCGCCAGGCGCGCGTCGGACACGGGCTTGAGCACGTAATCGGCGGCTTCGCGGTCGAACGCCTGGACCGCATAGTCGTCATACGCGGTCACGAACACGATTTGCGGAAACGGTTTATCCCCTTCCCACGCATCAGCCAGTTCCTCGGCCGCTTCCAGGCCGGTCTTGCCGGGCATTTTGATGTCGAGGAACAGCACGTCGGGGCGCAGCGCGAGCGCCTGTTCCACCGCGGCCACCCCATGCGGGCAGGTGGCGGCGATCTGCAATTCCGGCCACAGGCGCTTGAGCGCATGCGCCAGCGTGGCGGCCAGGATAGGTTCGTCTTCGGCAATAATGGCTTGCAAGGTCATGGCGTTATCCGGTGTTTGATTTTTAAACAGTTCAAGCGGGCAAGATGATGCGGGCCAGCGCGCCTTCCGGCTGCGCGGGTTCCAGGGTCAGGCTGGCGCGCTCGCCATACAGCGCGCGCAAGCGTTCGCGCGTATTGGCCAGGCCGACATTGGTGCCCTTCTTGCCGGGGCCCGCGGCGGGACCGCGTCCGGTATCCTGCACGGTCAGCGCCAGCACGCCGTCGCGCAGCGAAGCGCTCACCGTGATGCGGCCGCCTTCGATTTTCGGTTCCAGCCCGTGCGCGATGGCGTTCTCCACCAGCGGCTGCAGCAGCATGGGCGGCACTTCGTGGGCGCGCAGCGCGGGCGGCAAGTCGAACGCATAGCTGAGGCGCTCGCCCATGCGGATCTGCATCAGGCCCAGGTACGCTTCCATTTGCGCGAATTCCTGTTCCAGCGTATTACTGCCGGCGCGCGACGAGGTCAAGGTGGCGCGCAGGTACTGGATCAGCAAATCCAGCATTTGCTGCGCGCGCGGCGGATCGATGGCGATCAAGCCTTGCAGGTTGGCCAGCGTGTTGAACAGCATGTGCGGTTCGATCTGCGCCTGCAGCGATTGCAATTGCGCCTGCAGCGCCTGGCGCGCCACGGTTTCCGTGCGGGCTTTTTCCTGCGCCAGTTCGGCTTCGGCGCGCATGGCTTTTTCGCGGTGCGCGAAGAACACGGTGGCGGCGCTGGCCGCGATCAGCGTCACCACCAGGCTGCTGACGGCGCTGGAACCGGACACCGACAACAGGCCTGTCAAACGGTAGCCGAGGATTTGGCCGGCCAGCCAGCCGCCCGCCATTTGCGCCACGGGCGCCGCAGCGCAGATGACCAGCGCGAACACCAGCCAGTTCGGGCGCCCGTTCTCGCCCCACACCGCAAGGCGCACGCCGTCGATCAGCAGGAAGGCCGTGGTGCCGATGCACATCGAAATCACCAGGCTGCTGTAGAAATTGCCGTCGGTCTGCAGCACGTACGTCACCACCAGCGCACACGCGACATTGAACACCATGGCAAAACAAAAATCGCGCGCCAGGCGGCGCAGGGGAAACTTGGGCAACGTCAGGGCAGTCATGGCGGCGTACTGGTGGAAGGATGCGGCATTCTCGCGTGCCGTTGCAGTAAAGGCAACCTGCATGCGACGAAACCGTTGCGCGCCGGCGCGAAACGGGCCTGGCGGCGACCGGTCTGCAAATTATTTCCATATGGAAATTTGGACCATTTGCGCCTATCATGGAGATAACCGCGGCGGTTGAGCGCCAGGGCGCAACAGGCGCCGCAAAAGATTGCCTTTTACTTAAGCAGCGCTACAATGGATCATCCGACCACTTGAGGTTTCACCATGCCGAATACCTCGTCTCATTGCGCATCCGCCCTGCTGGCGGAAGACATGCTGCTGCTGGTTTTGCACGGGAAGAAGACCGCCACCTGCATGCCGCTGGCCAAGCTCACCGCGTCCGGCGCCCCGCTTCCCGAACCCGGCAAGCGCGACGTGGTGCTCGATGCGCACGGCGCGCCTGCCTGCACCGTGGAAACCGTGGCGGTCAGCACCTGCCGCTTCGATGAAGTCACGGAAGAATTTGCCCGCGCCGAAGGCGAACCGTCGCTCGACGCATGGCGCATTTCCCATTCGCGCCACTTTGCCCGCAACGGCGGCTTCACGCCGGCCATGAAGCTCGTGTGCGAACAGTTCAGGGTGGTGGAAATGCTGGGCGCCTACAAGAAATCCTGAACTCATCCGCGCAGCGCCATGCGTTCCATGAACGCGGCCTGGCCGATCACCGGCAAGGCCGCGGCCACGGTGGAAAAGTAACGCTTGCCGGCCCATACCGCGGGGTCGCCAATCACGAACACGCGGTGCCGGGCGCGCGTCAGGCCCACGTTCAGCAGGTTCGGTTTGCCCGACACCCAGCTCGCGCCGCCGGCATTGGCCGCGGAACATCCGAGCACCAGCCACACGATGCTTTCTTCCTTGCCCTGGAAGGTATGGAAGGTGCCGATCCGCTCGCCGGCCCAGCGCTCCAGCGCCCGCCGGGACGGCGGCTGGCCGCCGCCGGTCCACAGGCGGCGCCAGAGCGCCACGTCGCGCACCTGCGCCTTCAGCGCCGCCTTCACGGCCTTGAACGGCGTGATGATGTACAGCGGCGGCAGCGCGCCGGAACAGGCGGTCAGGCGCACCAGGGCCTGCATCACGCAATCGAGCTGCGCCGGCACCACCTGCCGCACCGTGGTGTCTCCGGCCACGCGCACCCAGGCGCTGGCGCCCAGGTCCAGCGTGCCGGGCGGCGGGCCTTCGCTGCGCAAGCCGTACACCATGCGGCCTTCGTAAGCGATGCTGTTGGCCAGGTCGAAAATCTCTTTCACGCAGCGCCGGTGCACGCGCAACGGGCTGCCGATCCATTGCCGCTGCCCGTCATGCGCACCGACCCAGGCGCCGTCGCGGCTGTCCGCATCGGCCAACTGCTGGACGGAAGTGCGGTGCGGCATGACCGGCGCGTCGGCCGGCAATCCCGCTTGCCGCGCAAGCGCCGTCACCAGCCGGTACGGCACGGTGAACACCGGTTCGATCTGGCGCGGATCGCCCACCACCACGGTGCGCTGGCAGCGCCAGATGGCGCCGGCCGCGGCCTGCGGCACGGCCTGCCCCGCCTCGTCGATGAACAGCCAGCCCAGCGCGCCGCTGCCAAGGTCCTGGAACTGGTCGGCGATCGAGGCAAACGTCGACGACACCACCGGCACGACCATGAACAAGCTTTGCCACAGCGCCAGCGCATCGCCCGGATTGCTCACCGGTTTGCATTTCAACAGGTGCTGCAACGCCACCAGGTTGCCGCCAAAGCAGCCCGGGGTGCGCGAGGCTTCGGCCAGCCACGCTTCGTGCAATTGCAGCGCCGCGGCGAATACCTTGCTGCGCAGCCGGTTGAACTGTTCATCGGCCCACAAGCCCAGCACCTGCCAGGCAGGGAGTTCGATGTCGGCCGCCGCCAGCGGCGCCCGCGCATCCGGGAATGCGGCCTGCATGTCTTCCCATTGCCGGTGCAGCGCGTCCCAGCGGGCCGCGCGTTGCGCCAGTGCCTGCCGCGCCTGCGCCAGCGCGGCCCCGGCCTGCTGCAATTCGTGCTGCGCCGCCATTTCCCGCTCGCGCGCGTCGCGGCGCGCCGCGATCGCATCGTGCTGGCGGCGCAGGTTGTCTTCCACCATGGCGGCATGGCTGCGCGCCTGCGCCAGGCCCAGCCAGCGCTTCCACCAGGCCGGACGCGTGGCGTGCAGCAACCGTTCCTGTTCGCGCAATTCGTCCGCGCGCGCCGCCGCTTCCTGCGCATCGCGGCTGCACGCCGCGCACACCGCCTCGGCTTCGCTGTGCACGAACGCGGCGCCATCGGCCACCGCCTGTTCCGCGCGGCAGTAGGCGGCGGCATCGGCGCCGCCCAGTTCCGCATGCAAGTCCGCCAGCGCGGCCAGCGCGGCGCGCCGTTCGGCTGCGCGCGCCTCGGCGGCGGCAAAGCGCTGCTTTGCTTCGGCAAAGCCCATTCCGGCATGATGCTTGCGCCAGGTCCAGATGGTCTGGTGGCGCCGCGCATCGAAGCCCTTGACCGGTTTGCCATCGGCGGGACGGGGCAGGAAAAACAGGCGGTCGGCAAACTCGTACCGGTTGCCACGCCGCCCGAGCGCCGCGGCAACCAGGCCCCATGGCGTGTCGTCCGGCGCCAGCGTATCGAACGTCCCCTGCGCATTGGCGGCCGCAATACGCAGCGCGATCGGCTGCAGGTACCCGACGGCGGGGCTGCCGTCCGCATCGCGCCACGGCGAGCCGCCGGCCTCGCCCAGCGCGGCGGCCCTGGGCAGATCGCGCGAAATGTTTTCAACGGCGGCATTGTTGGACGACGCCACCACCATTTCAAATCCCGTCAGGTCCGGGCGCAGGCGCGCCACCGTGCAGGCTTGCCGCACGCCGCCGAACATCACCTGCAGCGGGGGGCCGGGGAGGAATGCGTCGGCAACCGTGGCGCAGCCGGCCAGCACGCGCGCGCGCGCCACCAGGTTGTCCGCCACCACGTCGCGCAGCATGGTGGTCTTGCCGGTGCCGGGCGGGCCATTGACGGCGTACAGTCCAGGCGCGCGCAAGGCGTCGGACAGGCTGTTGACGGCGAACTGCTGCATCAGGCTCATATGGTGGCGCGGATCGGCAAACCAGCGGCCAAGCGGCCAGTGGCGCGGGTGCATGCGCTCGACGATGCGCCGCTGCCCGTCCGGCGCATACAGATCCACGCGGCGCGCCGGATCGCCCGGCGACAGGTACGCCAGCAAGGCCGCGCCGGCGCCGTCGCGCGCCACCGACGCCCGCACGCGTTGCAGGTCGCGGGCATAGAAACTGTTGAGGATATCGATTTCAATGGACGGGGCATCGGCCGCATCGTCGTCGTCCCCGTCGTCATTGCCCGCCACCGGCGGCAAGGGCGGCGCATCCCCGGCCGGGGCCGGCTCCTTGCGCCTGGCCGCCCGTGCGCGCAGCGCCACCACGGCCTGCCCCGTGCTGTCCGGCCAGAAGCCGGCCCAATTGCACAACACTTCCAGCAACTGCAGCACGTCGTGGCCCGACAGCGGCGTTTCGCTGTCGCCGCCGGCCTCCCGGATACGCTGCGCGCGGAAGTTCTGCAATTGCTCCTGCAGCCGCGATTGCGCCTGTTTGAAAGCGTCCATGTCGAGGGCGGCCAGTCCGCCATCCTGGATTTGCCCCAGCGCCCACGGCACGGTCGAGACGCTGACTTGATCGAAGACCGGCACGCCGCTGGCCGTGGTGCGGATTTTCGCAAAGCACGTGGCACCTTCCATGTCGTTGCGCTCTTCCTGCTCGGTCGGATCGGCCTCATCGCCCCCTGGCGGCAGCGCCTCGGCAATCACTGCCTGCATCAACGCCGCGTCGAACAAGCCGATATACAGCTCGAAACCGGACAACTCCTTTCCTTCCGGGACACCGGCGACGTTCCACAGCCGCGCCGGCGGCGCCTCGGCCAGGTCGCTTTCCGACAGCAGCCGCACAGCCCAATGCGCATCGTGTTCCTCGACGACATTCCGCTGGACGTCAAACGGCAGGAAAAACTCCACGGTGTGCCAAAGGTCGAGGATTTGCAGGCGGTACGCTTGGGCGGCTGAACTCATCAGGCGGTTATTAACTTTATAACGGAAAACCCGATTGTACGGTTTTGCGCGCACTTGGGCGTAGCACTGCAGGGCCAAGCCCTACACCAATGAGAAAACTAATACGAATCATTCTCAATTATAATTATGCATTTATACTAATATTGGAACGCACCATGACTTTACGCCGCAACCTGCGATGCATCGCCCTGCTCGCCATCGCCACCTCCTCCGCCCACGCCGACGAAAACCTGTTTGGCTATGTGCGGGGCGCCGAAGTGCTGCCGAAGGGCCAGGCGGAGTTTTACCAGTGGGCGACGCAACGCTCCAACAAAGGCGCGGGCCACTACCGCGCCATCGACACGAAGACCGAAATCGAATACGGCGTGACCGACCGTTTCCAGGTGTCGGCCGAACTCAACGGCCTGGCGCTGAACACGCATGGCCTGGCCATCGATGGCTACTTGCCCAAGGACAAGCGCAGCGGCTTGCGCCTGCAGGGCGTGGAAGTGGCGGCCAAATACAATTTCCTCAGCCCCGCCAAGGATGATTTCGGCCTGTCCGGCTACCTGTCCCTGGAATATGGCCGCCTGGATGTGCATTCCGGCCAGAAGAAACGCGAATTCGAAGTGGAAACCCAGCTGCAAGCCCAGAAATACTTCATGGAAGGCGAAGTCACGTGGGTCGGCAATATCGGCCTGCGCGCCGCGCACGAAAAACGCGCCGCGATCGCCGGCTTGCCGGAAGGGTTCGACTGGCCGACCGAACCGGAAATGGAAATCTCCACCAAGCTGGGCACCGGCGTATCCTACCGCTTCGCACCCGGCTGGTATGTGGGCGGAGAGGCCATGCTGGAACACGAATACGAAACCGAAGTCGGCCTGGAACGCTGGTCCGCATTCGCCGGCCCGTCGCTGCACTACGGCGGCAAACAGTGGTGGGCCACCGTGACCTACTTCCGGCAGTTGCGCGGCGGCGGCGAACAGTATGAAGGCCAGCGCAATACGCACCTGCACCTGATCGAAAAAACACGGAATGAAATCCGCGTCAAGGTCGGCTACAACTTCTAACGCAAGCGGAGGCCTTATGAGCATGCGTGATTGGAGCGCCCTGTTTATCCCCGTGGCCGTGATTGCCGCCCCCAGCGGTTATGCGG
>CBIHOX010000055.1:0-32964 GCA_966211685.1 uncultured Pseudoduganella sp.
GGTACATTTGCCGGTGATGCGCGTCATTGTCGCACACAGGTCGATGCCCGCGCCGCTCACGACCAGGCTGTCGCGCAATTCGGGCACGGACATTTGCGGCCTGAGTTCGCTCAGCACCGCCAGCAGGCCGGACACGTGGGCCGCCGCGTAAGACGAGCCCGACACCATGCCCCAGCGCGCGCCGGTCATGGTGGTGGGGATGTCGCGTCCCGGCGCGGCCAACAGCGGCGGCGCCGGCGGCGCGGCCCCGGTGGACGCCACCGCGAACACGCCCGGGTGCGACGCGGGAAAGCCGCCGCCGGCGCGCGTGGCGTCGGCCGCGCCCACCACCGGCACGCCGCGCGCCCGCGCCAGGTCGATCAATTGCTGCAGCAGGCGGTCGTCCGGCCCGGACAGGCTCATGTTGATGACCTGCGCCCCGTGCTGCAACGCATAATTGAGCGCCTTGCCGAGGGTGAAGCTGTTGCAGTGGGTGGCGCCGCCGCTGGCTTGCCAGCAGGCGCGCAGCGCCATCAGCCGGGCACCGGGCGCGATGCCTTCGATGCCGACGCCGTTGCCGGCGCGCGCGGCAATCACACCCGCCACCGCCGTGCCATGGTTTTCAGCCGCGTAACGCTGGCCATCGACGAAATTCTCCTGTACCGCAACCTGCCCGGCCAGATCCGGGTGGCTGGCCTCGACGCCGCTGTCGACCACCGCCACCAGCACCTTGCGGCCGGTGGCCACCTTGCGCACTTCGGCCAGTTGCCAGGGCACGGCGGCAGGCTGCACCGGATACAGCGGGTCGCTGGCCGCCTGCGCCGAGTAATCCTGCACCGGCTGCGCCCACACTACCCGGCCGTCATGCGCCAGCACATCGAGCACGCGGCCGCTGTCCTGGCCATCCGCCAGCCGCATGCGGTAGCAATCCACGCCCAGCGCCGGCATGGCCCAGTCTTCCAGCAGCGCCAGTCCGTGTTCGCGCGCCAGCGCCTCGGCCAGGCGGCGCCGGGCGGCGCGGGCCGCGTCGTCGCGGTAATGGGCGCCGTGGTAGCCGTCCGGCCGGAAATGCGGCGCGGCCAGGTGCAGCATGACGAGGATTTCACGCGACGCGTCCGGGGCGGCGGGCTGGACGGCCGCGGAAGCGGACGATGCAGTCTCTGCTTGCTGCGCCGTTGCAGCAACGGCCTGGCTGGCAGCCTGTGCGGACCCAGCCAAGGGAACCAGGGCCAGCACGAGCGCACCGAGCCAGCGGCGCGTGACAGCGGTCATGGCTGCGTCCCCGCGCCCAGCGGCTCGGCCATGCGCACCGACGGTTCCGCGCGCAGCGCCGCCAGCAGGGCTTCCCGGTGCGCCGCATCGACGTCGAGCAGGTACGCGCCCGTCACCGTGGGGCCGTCGACGATGCGGGCGCCGGATGCCTGCAGCAGCCGCTGCACCTGCCCGACATGGGCGTCCGGCTGGAACATCACGACCACGTCGGGCGCGGCGGCACCGCCGCCGCTGCCCAGCGCCCGGTAGGCGGCTTCGTCGCCGGCCGGACGCAGCACCAGCACGGCCAGGCCGGCAATTACGGCAAGCTGTCCCGCCAGCGCCCAGTTGCGCCAGCCGCCGCCATTGAACAAACCCAGCAGGAACCGCCATGCCGATGCGGCGCGCGCAGTGCCCGGCACGGCGGACCGGCTGGCTTGGGCGGCGGTGTGCTCTCCGACATGGGTGGCGGGCGAATGCAGCCGTGATGGCGCGACGGGAACCGATCCGCTCCCATGCGAAGCCGCCGGCGGGGAGACAGCGGCCGGCGCCACCGGGACTGCCTCGTCGAGGCGCCCCATCAGGCGCGCCAGCGCCGCGTCGGCATCGAGGCCCGCCGGCGCGGCCGGTTCGGCGGCGCGCAGGCGCTGTCCCAGGGCCGCGTCGTTGCGGCATTCCGCGCACTGTTGCAAGTGTTGCCGCACGCGGTCCTGTTCGGCCTGCGGCAGCGCGCCGGCGGCGTGCGCCGGCAGCAAGTCCTGCACGGCCAGGTGTTCATTGTTGAGGGGCTGCGGCTTCATCCTATTTCTTCCATATGGGGCGACAACATGGTTTTCAGGCGCTGGCGCGCGTGGAACATGCGTGTCTTGACAGTGTTGACCGGGCAACCCATGGTCTCGGCGATTTCCTGGTATGCCATGTCATGGAAATACGCCAGGCTCACCACCATGCGCTGCTCGAACGGCAAGGCGCCCAGCGCCACGCTGACGCCTTGCCGCAATTGTTTGTCCACTGCGGCGCATTCGGGCTCGTGCCCGGGCGGCGCGTCCGGCTCCGCCTCGAACTCGACCGGCTCATCGAGCCCGCGCAAGCCTTTCAGCGCCTGGCGGTAGGCGATGCCGAATATCCAGGTCGAGACCTTGCTGGTGCCGTCATAGGTCTGCGCTTTTTGCCATACCACCAGCATCGTATCGTTGATGACTTCCTCGATCAGCGCGGCATTGCGCGTCATGCCGCCGAGAAAACGGCCCAGCCGGGGAAAGTAGGCGCGGTACAGGGCCTGGAAAGCGTCGCGGTCGCCCTGGCCGGTCCGTTCGACCAGCCATGCCTCGCCATCCCGGCCGTCCGGCCCATCCCTCCCCCAGTTTTTCGACATGCATTGTTCTCCTGTGACGCCGTGAATACGCGCCAACCGGAAAAAGGTTCAACGGTTCGGCAAAAAAAATAAATTTTACTGCGCATTGAACCGGAACGCCGTGAGACGGTATAGACGGCGGCAACATTGACAAACAATTAAATGGAAAAGCCCGCTTGAACCCACCAATCCTGCCTGCGGTATGCGGCGCGGCCCTGCTCCACCCGACCCTGGCCGACCTGCTGCGCCTGCTGGTGCTGGCGCCGCTGCTGGAAGAGTGGATCGCGCGGGCAGGCGCCCAGGCCTGGCTGCTGCAACGGCCGGTGCTGGCCCGGTGGCGCGGCGCCGGCGCCATCGTGCTGGCCGCGCTGCTGTTCAGCGCGCTGCACGCGGCGGCTGGCTGGCGCGCGCCGCTGCTGGTGTTCGCGCCGGGGCTGGCGCTGGGCGCGGTGTACCAGCGCTGGCGCGACTGGCGGCTGTGCGCGCTGGTGCACGCGCTGTTCAACGCCATGGCCGTCGGCGTTTGTCATGCGGGTTGACCGGCCCACTGGCTTGCCCAATGAAAGACCATCAAGTGACCAACACACTTTATTTTAGGCGGGAGATGTCATGATACCGATCCAAGCAATCCTTTCCGGCGCGCCGGCGCCCACCAGGCCGGCGTGGCCGGGCGCCGCGCTGGCGCTGGCCCTGATGCTGGCACTGCCTGCCGCACCTGCCGGTGCGGCGGACGCCCTCAACGGCAAGAGCCTGTACCAGAACGGCCCGGTAACGGGCGGTACCTCGTGCGCGGCCTGCCACGGTCCCAGTCCGGCCGCCAACGTCAACGGCATCCTGGCCGCCGCCAACAATCCCGCCGTCATCAGCGGCGCGTTTGCCGCCAACCGGGGCGGCATGGGCGCCCTGTACAACGGCAAATTCACGGCGGCCGAGATCGCCGACCTGGCCGCGTTCATCGGCAACCCGTCCGTGACGGCCGCGCCGGTGGCGGCGCTGGCGCCGGCCAGCCTGGCCTTTACCGGCACCACGGTGGGCCAGTCCAGCGCCGCGCTGGCCGTGACCCTGTCCAATACCGGCAGCGCGCCGCTCAACATCGGCGCCATTGCGCTGGCCGGCAATGCGCCCGGCGACTATGCCATCAGCGGCGGCAGTTGCGCCAACGGCGCCGCGCTGGCGGCCGGCGCCGGCTGTACCGTGCAAGTCACGTTCCGGCCGACCGCGGCCGGAACGCGCGCCGCCACCCTCACCATCACCCACAACGCCACCGGCGGCGCCAGTTCGGCCAGCCTGAGCGGCACCGGCAATGCGGCGGCACAGGCCAGCATGGCGGTGTCGGCCTCGGCACTGGATTTCGGCGCACTGTTGACCGGTACCGCATCGGCTGCGCAAACCGTCACGGTCAGTAATGGCGGCCAGGCGCCGCTGACGTTCAGCGCGATAAGCGTGTCCGGTGCGCAGGCCACATTCTTCACGACCGGCGGCACTTGCTCGGCCCAGGCCGCGGTGGCGCCGGGCGCCAATTGCACCGTCACGGTGCGGGCCCAGCCATCGGGCGCCGGCGGGTTTGCCGCCACGCTGAACCTGGCGTCCAATGGCGGCAACGCCGCCATCGGCCTGTCCGGAACGGCCAGCGCTGCGGCGCCGGCCGTCGCGGCCAATCCGGCCGCGCTGGCGTTCGGCAACCAGTCCGTGGGCGGCGCCGCCGTCACGCAAACCGTCACGCTCACCAACCGCGGCAATGTGCCGTTGGCGTTCAGCGGCATCACGGTCAGCGGCTCGGCCGCCATCACCAGTGCCAGCGGCGGCACCTGCGGCGCCACGCTGGCGACCGGCGCCTCGTGCACGGTGCCGCTGTCGTTCGCACCGGCCGCTGAAGGCAAGGCCGACGCCACGCTGGACGTGCGTTCCAACGCGGCACTGCTGCAGGTGGCGGTCAGCGGCACGGGCACGGTGGCGCCGGTGGCGCGCCCGGTGCTGTCGGCAACCGGCCCGCTGGCGTTTGCCAATACCCAGGTTGGCCAGGCCAGCGCGGCGCAAAGCGTGACATTGTCGAACAATGGCACTGCCGCGCTGAAAATCGCATCGGTGGTCTTGAGCGGCGCACAGGCGGCCGACTTCACGCTGGGCGGCACCTGCGCGGCCGGCGTGACGGTGGGCCCGGGCGCCACCTGCACCATCGAGCCCGCGTTCAAGCCGCTGGCGGCCGGCGCCCGCAGCGCCGACGTGGTGTTGATGACCGACGGCGGCGCGCAATTGTCGCTGCGCCTCGACGGCGCCGGCGTCGCGGTTCCCGTCACCACGGCGCTGGCCGTGACCCCGGCGTCATTCGACTTCGGCACGGTGCAGTCCGGCGCCAGCGCCGCCAAGCGTTTCGTGCTGGCCAACAGCGGTACGGCAGCCGTCAACGTGGCCTCGGCCGCAACCAGCGGGCCGTTCGCCGTCGCGACCGACAGTACGTCCTGCCCCGCCGCGCCCTTCGCGCTGCAGCCGGGCGCCAGCTGCGAATTGCCGGTGAAGTTCACGCCTGCCGGTACCGGCGCCGCCAGCGGCACGGTGGTGCTGCAGGCCGCCAATGGCGGTCCGGCCTGGACCATCGCCCTGAGCGGCCAGGGCGCCGCCGTGACGCCGCCGACCGGACAGACCGGGCAAACCGGACAGGCCGCGCAAAACCGCGGCGGCGGCGGGTGTTCGGCCGTGCAGGACGGCGACGACGCCACCCTGGCGATCCTGGCGGTGCTGGCCATGGCCGTGCTGCTGTGGCGCCGCCGGGGCGGCGCGGCGGAAGCCATGGCGCCGATGGAATCCGCTGTGCCGCAGGCCGGACCTGTGGCGCCGGGTGCTGTGCGCGCCGATGCCGGACCGGCCGACCGCCCTACCGGCCAGGGCGCGTCCGGCCGGCAAGGCGACGCGGCCAGGATTGCCGCTACCGCCGTGGCAGCGCTCACGCTGGCCACCGCCAGCCAGGCCGGCGCCGTCGAAGTCGGCCAGGGCGCCCCGTCGTTTGCGCTCAATGGTCCTGCGGGCGCAGTAAAACTCGACCAGTACCTGGGCAAGGTGGTCTACGTCGACTTCTGGGCGTCGTGGTGCGGCCCGTGCCGCCAGTCATTCCCGTGGATGAACGAGATGCAGGCGAAATACGGAGGGCGCGGCTTGCAGGTCGTCGGCATCAATGTCGATGCGAAAACCGACGACGCGCGCGCCTTCCTGGCCGGCGTACCGGCGCAATTCGTGGTGGCGTTCGACCCGTCCGGCAACGCGCCGCGCAGCTACGGCGTCAAGGGCATGCCCAGCAGCGTGCTGATCGGACCGGACGGCAAGGTGCTGTATGAACACAGCGGTTTCCGCGCGGCCGACAAGGCCGAACTCGAACGCCGCATCCAGCTGGCGCTGGGAGGCAAGCCATGAAGCGCGCGGTACGCATCATCGCGGCGCTGGCCGCGCTGTCGGCCCTGTGCGCCACCGGCGGCTGCGCGCTACGGCCCATCCTGCCGCTCCAGCCCGTACAGCCTTGGGAAAAAGGCGACCTGGCGCGCAAGCCGATGCTGATCGAAGGCGATGCGCTCGAACAGCGCTTCAACGAACACATTTATGCCAGCAAGGAAGCGGCGTCGGGCGGCAGTGGCGTCGGCGGCGGCGGTTGCGGCTGCAATTGAAAGGATACCGATGAACGATACCCGTCCCACCAGCGCGATCCTGGCGGCCGCCATGCTGTTGCCGGGCGCCGCCGTGCACGCGGAAACCGCGCCGGAACGCGGCGCCGTCAGCGTCAAGTACCTGTATTACAAGGAAGACCAGCCCGGCCTGGACCGCATTGCATTGCGCGCGCCATCGGTGTCGGTGCTGGCGCCGGTGGCCGGCGAATGGACCATCGGCGCCACCGCCACGGCCGACGACGTGTCGGGCGCCTCGCCACGCTACCATACGGCGGTTTCCGGTGCGTCGCGCATGCATGACTTGCGCAAGGCCGGCGACGTGACCGTGACGCGCTACCTGCCGCACGGCACCGTCAGCGTGGGCGCGGCGTATTCCACCGAACACGATTACCAGTCGCGCGCGCTGTCGCTGCAGGGCACGGTCGCCAGCGACGACAACAACACCACGTGGGCGCTGGGCGTGGGCGGGGCCGACGACCGCATCGATCCCGTCAATCGCGTGGTGGCCGGCGCGGGCCGGCAAACCGTCAACCTGCTGGCCGGCGTCACGCAAGTGCTGACGCCGCGCGACATCGCGCAGCTGACGCTGACCTGGTCCGGCGGCCATGGCTATTATTCCGATCCATATAAATTCGCCGACAACCGCCCGCGCACGCGCGACCAGGCCACCGTGCTGGCGCGCTGGAACCATTACGATGGCGCCGGCACCGCGCGCCTCAGTTACCGCTATTACCGCGACACCTATGGCGTGCGTGCCCATACCGCAGGCGCCGAATACGTGCGCGAGCTTGGAGGGGGCTGGACCGTCACGCCATCGGCGCGCCTGTATACGCAGCGCGCCGCCTCATTCTATTTCGACCCGGTCTACGACGCCGCGCTGGGCGCACCCTTTCCGCCCGGCTATGTATTTGGCGATGGCCGCCTGATGTCGGCCGACCAGCGCCTGGCGTCGTTCGGCGCGCTGACCCTGGGCGTGAAAGTCGCCAAACAGGTCGGCAAGGACTGGAGCGTCGACGTCAAGGCCGAGGCGTACCGGCAGCGTTCCGCCTGGCGCCTGTTCGGCCATGGCAGTCCGGGACTGGACCCGATGCGCGCCTACAGCGTGCAGCTGGGCATTACCCGGTGGTGGTGATGTCTGATGAGGAGACCGATGATATGACGCCCCTTGTAGTCCTGGCGTGGCGGCGCGCGCTGTCCGCCCTGCTGTTGCTGAGCTGTATGGCCTGGCCCGGCGCCGCCGCGCGCGCCGCCGACGATTTCCTGCCGCCCGAACAGGCGTTCGTGCTTCAGGCGGAATTGCGCGACGCCGGCGCGGTGCTGCTGCGCTGGCGCATCGCGCCCGGCTACCACCTGTACCGCGACCGCCTGGCGTTCACGGCCGACTTCAACGCAAACGCAGGCCCTGGCCTGGGCAAGCCCGCATTACCGGCCGGCACGCGCAAGTTCGACGAGAACTTCAACAAGGTGATGGAAACCTACCATGGCGACCTCGCCCTCACCCTGCCGCTGGCGCTGGCCGGCAGCCGGCGGCCGTTCCAGCTCACCATTGCCTACCAGGGCTGCGCCGACGCGGGCTTGTGCTACCCGCCGGCCGCGCAAACGTTTTACGTGGACCCGGCCAGGCCCGGCGTGCTGAAGGCGTTGCCGGACGGCGCCGTGCAGGCGGCCGGCGCCGCCACGCCGGTCAACGCGGGCCCGTCCGGCGCGCCCGCCACGTCCGGCCCGTCGGCAGCCGGCCCGGCCCCGTCCCAGGCACAAGACACCGCTGGCGACGACCAGACCTCGCTGGCCCAGCGCACGCTGCAAAGCGGCAGCCTGCCGCGTATCGGCGCGGCGTTCCTGGTGTTCGGCGTGCTGCTGTCGTTTACGCCGTGCGTGTTGCCGATGGTGCCGATCCTGTCGTCCATCATTGTCGGCCAAAGCGGCGGCGCCCCGGTGACGCGGCGGCGCGGTCTGTCCCTGGCGGCGGCGTACAGTGTCGGCATGGCGCTGGTGTATACCGCGATGGGCGTGGCGGCCGGCCTGGCCGGTGAAGGCCTGGCCGGCGCGCTGCAAAAGCCGGCCGTGCTGCTGGGCTTTGGCGCGCTGCTGGTGGCGCTGGCGCTGTCGATGTTCGACGTCTACCAGCTGCAGTTGCCGGGCGCGCTGCAAAGCCGGCTGTCCGCATCGAGCGGCAAGCTGCGCGGCGGGCGCTATGCCGGCGTGTTCCTGATGGGCGCGCTGTCGGCCATGATCGTGGGCCCCTGCGTGGCGGCGCCGCTGGCTGGCGCGCTGCTGTACATCAGCCAGACCGGCAATGCCTGGACCGGCGGCTGGGCGCTGTTTGCCATGGCGGCCGGCATGAGCGTGCCGCTGTTGCTGGCCGGCGTCTCGGCCGGCACGCTGCTGCCGCGCGCCGGCGCCTGGATGAATGGCGTGAAAAAAGTGTTTGGCTTGCTGTTGCTGGCGGTGGCGGTCTGGATGGTGTCGCCGGTGCTGCCGGCCGCGGCGGTCATGGCGCTGTGGGGCGCATTGTTGTTGCTGTGCGCGGTGTTCCTGCGTATCGGCGAAGCGTTGCCGGCCGGCGCCGGCAACGGCCCGCGCGCGGCCAGGGCGCTCGGCATGCTGTTCCTGCTGGGCGGCCTGTTCGAACTGGCGGGCGCCGCCAGCGGTGGCCGCGACGTACTGCAACCGCTGGCGCACTGGCGCGGCGCGCTGGCTGTGGCCGACGCGGCGCACGGCCAGGGTGACGACGATGCGGAGGCCGGCGCGGGCGCGGCAGTGGGCGCCAGCGGAGGCAGCGTCGCCGGCAGCGGCAGCGGCGCGGGAACCGCTGCGGGAACCGGTATGGAACGCGGCGTGGCCGGCGGCGCCGGCAACGGCCTGGCGCGGAGCGGCGCCCATGCCGGCCTGCGCTTCACCCGCGTGCGCACGGTGGCCGAACTCGATGCGATCCTGGCCGCGACCCGCGAACCGGTCATGCTGGATTTCTATGCGGACTGGTGCGTGGCCTGCAAGGAAATGGAACGCATGACGTTTTCAGAAGCCTCGGTCGGCGCGGCACTGCGCGGCGTGCGGCTGCTGCAGGCCGACGTCACCGCCAACAGCGGCGACGACCGCGCGCTGATGAAACGGTTTCAGCTGTTCGGGCCGCCCGGCATCATCCTGTTCGACGCCAACGGCAGGGAAGTGCCGCGCGCCCGCGTGATCGGCTTCATGGCGCCGGAACCGTTCGTGCGCCAGGTGCGGCTGGCGCGGGAAGCGGCGGAAGGATGAGCGGGTGAGCCGCTCGGCAGTTGTGTGGCGGACGGATCCGGCCCGTCACTGAATTTCGTTGCCGGCTTGAGCATTTTTATGATTGCGGATTGATAAGGGGTTTTCCACAATGCCCGGATGGAAAACCTCGTACAGCTCTTCAAGAACCAGGGCCGCCGCGCTGCCGCCGCCCTCGCCGCCCCCGTCATCGTAGCCTTCCTGGGACTGCTTGTCCTGTCGGCGGGCGCGCCGCCGGCACAAGCCGCTGCCGCGGCCAGTGCGGCGGCAAGCCAGCCCCAGGCCGGCCGACAGCGGCAAAATTTCAATGCCGGCTGGCGCTTCCACCTCGGCGACAGCAAGGGCGCCGAAGCGCCCGCGTTCGACGACAGCCAGTGGCAGCGGGTCGGCCTCCCGCACAGCTTCAGCATGCCGTACTTCCAGGCGCCGGAAGTGTATGTCGGCTATGGCTGGTACCGCAAGGAACTGGTGCTGGCCGCGCTGCCGCCCGGCCGCCGCCATACGCTGGAATTCGAGGGAGCGTTCCAGCAGGCCGAGGTGTATGTCAACGGCGTGCGCGCCGGCGGCCACCGCGGCGGCTATACCGGCTTTGCCATCGACCTGACCCCGGCCCTGCGCGCCGGCCGCAACGTCATCAGTGTCAAGGTCGACAATCTCTGGGACCCGGCGCTGGCGCCGCGCGCCGGCGAACACATCTTCAGCGGCGGGATCTACCGCGACGTTTGGCTGGTCTCCACCGACGACGTGCACGTGCCGTGGACCGGCACCGCCATCACCACGCCCGGCCTGTCCGGGAACGAAGGCCGGGTCGGCGCGGCGACCGAAGTGCGCAATGACGGCGCAACGACGGCGCGCGTCACCGTGCGCACCCGCATTGTCGGCCCGGCCGGCGCCACCGTGGCCGTGCTGCCGGACGCCGTGGTCGAGGCGCCGCCCGGCCGGACCGTGATGGCCACGCAAACGTCGGGCCGGCTGCGCCGCCTGCAATTATGGAGCCCGGAAAACCCGCACCTGTACCGCGCCGTCACCACGCTGGTGGTGGACGGCCGCGACCGCGATCGCTTTGACACCACGTTCGGCTTCCGCACCATTGCCTGGACCGCGGACAAGGGCTTTTTCCTCAACGGCAAGCGCCGCTACTTCCGCGGTGCGAACGTGCACCAGGACCAGGCCGGCTGGGGCGACGCGGTCAGCAATGCCGCCATCGAGCGCGACATCGGCATGATGAAGGACGCCGGCTTCGATTTCATCCGCGGATCGCACTACCCGCACGACCCGCATTTCGCCGCCACCACCGACCGCATGGGCATGATGTTCCTGTCCGAAGCGCCGTTCTGGGGCACGGCCGGCTTCAAGAACCCGTGGGGCGCCCCGGCCTACCCGTCCGATCCCGCGCTGCAGCCGGCGTTCGACGAGAGCGTGCGGCAACAGTTGGCGGAAATGATCCGCATCCACCGCAACCATCCATCGATCATCGCGTGGGGCATGGACAATGAAGTGTTTTTCACCACCGAAGACACCATGCCGCAGGTGCGCCGCCTGCTGGCCGAGTGCGTGGCGCTGACCCACCGGCTCGACCCAACCCGGCCGGCCGCCGTCAACGGTGCGCAACGCGGCGACATCGACCGCATTGGCGACATTGCCGGCTATAACGGCGACGGCGCCTTCCTGTTCCCCAATCCCGGCATTGCGAACTTCGTCGCGGAATACGGTTCCACCATGGCCGACCGCCCCGGCCCGTATGCGCCCGGCTGGGGCGACATCGAGCGCACGCCTGGCGCCACCGCCGGCCAGCCGGAGTCGTGGCGCCTGCCGTGGCGCGCCGGCGAGGCGATCTGGGCCGGGTTCGATCACGGCTCCATCGCGGGCCGCCAGTTCGGCTCCATGGGCCTGGTCGATTACGCTCGCCTGCCCAAGCGCGCGTGGTACTGGTACCGCAACGCTTACCGCGGCGTGCCGCCGCCGGCCTGGCCGCAGGCCGGCAAGCCGGCCAGCCTGCGCGTGACAGCCAGCGCGCCCTTCATTGCCCGCGCCGACGGCACCGACGACGTGCAGCTGGTGGTCACGGTGCTGGGCGAAGACGGCAAGCCGGTCAGCAACAGCCCGCCGGTACGCCTGGCGCTCGAAGCGGGGCCGGGCGAACTGCCGACCGGGCGCGCCATCGACTTCACGCCCGACGGCGACATCCCGATCCGTGACGGCCAGGCCGCAATTGCCCTGCGCAGCTGGCAGGCCGGCGTCACACTGGTGCGCGCCACGTCGCCCGGCCTGCGCGACGGCGTGCTGACCGTGGAAACCAGGGATGGGCCGCCCTACATCGGCGGCGTGACCCCGCTGGCGCCGGACCGCCCCTATACGCCCTACCGTCCGGCCAATGTACAGGAAGAACAGGCGTTCGGGCTGCATAACCCGGTCCAGGCCAGTTCCAGCCTGCCGGGCCACGGCGCGCAGCGGGCCAATGACGGCGACGCGGGCACCGACTGGCGCCCGGACACCGGCGATGCGCAACCGTGGCTGATGGTCGATCCCGAACGCATCCTGACGTACCGCCGCGTGACGGTACGCTTTTCCGCCGCCGGCCGCTGCGGCGTCAGCGCCGAAGCGCAAGCGCTGGACGGCGCATGGCAGCCGCTGGCCAGCGCGCTGGGCACGGCCGATACGCTGGAACTGGCGACACCGGCCGTGCAGGGAAAAAACTTGCGGCTGCGCCTGGCCATTGCGCCCGGCGCGTCGTGCGGTATCGCCGAAGTCGGCATCAGCGGAACGCTGCACACGCGCTGACGCCACTGCCCGCACCACCGACCAACCCAACCGGATTGCATGATGAAGCTGAGATTTGCCCTGGCGCTGACCGCCGCCTGTACCACCACCCTGGCCGGCACGCTGCCGTATGCCACCGAACACGTGATTGCCGACGGCGATACGCCGGCCGTGATGGCGGAAAAAGCCGCCAAGGTGTTGCCGCGCCCGAACCAGAGCGCATGGATGCGGCTGGAACGCACGTTTTTCCTGCACTTCGGCGTCAATACCTTCAATGAAGTCGAATGGGGCACGGGCAAGGAAAGCCCATCGGTCTTCAACCCCACGCAACTGGACGCACACCAGTGGCTGCGCGCCGTGAAGCTGTTGGACGGCAAGATGCTGGTGCTGGTGGCCAAGCACCACGACGGCTTTTCCATGTGGCCGACGCGCTATACCGCGCATTCGTCGGCCGCCAGCCCGTGGCGCGGCGGCAAGGGCGACCTGGTGCGCGAAGTGGCGGACGCGGCGCGTGGCGCCGGGGTCAAGCTCGGCATTTACCTGTCGCCGGCCGACCTGTACCAGCTCAAGACCAACCCGGCCAATCCGGCCGGCTACTATGGCAACGGCAGCGCGAAGCGCCGCTCCACCATCCCGACCGATCCCGCGAGCTTCCTGAGCGATCCCGCCAAAGGCCGGGCGCCAGCGCCCGGCCACCAGTCCTACAGTTACGACGTCAACGATTACAACCGCTATTTCCTCAACCAGCTGTATGAATTGCTGACCGAATATGGCCCGGTGCACGAAGTGTGGTTCGATGGCGCCAACCCCGACCCCAGCGTGGCGGAAACCTATGACTATGCGGCGTGGTATGACTTGATCCGCAAGCTGCAGCCGGAGGCCGTCATCATGGGCAAGGGGCCGGACGTGCGCTGGGTCGGCACGGAAAGCGGCTATGGCCGCGCCACCGAATGGAGCGTGATCCCGCTGCCGACGTCGCCCGGCCGGTTCCAGTGGCCCGACATGCACGGCGAGCTGGGCACGCGCGCCCAGCTCAAGCCCGGTTCGCACCTGTGGTGGTATCCGGCCGAGACCAACGTCACCATGCTGGCCAATGGCCAGTGGTTCTGGGCCCGCGACAAGCGGCCGCGCCCCGTCACGCAACTGGTCGACATCTATTATTCGTCGATCGGGCGCAACGCCAACCTGATCCTGAACCTGTCGCCGGACAACCGGGGCCTGGTGCCGGACGACCAGGTGACCGCGCTGGCCCAGCTCGGGGAAATAGTGAGCAACACGTTCAATGCCAACCTGGCGCAGGGTGCGCGGGTGACGGTGGACAGCACGGCGGACCGCGTTGCGGACCGCGTTGCGAACCGCATTGCGAACCGCATTGCGAACGATAAGGCGCCCCGGAAGGCGCCCAGCAAGGCGAACATTGCGGCCGGCAATGGCGCGCACCATGCGGCTGGCCGCACGGCGTCGCGGCACGGGGCGCGCGCCATGCTGGACGGCGACCTCGATACCTGGTGGGAAGCCGCGCCCGGCCGCACCACGGCCGTCGTGACGCTTGCCTTGCCCCGGCCGCGGCGTTTCGACGTGGTATCGCTGCAGGAAGCGGTGGACCATCGCGGCCAGCGCATCGAATCGTTCGTGATTGAAACCTGGGACGGCGCGGCCTGGTCCGCGCCCGCGCTGCACCCGGCCGACGCCACCACCACGGTCGGGCACCGCCGCCTAATCCGCCTGCAAACGCCGGTCACCGCGGACCGGGTGCGCGTGCGCATCACGGGGGCGCGCCTCGAGCCGGCATTGGCCGAAGTGGGCCTGTACCTGCAGTCGGCCGACTTGCTGCCGCCTGCCATTGCCGACCGCGACGCCGGCGGCAACGTGCGCCTGAGCCATCCGTCCGGCGGCGACATCGTCTATACGACCGATGGTACCGCGCCCACCCCGGCGTCGCCGGTCTACCGCGCGCCGCTGGCGCTGGCGGGCAGCGGCATCGTCAAGGCCGCGCGGCGCCTGCCGGACGGGCGGCTGGGCGTGACGGGCACGCGCAATTTTGCCGGGCTGTCGCCGCGCGGCTGGAAAGTCGCTGCGGTCGGACGCGAGGAAACGGGACAAGACGGGCATGCCGCGGCGCTGGCCATCGATGGCGATCCCGCCACTTACTGGTACACCGGCTGGGACGATCGCAACAAGCAACCGCAACCGATCAGCATCGACATGGGCGCCAGCCACCGCATCGCCGGCCTCACTTACCTGCCCCGGCAGGATGGCCAGGTGGCCGGCACCGTGGTCAATTACCGTTTTGAGACCAGCGAGGATGGCGAACATTGGCATACCGCCATCGACCACGGCGCCTTTGCCAATATCCACAACAATCCGGATTTGCAGGTGGCGCGCTTCGCGCCGGTGAGCGCCCGCTATTTCCGCTTCACGGCGCTTGACGACGTCTGGCGCAGCGGTTCGGCCAACGCGGCCGAACTGTCGGTGATCCCGGCCAATCCCGACTGATCCCATCAACACGGCCGGTCCGGCAGGTCCGGCCAATCCGGCCAGATCGGCCGGATTGGCGGAACCCTACTGCATCGACGATACCATGACCATTCCACTCCACCACCGCGCCGCACTGGCGTGCGCCGGCTTTTCCCTGCTGTGCGCCGTGCATGATGCCTGGGCCGCGCCGCGCGAGCGCCTGTCGCTGGATGCCGGCTGGCGTTTCCTGCAGGGCGACGTGGCGCCGCCTTCGATCAAGGGCCTGGGCGCCAGCTACATGAGCACCAAGGCCGGCGAAGCGCATGGCCCCGCCAATCCGGACTATGACGATTCCGGCTGGCCCCGCGTGGACTTGCCGCACGACTGGGCCGTCGAAGGCCCGTTCGACGCGGGCCAGAACCAGTCGCAGGGTTACCGGCCGCGCGGCATCGGCTGGTACCGGCGCGATTTCACGCTGCCAGCGTCGGACCGCGGCCGCCACTTAGAATTGCAGCTCGACGCAGTCGCCACCCACAGCACGGTGTGGGTCAACGGGATCGTGGTCAACCGCAACTGGTCGGGCTACAACGGCCGCTACATCGACATCACGCCCTACGTGCGCTATGGCGACAAGGAAGTCAACACCATTGCCGTGCGGGCCGACGCCGAAGTCATGGAAGGCTGGTGGTACGAGGGGGCGGGCATGTACCGCCACACCTGGCTGGTCAAGCGCGACGCCATGCACATCGCCACCGATGGCGTGCATGCCAACCCGGTCCGCAAAAACGGCCGCTGGACCGTGCCCGTCACGGTGGACGTCGAAAGCAGCGCCGCTGCGCGCCGCCGCGCGCAAGTCGAGGTCACCTTGCTGGCCCCGGATGGCCGCACGGTCGCGGCCGGACGGGCGCCGGTGCAGGTCGATGCGCTGGACAAGGCCAGCGCACAACTGACGCTGGCGGTAAGCAATCCCCAGCCATGGTCGGTGCAGCGGCCCACGCTGTACCGCGTGCGCGCCGTGCTGCGCGACGCCGGCGGAGAACTCGACAGCGCAGACATCCGGACCGGCTTCCGCACCCTGCGCTTCGACGCGGCGCGCGGCTTCTTCCTCAACGGCCAGCCGCTCAAGCTGCAGGGCGTGGCGATCCACCAGGACCACGCCGGAGTCGGCGTGGCGGTGCCGGACTCGATCTGGGAATTCCGGCTGCGCCAGCTCAAGTCCATGGGTGTCAATGCGATCCGCTTTGCGCACAATGCGCCGGCGGCCGAAGTGCTGGACATGACCGACCGCCTCGGCCTGCTGGTGATGGATGAAAACCGCAATTTCAACGCCTCGCCCGACTACCTGCAGCAACTGACGTGGCTGGTGCGGCGCGACCGCAACCGCCCCAGCGTGATGCTGTGGTCGATCTTCAACGAGGAACCGCTGCAGGGCACGGAGGCCGGCTATGAAATATCGCGCCGCATGGCCGACGCCGTCAAGCGGCTCGATCCGACGCGGCCCGTCACCGCCGCCATGCACGGCGGCCTGTTCGCGCGGAAAAGCGCGGTGCAGGCGCTGGACGTGGCCGGCATCAATTACCAGGTGTGGGAATACGACCGCTTCCACCAGGCCAACCCCGGCAAGCCCGTCTACAGTTCGGAAGATACCTCGGCCTTCATGTCGCGTGGCGAATACACGACCGACCGCGAACGGCACGTGATCGCCAGCTATGACGACGATGCCGCCGACTGGGGCAAGACCCAGCGCGAGAGCTGGAAGCAGATCGATGCGCGCGCCTTCATGGCCGGCGGCTTCGCATGGACCGGCCTCGATTACCGGGGCGAACCGACGCCGCACCAGTGGCCCAGCGCCAGCTCTTTCTTCGGTATCATGGATTTGTGCGCCTTCCCCAAAAACGCGTATTACTTCCGCCAGGCCATGTGGATCAAGGACCGTCCCGTCGTGAAGTTGATGCCGCACTGGAACTGGCAAGGCAAGGAAGGCCGTCCGGTCAAGGTGCGCGTGGCCACCAACGCGCCGCGCGTGCGCCTGCTGCTCAATGGCGCCGTGGTGGGTGAGCAGGACGTCGCCGCGTATGACATGGCCACCTTCGACGTACCCTATGCGCCGGGCGTGCTGGAAGCCGTGGCGCTCAAGGATGGCGCGGCGGTCGGGCGCGACCGCGTGGAGACCAGCGGCGCCCCGGCGCGGCTGGTGCTCACGCCGGACCGCGCCGCCATGGCCGGCGACGGCGCCGACGCGGTGCCGGTCACGGTCAGCGCCGTCGATGCGCAGGGCCGTCCGGTGGCCAACGCCAACCTGCACGTGCGCTTCGCGGCGGCCGGGCCGGGCGCCATCATCGGCGTCGGCAACGGCGACCCGAATTCGCATGAACCGGACAAGGCGTCCGAACGCGACCTGTACAACGGCCTGGCGCAAGTCATCGTGCAAAGCCGCCGAGCCGGCCACGGCAAGCTCACGTTGCGCGCGCAGGCCGACGGCCTGCAGGCGGCTGAAACGGTGCTGGACGTGCAGTCCGTGCCGCCGGTTCCCGCGGTGGCGGAAGCGCGTGCCGTGGTGCGGCCGTCGGGCTGGCGCATCTCGCCACCGCAAGCCACGCGCCCCGATCCGAACGTCGTTTTGGCCGATAATGATATGAACAGCTGGGGCTGGAATGAACCGCTGCGGCAAGAGCCGGAAGCGCTGCATTGGCGCACTTACCGGGTTTCGTTTGCCGTCAAGGCCGACCGCAACGATGGGCGCGGCCGGATCGAGATGCATGAAATTGCCGGCAAGGCCGAAGCATGGCTGGATGGCGTGAAGCTCGGCGAAAAGACCACGCCGGCGCCAGGTCCGCTGACCCTGCCCCTGCCGCAAGGCCCGGGCTGGCGTACCTTGACCGTGCTGGTGGAGTCCGAACCGGACCGCCCGTCCGGCCTGACTGGCGAGTGGGGGGCCGCGCGGGGCACGCCGTCCCCCGCCCCCGGGCCCCCGGGGGGGCGCGGGGCGCGCCCGCCGGCGCCGGTGTCATGCCCGCGGCGTGCCCAAGGACCGGACACGAACGGCACGGGCTAACCGCCAGCCACCGCCGACCACTCCGCACAGCCATGGCCGTGCGGTTGGCCGCCGCCCCTGCGGCCCGTTCCCTACCGGTCAGTTGCCCGCGCCCCGGCGGCGCTCCATGCGCCGCCCTCTTTTATTGCCTGCGGCGGCGCGCCAGCGCCACGGCCGACAGGCCGCCCAGCAACAGCGGCAGCGTGCCCGGCAGCGGCACCGCGGCGCCGGCGCTGTCCACGCTGATATTGTCGAGCTGGTTGAACGCGCCCGACCCCAGGCGCAATTCACTGATGCCGCGCAGCGCACGGTCCCAGGTTCCTGCCCCTTCCAGGACGCCGGCCGGCACGCCGTCGGCCGACAGCGCGCTCCAGTCGGTGTAGTAATCAAAGCCGGTCACGTCGAACAAGCCGCCGCCAACGCGGGTCAGCGTTAGGTAACTGCCGCCGCCGTTGTCGGAACCGTCATGCCAGTTGTAGGTTTGCGGCTCGAACGTGCCGTCGCTGATGTGGGCCGCGCCCGCCGCCGCGTTGGGCGCGTTCAGTGTCAGCTGGAAACCGGCTTCCTGGTAGACCAGGTTGTTGCCGTCGTAATGCATGTTGGCGGCCAGCGCGGCGCCGTCGCCATAGACCCAGCCGGTCAGGCCGTCGAAGGTCAGCATGGCGGCGTGCGCGCCGCCGGCCGCCGCGCCCAGCGACAGGGCGGCAAGAAGGGTTTTGAATTTCATGATCGATACTCCAAAAGGTGATGAGTAAAACGGCTCCGCGCCGCGCGGCCGCCGGAGGCCGGCGCACTGCCGCGCGGCGCAGTGGCCGCATCAGTAGCTGAACAGCACGCCGCGGCCGCCGCCGCTCAGGTACAGGCGGCCCGGCACGGCCTGGTCGGCCGCCAGGGTGCCCATGCCGCCGAACTGGTGCTGGTCGTCGTTGAAACGGGTCCAGGTCACGCCGCCATCGTCGGAGCGGTGCACGCCCCACACGCCGTTGACGACGCCCACCACGTAGACCGACGCCGAATATTTGGCGCCCACCGGCGCCTTGCCCAGCGCGATCGAGGTGGCGCCGTACACTTTCGGTTCATACGCCGATTGCGGGCCCCAGATTGGTGCGGCCGCGCTCAATTTGGTCCAGGTCGCGCCGGAATCGGTCGAGTGCAGGATGCTGAAGCCGTCCACCACCCAGATATCGCCTTCCGCGTAGGGATTGACCGCGATCGAGGTCTGGCCATACTGGTTCAGCGCGGTGCCGCTGCGTGGGAAAGCGGCGCTTTCCGAGAACGTGTGGCCGCCGTCGGTGGACGTGAAGAAACGCGGCGTCTCCGACCATTGCGCCCACCAGGTGCCGCCCGAGTTGTAGGCATAGACCTTGTTCGGGTTCTTGCGGTCGGCCACCACGCGGTAGCTGCGCGGCACCCAGACCTGCGCCAGCGGCGGCAGGTTGGTGTACGTCCAGCTGGCGCCATTGTCGGTGGTGTAGGCCGGCACGGAATTGGCGGGCGCCCACACCACGTTGCCCGGTTTGGTCACGGCCAGGTTGGAGGTGTAGCCATGGTTGGCCTGGGCGTCCGGATGGTTGGCGGCGAACGTGTTCCAGGTGACGCCGGCATCGGTCGAATACGCGCCGTACCGGTTCGGGCTCTTCGACGACGCGGCGCCGACCGTGGCGATGTAGGCGGGGCTGGACCATGCCATGTCCACGCTGTAGGTACTGTCGAACCAGCCATTGGGGCCGCGCGTGGGCGCCTTGGTCAGTTCGGTCTGCACGCTGGTGCCGACATCGAGGCCGCTGCGCAGCAGCGCATAGCCGGCGCCGGGCGGCGGCGCCATCAGGGCTTCCGATGCGACTTCCTCGATGCCATTGACGATGAAATTCCAAGTCGGCTTGGCGGCCGAGGCATTGCGGGTTTCCCACACCCCGCCGCCCGAGACGTGCAGGATGCGTTCCGGGTTGTTCGGATCGATTTCCACGTCGTCCATCCAGCCGGCGAAGCCGCCGCCGACCGGGTTGTGCGGCGCCATGGCGGCGATTTCACGCCAGGTGGCGCCACCGTCATCGGACAGTTGCACGGCCGGCTGGCCTTCCCAGTTGCCCCAGGAATTGGTCACGCCGAGCGCGATGCGGGTGGTGGCGCCGGTGCCGGACACCGAAAGGCCGCCGAGGCCGAAGCTGGTCCACCGGGTTTCCTCGTAACGCTTGAGCAGCGTCCAGTTGGCGCCGTCGAACTTGTACAGCGCGCCCGGACCGCCTGCGCCGGGGCCTGTGCCCTTGGTAAAGGCCACGTACATCATGCCGTCCTTGGCGCGCACCATGTGCGGGATATTGAAACCGGCCACCTCGGCCGGCACCGCGATGCCGGTCCACGTCGCGCCGCCGTCGGTGGTCTTGTACATGTTGTACGACAGGCCGGCCACCGCCGCGTAATCGGACGCCACCGCGGTATAGATGGTCTGGGTCGCGTTGCCGGTGCCTTTGGTCGAGGTATCGAAGATCACCTGTTCGAATCCCACCACGCCGCCCCAGAACACCGCGTTGATTTCATCCTTGGTCATGTTGTGCGTGGCCAGCGACTGCACCTGCTGCCAGGTCTGGCCATAGTCGCTGCTCTTCCACAGGCCGTTGGCGCGCGATCCGTAGAACAGGATCGACGGCTTGTTCGGGTCCACCATCATGCGCTCGCCGACGGCGCGGCCCTGCATGTTGCTGCCGACCGAGAATGGCAGGTTGACGTGCTGCCAGGTGTCGCCACGGTCGCTGGAAATGTACAGGCGCCCGTCCGGCGTGTCGTGCAGGTACATGCCGGCGCTCATGTAGACGCGCTTGTCGTCGTTCGGGTCGAGCGCCATGCTTTCGGTGCCGTGGTAAAAGCCTTCGTCCACGCCAAAGCCGTCGGTGATCGCCACCCAGGACGCGCTGGCCGCATCCCAGCGGTACGCGCCGCCGATATCGGTGCGCGCATACAGCACGTCTGGGCTGGTCGGGTGGAATACCAGGCCGGGAATATAGCCGCCGCCGCCGAATTTCACGCTGGCCCAGCGCGTCACCTTGGCCACGGCCGCGCCGCCGCTTTTCACGGCGTCGGTTATCCCCGCTACACCCGCGCCGCCGCTGCCGCCGCAGCCTGCCGCGAGGCCGGCCACCAGGCCGGCCACGATGGTGAGTCGCATTTTTTTCATCGTTATGAACTCCAGGAAGATTGTTGATGTGTGACTGGCCGGCATGGCGGACGACGCCATCGCGGCATGCGGTCGCCTTTCCAGTGCTGCCAACCCTGCGGCGACCCTTGGATTCTGCGGCGGCGTCCCGGCCGCCTCAATGGCGAAATTCCTCAATCGGCGATGGAAATCCCGGAACCGTGCGTGCAACGCCGCGGCCGCCGCGACGGTCGCCTGCACCGGCGACATAATGAAATCCGCCAACGCCCGTACGTTTTTTTCCAACCGGCGCGGCCATGGCCGCCGGCGTGCACCGGCGGTGATACCATCGGCCGCTGCCTGCAAACCACCGCCGACTGCGCGGCCGGGCGCGTTCGCTGTGCCGCCTTCATGCTTCCCCGAATACATCATCAGGAAATATCGCCATGACTTCTCGCCCCCTCTTCCGCACCGCCATGGCGGCAGCCGTCGCCCTGTCGCTGTCGCTGCCGCTGATGCAGCCGGCCCATGCGGCGGCGCCGGACAACGCCGGCCAGCAGGCGCGGGCCCTGCTGGCCCGCATGACGCTCGAAGAAAAAGCCGCCCAGCTGCAACATGAATCGCCCGCCATCGCGCGCCTCGGCATTCCCGCCTATAACTGGTGGAACGAAGGCTTGCACGGCGTGGCGCGCGCCGGCGTGGCAACCGTGTTCCCGCAAGCGATCGGCCTGGCCGCCACCTGGAACAATGCGCTGGTCAAGCAGGTGGCCGACACGGTCGCCACGGAATTCCGCGCCAAATATCTGCAGACCGTGCGCCCGGACGGCGGCTCAGACATCTACCGGGGCTTGACGGTATGGTCGCCCAACGTCAACATCTTCCGCGACCCGCGCTGGGGCCGCGGACAGGAAACCTATGGCGAAGACCCGTACCTGACGTCGCGCATCGGCGTGGCCTACGTGCAGGGCTTGCAGGGTTCCGATCCCGATGCGCCCAAGACGTCCGCCACGGTCAAGCATTTCGCCGTGCACAGCGGGCCGGAATCGGACCGCCACAAGGAAGACATCCACCCGTCGCCGCGCGACTTGACGGAAACCTACCTGCCGGCGTTCCACGCCACCGTGACCGAAGGCCGCGCGCTGTCGATCATGTGCGCCTACAACGCGGTGGACGGCGTTCCTGCCTGCGCCAGCGACGCCCTGCTCAAGGATTACCTGCGCGGCGCCTGGCGCTTCCAGGGTCACGTGGTGTCCGATTGCGGCGCGGTGGCCGACATCCACATGGACTGGGCGCACCGCTACGTGAAAACGCCGGAACAGGCGGTGGCGACCGCCGTCAAGGCCGGCACCGACGTGATCTGCGATTTCGGCTCGAACCCGACCGCGTCCCCCGCCACCACGGTGCGCGCGGTGCAGCAGGGCTTGCTGCCGGAGGCGGACCTTGACCGCGCGGTGCTGCGCCTGCTGGAAGCGCGCATCCGCCTGGGGCTGCTGGCGGCGCCTGCCGAGCGGCCATTCCCGAACATCACCGCGAAGGATGTCGACACCCCGGCCCACAAGGGCGTGAACCTGGAAGCGGCGCGCCAGTCGCTGGTGCTGCTGAAAAACGATGGCTTGCTGCCGCTGAAGGAGGCGCCGCGCCGGATTGCCGTGATCGGCCCCAACGCAGCCAGTGTCGATGCGCTGGTGGGCAACTATAACGGCACGCCGTCGCACCCGGTCACGGTGCTCGATGGCTTGCGCGCCCGCTACCCGCAGGCGCAGGTCACGCATATCGAAGGCACCGGCTGGGTCGCGCCGCCGCTGCAGGACGTGCCGGCCGACAGCATGTGCCTGGACGCGGCCTGCGCCCAGGCCGGCGTGAAGATGGAACGCTACGACAACGCCACGCTGGAAGGCGCGCCGGCGGCGGTGCAAACCATGCCGCTGGCAACGGTCCGGTGGGGCTGGCCCGACACGGCCGAACGCAACACGTCGATCCGCTGGAGCGGCTACGTGCGCGCCGCCGAGAGCGGCCCCCACCATTTCCGCCTGAAAGGCAGCCAGCCCTACCGCATCCGCGTCAACGGCCAGCTGGTGGCCGACATGTGGGACCTGGCCTGGCCCACCTCGAAGACCGAGATCAGCCTGGCGGCAGGCCAGGTGTACCGGGTCGAAATCGAAGCACGGCAAACCGGCTGGGAAGGCGAACAGCAGTTGCAATGGACCCGTCCCAGCTTCGACGACACGGCCGCGCTGGACGCGGCGCGCCAGGCCGACCTGGTGGTGTTAGTCAGCGGCCTGACGTGGCAACTCGAAGGCGAGGAAATGACGGTGCGCGCGCCCGGCTTTGCCGGCGGCGACCGCACCAGCATCGACTTGCCGGCGCCGCAGGAAGCCTTGCTGGAACGGCTCGGCGCGCTGGGCAAGCCGATGGTGCTGGTCAACATGAGCGGCAGCGCCATGGCGCTGAACTGGGCCGACCGCCACGTGCCGGCGATTATCCAGGCCTGGTATCCGGGCGGCGAAGGCGGGCGCGCCGTGGCCGAACTGATTGCGGGCGACTTCAGCCCGGCGGGCCGCCTGCCCGTGACGTTCTACAAGTCGGCGGACGAGCTGCCGCCGTTCAAGGATTATGGCATGCGTGGCCGCACCTACAAGTACTTCAAGGGCGCGCCGCTGTACCCGTTCGGCTACGGCTTGAGCTATACCCGCTTCAGCTACAAGCTCGGCGGCGCCGCTCCGAAAGCCGTGTGCGCCGGCTGCCCCATGACGCTGACGGTCAACGTGAAGAACGAGGGCCAGCGCGCCGGCGACGAAGTGGTGCAAGTGTACGTGGCGCGCCATGGCGACGGCGCGCCCAACAGCACGCTGGCCGCGTTTACCCGCGTCGCGTTGCAGCCGGGCGAACAGCGCGCCGTCACGTTCAAGCTGGACGGCAAAGCCTTGAGCACGGTCGATGCGGCCGGCAAGCGCGTGGTGGAAGCCGGACCGGCGCGCGTCTGGGTGGGCGGCGGACAGCCAGCCGGCGCCACGGTCGGGCGTGAAGCGGCCGGTGTGGCACTGCAGGTGCAGGTGAAAGGCCGGCGCACGCTGCCGCAATTCTGAGCCGCCGCGGGGCATCGACGGCCCGCCCGGCAAAAAAAGGGCGGCGCCGGGCCGCCCGAACTGCTGAAGCAGAAGGAGTCAAATGACATGGGGTGCACGATGGACCGTGCCCTTTGCGGCCAGCCCCTCGCTGGCCCGGGGCACGGTGTCGGACGCCCCATGACGAATCCATTGTACGAACGCTTTTCAGGCGCCGCCACCACGAAATCCCTCAACGCGGCGATGAAAAACCGCAGCCCGGAGGCGGCCGCTATGGCGCCGCTTCCTCCAGTGTGCTGCCGCGCAGTTTGCGGAACGTTTTCGGCGTGCAGCCGTATTCTTCCTTGAACAGCTTGTTGAAGTACGACACGTTGCGGTAGCCGACTGAATACGCGATTTCCGCCACGCTGGAATCTTCCTTGTCGCCCAGCAGGCGCGCCGCCTCGGTCAGCCGCAGCTTGTTCAGGTAAGTGGAAAACGTGAAACCCAGCTCCGCCTTGAGGATTTCATTGATCTTGTTGCGGCTGATGCCCAGGGTATTGACCATGGTTTCCACGTCGAGGTCGGGGTTGACGTATTCGGTGGCCATGAACCGCAGGATCGCGCTTTCTTCCTTATCTCGATGCAAGTCCTGCGACAATTGCTGGTACGCGACCAGCGGGATGTCGCGCCGCACCTTGTCCTTGACTTCCGCCACCAGCGCCCGCGCATGCTGGCGGAAAAACCACAGGCCATAGGCGGGCCAGGCGATCGCCATCAGGGCGGCGTATACGTACAGGTAGCGCATGTCGCGCCCCTGCAGCACGACGTTGCGGATTTGCACGCGCGACGTCACGTCGTAGGGACTCTGGAACGTATTGCCGAATGAGACCTTGGCAACCTTGTCGAGCCGGGTGTCCTGCTGCGACAGGTTCAGCTTGTGCCGGTCATACCACCACTGGTCGGCCCGCAGGTGCGCCAGGTCGATCTCGACCCGCCTGCTGCGTTCGGTGCAAAAGTAATAGGCATACGGCAGGCGGTAGGTGGTGTAGTCGCCGGGTTTCGATACATGTTCTTCAAACGTGATGAGGCCAAAGGTCAGCGTATTGGCCGGCGTGCATTGCACATCGAAGGCCACCGTACTGTACTGGCTGAAATCCACCAGGATGGGTTTGCCGGCCCGGTCGCGGAATTCCAGCTCCGCCTTGGCGTAGGGGTAGTCGACCGCCTTGACGGACTTGAATTCAAACGTCAGCGTGGCCGTGTCGTCGAGCAGGTGGATCGTCGAGCGCCCGCCCGAGGCGCTGTCAGCAATGCTGTCGGCATGCCAGGTCAAGGCGCTGTCAGCGGCCGGCAGCAGCGGCAGCCGCGTGTGCGTGGCGCGCAGGCAGGCATAGCCAAGCAAGACACTGGCAACCATCAGGCCCAGCAGCCATGCAAGCGCCTTGTTATAGAAATTCTGCATGACGATACTGCCATCTCCATCAACCGGTCACGGGAATACCCGATGGCCGCCAGGCGGCCCGGGCATAAATCGCTATGATGGCAGTGGACAGGCGCGCTTGTCGAGCAGGACATGGGCCGGCAGCGGGCCAGGGGATGGCTGGCGGAGGACCGGATGTTGGCGGGCAGGCGGCTGGAACGCGGCGGCCGGGGGCAGCCGCGGCCCCGGCCGCCTGGCCGGTCAGGCGGCGACAGCAGCGAAGGCGGCGCTTTCCTGCGGCGCGGCGCCATCGCCCGGAAGCGGCAAGCCGCGCCGCGCCTGTTGCTGGTACTCGCGCGGCGTACATTTGAGTTCGCGTTTGAACACCGCCAGCAGGTATTGCATTGATGTAAATCCGCAACGCTGGGCAACGTCGGCCACGCTGCAATCGCCGCGCGCCAGCAAGCTGGTGGCGGCTTCCAGCTTGAAGCGCAGGATTTCATCGTGCACACTGCATGACAATTCCTGTTGGAAATAATATTCCAGGGTCGAACGCGACACGCCCACGTAATCGGCCACCTGGTCGCCCTTGATGCCCTGGCACGCGTATTGCCGGATAAAATGCCTGGCGCGCATCACGCGCGGGTTGTTCACTGGCTGGTAACTGCTGGAAGCCAGCACATTGATGCCGGCCGGCGGCACCAGGATGCGCGTGCAATCGAGGTAAGCGTCATCGAGCAGCAGGTGCAGCATGCGGGCCGCCGTGCGGCCGATCTCATCGGCGCCCTGGATCACGGAACTCAACGGTATGCTCGACAGCATGCGCGCCAGCGGGTCATTGTCGATGCCGATCACGGCCACCTGTTCCGGCACCGCGATGTGCGCCATCTGACAGGCTTGCAACAATTGCCGCGCCCGCGCATCGGTCACGGCAATAATGCCGATCGGTTTTGGTAAGCCGCGCAGCCATTCGATCTGTTGGGCAACGGATTCGCCCCACGACAGCGCCGTCGTATCTTGCCCACGGAAAATTTCCACCGGAAGATTATCTTTTTCCAACAAGCTGCGGAAAGCCTTTTCCCGTTCCTGGGCCCAGCGGTTGCGCGCGGCAACCGGCAGGGAAAACATGGCGAACTGGCGCAAGCCGACGTCGATCAGGTGCGAGTACGCCAGGTTGATGAGCTTGAAATTGTCGGTCGCCGCATAGGGGACGTGCGCCGGGTAATCGGTTTCACTGGCGTACGAGCCGCCCACCGCGACCACCGGCATGCCGCTGCCGGACAAGGCTTCGGCCACGGCGGGGTCATCGAAATCTGCGATGATCCCATCTCCTTTCCAATTTGCAATACTTGACAGCCGCAACCGGAAATCGTCCTCGACGAACAATTCCCACGATACCCGTCTGCTCGACAGGTAAGCGGCAATGCCAGACATGACTTCCCGGTCAAAAACCTTGTTTGCATTAAACAACAGGGCAATTTTATGTGCTTTGGGGAACTTCATTTGCAAGGGTCTCCATGCATTTGTACAGTCTGCTTGCCGGTAATGCCGCGCCATCGACGGGGCGATGGCTGGCGATTCCGGCAATTTTTTACAGGGCAGTTCCAGCAAGGGAACATGACCAAAGTATATTTAGCGAGTGGCGCCTTTCCCGTAAAACTATTTTTCGAATTCCTAGGAGGATTCAAAAAATTGAATTTTTTCCAGTAAAAAGTGTTATTTCACTGTGGATGGCCGCCACGGTACTGAAATTTCGTGGCGCCGTTGGCGGTTTTCGCTATTGCGCGCGTTGGCCGGACTTGCCCACAATTGCAGGCAATCCTGCAGACCATGGTGAAAAATGTTCAAGTGTTATCTCTGCTCGCTGGCGCTGGCCGCGGCGTTCCCCGCGCTGGCTGAACCGGCGCCATCCCTTCCAACCCTGACAGTTGCCGCCAACCAAGTGAAGGCAACGATGAGCCCGTTGCTGTACGGGTTGATGACCGAGGAAATCAACTACTCGTACGAGGGCGGCTTGTATGGCGAATTGCTGCGCAACCGCAGCTTCAAGGGAGAAGCCGGCCATGCCTACAACGCGGACGATCCGATGTACTGGCAGCCGCTGGGCGGCGCAAAAATTGCCCTGGACAAGGAACAAAAGCTCAACGACGCGCTGCCATTGAGCCTGAAGCTGGACGCCGGCGCCGCCACCCCGGCCCGGCCGGCCGGCGTCGCCAATCCGGGCTACTGGGGCATACCCGTCACG
Source organism: uncultured Pseudoduganella sp. (assembly GCA_966211685.1). Taxonomy (GTDB): domain Bacteria; phylum Pseudomonadota; class Gammaproteobacteria; order Burkholderiales; family Burkholderiaceae_D; genus Rugamonas. Next base: position 27,583 of record CBIHOX010000055.1, read on the forward strand.
GCCGACACCACCTACACCGTGACGTTTTTCGCCAAAGCCGAACACGACCATGGACCGGTCACCATCGCGCTGGCCAAGGCCGGCGGCGCCCCCATCACCTCGGCCACGGTCACCGGCATCACGGCGCAATGGAAGAAATTCGAAGTCCAGCTGAAGACCGGGGCGTTGCGCGCATCCAAGGACAACGTGTTTTCGCTGACCACGACGGCGCCGGGCAAGCTGTGGCTGCAACAGGTTTCCCTGTTCGGTCCCACGCACAAAGGCCGGCCCAATGGCAACCGGCGCGATTTGATGGACATGATGGCGGCCATGAAACCGGCATTCTTGAGATTTCCTGGCGGAAATTACCTGGAAGGCGACACGTTTGCCCAGCGTTTCGACTGGAAAAAGACCCTCGGCCCGGTGGAAGAACGTCCCGGCCACCGCAGTCCATGGAATTACTGGTCCACCGATGGGTTGGGATTGATGGAATTCCTGCAGTGGACCGAGGATATCGGCGCGCAGCCGGTACTGGGCGTGTTCGCCGGCTATGCGCTCAATGGCGAACATGTGTCGTCGGACGAAGAACTGGCGCCCTATATCCAGGATGCGCTCGATGAAATCGAATACGTGATGGGCGACGCGGGTACGCCCTGGGGGGCGCGGCGCGCCAGGGACGGCCACCCTGCGCCCTTCCCGCTGCGCTATGTGGAAATCGGCAACGAAGACTTCTTTGACCGGTCGGGCAGCTACGACAAGCGCTTTGCCGCGTTTTACAAGGCGATCAAGGCGAAATATCCGCAATTGCAATTGATCTCGACCGTGGAAGAAAAAGCCACGCCGTCGCAGCGGCCTGACGTCATCGACGAGCACCTGTATGCGTGGGGTGAAGACGAGATGTACGACCACTTGCACGACTACGACCGGCGCCCGCGCAGCGGTCCCAAGGTCTTTGTCGGCGAATGGGCGACCCATGCCGGCTGGCCGATGCCGAACTTGCGCGCGGCGCTGGCCGACGCGGCCTACCTGACCAGCCTGGAACGCAACGCCGACCACGTCATCATGGCGGCCTATGCGCCATTGCTGGCCAATGTCAGCAATGTGGGCGCCAACAGCCGCGACACATCGATGCAGTGGGCCATCAACATGATCGGCTACGACGCCCTCGGCGCATTCGGCACGCCATCGTATTACGTGCAAAAGATGTTCGCGGAATATGGCGGCACTGCCGTGCTGGAATCGGCCGGCAGCGCCATCCCGCAATGGACCACCGGCGCCAACAAGACCGTGCCGTCGCTGTACTGGGTGGCGACCCGCAACGACCGCAACGGCCACCTGCAATTGAAGCTCGTGAACCGCGGCGGGTCCGCCCAGCCGCTGCGCATCGTGCTGTCCGGCGTGCGCGACGTGGCCCGTACCGGCACCATGACGGTGCTGGGCGCGCCGGACCTCGACGCGGTCAACACCCTCGGCGATCCGGCCCGCGTGGTCCCGGTCACCACGGCGGTGTCGGGCCTGTCGCGCGACTTTACCCGCACGTTGCCGCCGTATTCGGTCACGGTGCTGGACTTTGCCGCGACGCCGGCGGCGCCCGGGCGCTGACGGATCACTGGGGGTTTTGCGATCGGCCGCTCAGAGCCTTAACTCCCACGTTTCATCCACCATGTCCTTGCCAAACGCATGGACCGCCTGCTGCGAGACCAGCACGTAGCCGCGACTGCTGTAAATATGGCGCGCTTCCCGTTGCTGGTCCGTGGTCCACAGGCGCATGGTGTGGTAGCCGGCGGCCCGGGCAAAGGCATGGCATTCATCGACCAGCCGCGTCCCCAGGCCAAGGCCGCGCGCCTGCTGTTCCACCAGCAGCAGGCGCAATTTCGCGACACCGTCCTCGCCGCTGCGCGCCACGGCTACCGAGCCGACCGGCTGTCCCGCCATCTCGGCAATCCAGCAGCGTTCCCGCGCGGGATCGAAGTTGCGCTCGAAGTCCGTGCAGATCCCGCCCACCAGGGTTTCAAAACTGCTGTCCCAGCCCTGCAGTTGGCTGTACAGCGCGCCATGGCGGCGGGTGATCCATTCCATGTCGCCCGGGCGATGCGTACGCAAGATGTATGGCTGCGCATATTTCATGGCGCCCTGCCCGTCCAGCAGGCCGCGGATGGTGGCCATGGCCTCCAGCATGCGCAACTGGTCCTTGTCGTCGAGGCGGCCCAGCATCTCGCCGACTTCTTCCCGCGAACTTTTATCAAGCGGCTCGTAGACGGCGCGGCCATGCTCCGTCATGTGCAGCAGCTTGGCGCGGCCATCGGTTGGTGAGGGCACTTTCACCACCAGCCCGGCGCTTTCGAATTTCGCGATGATGCGGCTCAGGTAGCCCCGGTCCAGGCCCAGATCCTTGCACAACGCGGCCGATGGCTGGTCGCCGCGGTGCGCCAGCTCATACAGCACCCGCACCTCGGTCAGCGTGAAGTCGCTGTGCAGCAAGCCTTCGCGCAGCACGCCGATCTGGCGCGTGAAAAAACGGTTGAATGAGCGGACTTGCGCGATGCGGCTGTCTAAGTCAGGGAATGGCATGGGACTCTCCGGGTGGCAATGGCCCCATTTTGCAAAATATTGCTGACTCAGTCAACCATATTTGCCTCAACAGCCATTCCGCGCCATCGCCTCATCTGGACCCGTTCAGGTAATTGTTCTTCACCCGCACATAGTGCTCGGCCGAATAGCGCAGGTATGCCTGTTCGGCTTCGGTGAGCGGCCGGACTTTTTCCGCCGGCCTGCCCATGTACAGGTAACCGCTCTCGAGCACCTTGCCCGGCGAGACCAGGCTGCCCGCGCCGATCATGACGCGGTCCGGGATCACCACGTCGTCCATGATGATGCTGCCCATGCCGATCAGGCATTCATTGCCGATCCGGCAGCCGTGCAGGATCACCGAATGGCCGATGGTGACGTAGTCGCCGATGATCAGGGGCGAACCCTGGGGCTTTTTTTCCGTCTTGTGCGACACATGGCCCATCGTGAAATCCTGCACGTTGGTGCAGTTGCCAATGACGATGTGGTTGACGTCGCCGCGCAGCACGGCGTTGCACCAGACCGATGAATCGGCGCCCAGCTGGACGTCGCCGATCAAGTGGGCCGATTCGTGGAGATAGACGCGCTCACCGAGCCGGGGCGCGGTGTCGAGGTAAGGAGCAAGAGGCATAGGGGCTCGTTGATGGCTAAAGCAGCAAGCATAACAGAGCGGTGGCGCCGCCGCCGCCATGGCTCAGCCGGTGGATACGTGGCCCACGCCATAGCACTGCACCTGCCCTTCCGCCCACGGTTGACCCGGCTGCTGCAACTGCTGCACGTGCGGCATGGCGCGCAACAGCAGGAACCGCACCACGCTCCAGCTGGAGGGAACGAAGCCGGCCACCGTCGCCAGTACATCGCCGTCCGACAGCCATGCGCGCGACCGTTCGCTTTCTTCGCGGCGCAGCGTTGCCAGGTCCGTATGCGGGGCGATGGGCAAGGTCTGGCGCAACGCGTGGCGCGCACCGGCGATGTCCGGCGCCAGCGCGGCATGCCATACGCTCCAGGTGCTGACCGATGGCCGGCCGAACGATTGCGTCAGGCCGTCGAAGCCGGGGCCGCACAGGAAATCGTTCATGCCGTCCGCGTCCCGCCACAGGTAAAACGGCGCATACAGGTTGTCGGTGCGGCGCGGCGCCTCGCGCCTGTTCGCCTGCAGGTAAGCCTTGAAAGCCAGTCCCGGGAAGCCGTCGGTCAAGTGGGCGCGTTCGTCGATGCGGCGCCCGATGATGCCCATGTCGTAATCGGCCGGCAGCACCAGGCTGTATTGCATGGCAATCATGGCGCCACCTGTTTCGGGAACAGCGCGGCCACGCCGCCGCCAAACGACCAGCCATCGAATTCCGTCATGGTAATGACGGTCATGACGTCCTTGGGATCGATGCCCGGCGATTCCGCCAGTACCTCGGTCAGGCGGCGGTAGAACGCTTCCTTCATGGCGGTCGGGCGCGGCTTGCCGGCGGTAATGCAGACCAGCACGTAATTATCCGAGCGCGGGCCGCCCATGTAATGGCGGTCAAACACCAGCTCTTCCGGTTCGTGCTGGTGGATGACCTGGAACCGGTCATCGGGCGGCACGTCGAATGCCTCGACCATCGCGCGGTGCACGCCATCGGACAAGGCCGCCAGATACGGCTTGGACTTTCCCTTCAATAGTGAAATGCGGACCATGGGCATGATGGGCTCCTTCAGAAAATCGTTGCGTTGTCGATCAGGGTGATGGCGCTGGCCGCGGCAGGCCAGCCGGCGTAAAACGCCAGGTGCGTGACGGCTTCCACCAGTTCCTCGCGCGTCACGCCATGCTCGAGCGCCTTGGCCAGGTGGAACGGCAACTGCTCGGCCCGGCCCAGCGCCACCAGCGCGGCCACCGTGACCAGGCTGCGTTCGCGCGGCGCCAGGCCGGGCCGCTGCCAGATGTCGCCAAACAGCACCTCGTCCGTGACTTGCGCCAGCTTGGGCGCGATGTGTCCAAATGCCTGGTGTCCCAGTCCCGCCATGCCTGCCATGCTGTGCTCCCTGTGTTGGTGTGGTTGACAAGGCCAGTGTAGGGCGCGATGATGGTTTTGAAAATCGGGAAATATTCAACAATCAGTTCAGCTTTTCAGGATTATCATAGAGGGAGGCGGTCATGCGGCGTGTAAATTTCGACCTCGATGCCTTGCGCAGCTTTTCCGCCGGCATGGAGCTCGGCAGCTTTGCCCGGGCGGCCGACCGGCTGGGACGGTCGACTTCGGCAGTCAGTGCGCAATTGAAGAAACTCGAGGAACAGGCCGGCATCGCGCTGTTGCGCAAGTCCGGGCGCGGCATGGTGTTGACCGACGCCGGCGAAGTCTTGCTGGGCTATGCGCGGCGCATGCTGGAATTGAACGATGAAGCCGCCCACGCCGTCCGCGGCGCCGGGCTGGAAGGCTCGATAAGGCTGGGGTTGCAGGAAGACTTTGGCGAGCATTTGCTGCCCGGCGTGCTGGCCCGCTTTGCGCGCAGCCATCCGGGCGTGCACATCGAAGCGAAGGTCGCGCGCAACGCCGCGCTGGCGGCCGACATGATCGGCGGCCGGCTGGACCTGGCGCTGACCTGGCAGGCCATGCAGGAAACGCCGTACATGCAGGACGTCGGCCGCTATCAGCTCGAATGGATCGCGCCGGCCGATGGCGATCCCGGCGCATGGCGCCGGCGCGACGCTCCCCTGCCCCTGGTGATGTTCGACGCGCCCTGCGTGATGCGCACCGTCGCCACCGAAGCGCTGGACCGCGCCGGCATTGCATGGCGGCTGGCGTTCACCAGCCACAGCCTGGGCGCCGTCTGGGCCGCCGTCGCGGCCGGCCTGGGCGTGAC
>CBIHOX010000056.1:0-32253 GCA_966211685.1 uncultured Pseudoduganella sp.
AGTGGCGCGCGGTCGGTCTTCGGCAGGCTGAGGAAACGGTGGCGCCAGCGGAACGTGGTGTTGCGGTGGACGCCGAGCGTGCAGGCGGCACGGCGCACCGAGTGTGAGTCGAGCAAGCTGTCCAGGTAGCGCAGCCACTTTTCCTTGTGGTGCAGGTGCGCCAGCGGCGTACCGGTCAGGGTATTGAAGGTTTTGCCGCACTGGCGGCAGCGGTAGCGCTGCAGGCCGCTTTCGCGGCCGTGCTTGTACCAGTGGCGGGCGCCACAGCGCGGGCAGCACAGTTTGGCATGGGCCGCCTGGTCCAGCAGCCGGCCCACTTGTTGCCGGGCATCGCCCTGGCCAAGCCGGGCTTGCATTTGGGCGCACTGGCGCGCGGTCAGGCTGGCCAGCTGGGCCAGCAGCGAGGCGAAAGCGTGGGTTTCCATGACAAGCCTCCAGGCACAAGGTTTGATTCCTTGGACCGGAGACGGAAAACAAGGTTCCACGAATTTCGCAGACAGCGCCTTTTTTATGGGCGAAACGACTTTATTCAACCGCCGGGGCCGGTATCACGCCTTCGGCATCAGCGCCCGCGCCACATTGGCGCAGGCTTCCACGTGCTGGTAGCCAATTTGCCGGAAAGCAAAAAATCCGATGGCTGCCGAAGCCGCCTGTCCCGCCAGCGGGACAAACCGCGTGGCCTGTTTTGCCACCGCCTTGCCGGCGCTGCGCTGCAGTAATTTCAAGACGATTTCGCGCGTCACGTAGCGCCCCACCATGGTGCCGCCCACGCTGACGGCGGCTTCATACGCCCGCACTTTCAACTCGGGCCGTAACCTCTCCACCTGTTCCGCTGTCAAGCCGAATTCACGATTGATGTCCTCGATCAGGGTGGCGAACAAGCGCAAGTCCGTCACCACGTCGAGGCCCGGCAGGGGTACCGCGGCAATGCCCGCCGACACGGCGGCGCGCCGCTGGACAAGACGCCTGCAACGGTCCCGTACCTGGCTGATTTCCCTTTCAGAAGAGGGAACCAGGGTCCATTCTGGAGCTTTTTTTGCAAACATGGTTACTTTTTTTCCTAGCTGCAATTGTACCAAAGGCCATTGAAAAGCCCGCTTTGTCCGTGTACCGTGTGATGATGCGACTTGTTTACATACGCTATCATCTAATTCTCTTCGGTAAAAATTAACAGAATCAGCATAAAACACCCGTGAACTTGTAACCATTTTTTAACTATTTTTCCGATTAGCCTTGCTCATCCGGTATCATGCAGGCGGAAACGGAAGCAGCCCCATCATGAGAATCGTTGTACTAGACAATGACCGTAGCCAAGCTGATTTGATCTGCCAGGTGCTGACCTCGGCAGGCCACTTGTGCCACGGTTTCCAGACCGGCAAGGATTTGCTGACCCATATGCGCAAGGACAATTACGACATGTTAATCATGGAGTGGCAAGTGTCCGATATGACCGGTGCGGAGGTCGTCAAGCGCGCGCGCGAGCGCATGCCGGAAAAAGCTCCCGTGTTATTCCTCACCACCAGTTCCGGCGAGGATGACATCGTGGCGGGCCTGGCCGCGGGAGCGGATGACTACATGATCAAGCCGCTGCGCCGCAGTGAAATGCTGGCGCGCGTGCAGGCGCTGCTGCGCCGTGCGTATCCGACGCAAAACGGCGCCGAGCAATTGCAATTTGGACAATACACGTTTGAAACCCGGCCGGGCCGCCTGCTGATGGATGGCAACGTGCTCGATGTCACGCACAAGGAATTCTCACTGGCGCTGCTGTTTTTCCGGAACCTGGGCCGCCCGTTGTCGCGCGCCTATATCCATGAAGCGGTCTGGATCCGCGAATCGGCGCTGCCGTCGCGCACCATGGATACCCACGTTTCCCGCGTCCGCAACAAGCTGCAACTCAAACCGGAAAACGGTTTCCGCCTGGTCCCTGTCTACAGCTACGGCTACCGGCTGGAAAAACTGGGCGCATAACGTCCTGCCAACGTTCGCCTGCCGCTGCGGTAGCCGGACAACACCGCCGCGCCACTATAGCCGTCATTACCCCCCGACGGCCGGTGCCGCCGGGCACATCACGCTATAATGACAGCTGGCTCTACTTCCGTCATTCCAATAAACAGTTCCGTGATGCAACTTCTTGCTGTCGGCCTCAACCACACTACCGCGCCGGTGTCACTGCGCGAACGGCTGGCGTTCGCGCCGGACCAGTTGGGGGAAGCCGTCCGCGCCGCACAGGCATGGTTTGGCCGCAGCGCCGCGCGCGGCAATGACGAAGCCGCGATCTTGTCGACCTGCAACCGCACGGAATTGTATGGCGCCAGCCAGGCCGACAACCCGCTCGACGCCGGCGCCCACTTCCTGGCCGATTTCCACCAGTTGAATTACAGCGAATTGCGGCAGCATTTGTACATGCTGCCGCAGCACGACGCGGTGCGCCACACGTTCCGCGTGGCCTCCGGGCTCGATTCGATGGTGCTGGGCGAAACCCAGATCCTGGGCCAGATCAAGGATGCGATCCGCACGGCGGAGGAAGCCGGCGGCCTGGGCACTTACCTGCACCAATTATTCCAGCGCAGTTTTTCCGTGGCCAAGGAAGTGCGCAGCACCACGGAAATCGGGGCGCACAGCGTGTCGATGGCGGCCGCCGCGGTGCGCCTGTCGCAGCGTATTTTCGACAAGATTTCGGAACAGCACGTGCTGTTCATCGGCGCCGGGGAAATGATCGAACTGTGCGCCACACACTTTGCCGCGCAAAACCCGAAATCCATCACCATTGCCAACCGCACCATGGAGCGCGGCGAACAACTGGCGCACCGCTTTTCCGCGAAAGCCATGCGGCTGGCGGAATTGCAGGACAAGCTGCACCAGTACGACATCGTGATTTCGTGCACGGCGTCGTCGTTGCCGCTGATCGGGCTGGGCATGGTGGAGCGCGCCGTCAAGGCGCGCCGCCATAAGCCGATGTTCATGGTCGACCTGGCGGTGCCGCGCGATATCGAGCCGGAAGTGGGCCGCTTGAACGACGTGTTCCTGTACACGGTCGACGATTTGGGCAAGGTGGTGCAGACCGGGCTGGAAAACCGCCAGGCCGCCGTGGCGCAGGCCGAAGCCATCATTGAAACCCGCGTGCAATCGTTCATGCACTGGATCGACGACCGCGCCGTGGTGCCGGTGATCCAGGGCTTGCAGGAAAGCGGCGAGGCATTGCGCCTGCTCGAGCTCGAACGCGCGCGCAAGATGCTGGCCAAGGGCGAAGACATCGATACGGTGCTCGAAGCGCTCAGTAAAGGCCTCACCGCGAAATTCATGCACGGGCCGCAGCAGGCGCTGCACCGCGCCCAGGGCGACGAGCGCGCCCAGCTGGCCACCCTGTTGCCGCAACTGTTCAGCAAACGCCGTTAGCTTTCCCCGCGCCGCCGACGGCGCCCGCGCGCCCGCTTGTCTTACCGCGCCCATCCGGCGCACCCCACATAACACTGCACAAAATCGACTATGAAACCATCGATGCTGGCCAAGCTGGATCAACTGGCCAACCGCCTGACCGAACTGGATGAATTGCTGATGTCCGAAGGCGCCACCGCCAACATGGACAGTTACCGCAAGATGACGCGCGAACACGCGGAACTGGGGCCGCTGGTGGCGCTGTACCAGTCCTACCAGGGCGTGCAGGGCGACATCGCGGAAGCGCAAGGCATGCTGGCCGACCCGGACATGAAGGAATTCGCGCAGGAGGAAATCGAGGCAGGCAAGGCTAGGCTGGCGGAGCTCGAACTCGAATTGCAAAAGATGCTGCTGCCGAAAGACGCCAACGACGAGCGCAACATCTTCCTGGAAATCCGCGCCGGCACCGGCGGCGACGAATCCGCGCTGTTTGCCGGCGACTTGCTGCGCATGTACACCCGCTTTGCCGAGCGCAACCGCTGGCAAGTGGAAATGGTGTCGGAATCGCCGTCGGACCTGGGCGGCTACCGCGAAGTCATCGTGCGGCTGGTGGGCAATGGCGTGTATTCGAAATTGAAATTCGAATCGGGCGGCCACCGCGTGCAGCGCGTGCCGGCCACGGAAACCCAGGGCCGCATCCATACGTCGGCCTGCACGGTGGCGGTGATGCCGGAAGCCGATGAAGTCGAGGACGTGCACATCAACCCGGCCGATTTGCGCATCGATACCTTCCGCGCGTCCGGCGCCGGCGGCCAGCACATCAACAAAACCGATTCGGCCGTGCGCCTGACGCACTTGCCGACCGGGATCGTGGTGGAATGCCAGGATGACCGCTCGCAGCACAAGAACAAGGCGCAAGCCATGAAGGTGCTGGCGGCGCGCATCAAGGACGTGCAACTGCGCGAACAGCAATCGAAGGAAGCGGCCACCCGCAAGAGCCTGATCGGCTCCGGCGACCGCAGCGAGCGCATCCGCACCTACAACTTCCCCCAGGGCCGCATGACGGACCACCGCATCAACCTGACCCTGTACAAGCTGGACTTCATCATGGACGGCGACCTGACCGAACTCACCAACGCCCTGGCCGCCGAACACCAGGCCGAAATGCTGGCCGCCCTCGGCGACTAACCCCCCCACCTCGGTGCCAGGCGTGCAATGATGCATTCCGGTTTCCACCGCAACCCGCGCCGGTGCTGGCTTTCTGGCCTTTGGCGCGGGCCCGGAAAGCAGCCCCGGCGACGAAAAAACCGCGGGCCCACGCCCCTGCTCCCCTGTGGAGGGAAACGCACGAATGCACGCCTGGCCCCACTTGTTTTAAGAATGAAATAAGGCCGGGGGGTGGGGTTTGTGCGAAAATTCGGCCTTTAATATTGATCGACAGGCACCATGAATCCACGCACCTTGCTTCTGTCCATTGCCCTGGCCAGCTTCGGTCTGATCGGCGTTGCCCTGTATTTGCAGCATGTCGTGAACCTGGCGCCGTGTCCGCTGTGCGTGATCCAGCGTTATGCGTTCCTGGCGGTCGGTATTTTTGCGCTGGCCGGGTACTTCCTCAAATCCGTGACGATCCCGACCGGCCTGGCCCTGTTGGCCGCGCTGGGCGGCCTGTTCACGGCGGGCAAGCACTTGTATGTGCTGGCCCATCCCGGCCTGTCGTGCGGTATCGACCCGGTGGAGAATTTCCTCAACCAGCTGCCCACCGCGCATGTGCTGCCGGCGTTGTTCGAGTCGTATGGCGCGTGCGAGCACGCCGATGAATTCCTCGGCATGTCGATCCCGCAGTGGTCGTTCCTGTGGTTCGGCCTGTTCGCCGTGGCGCTGGGCTGGTCGCTGCTGCGCAACCGCAAGGCATGACCGCGACCGTCGCCCAGCTGCAAGTCCAGTCGCTGCTGGACCCGCTGGATAACCGCATCCTGCTGTGCCATGCGCTGGGCCTGACGCGCGTTGGTTTGATCACGCAATCGGACCGCGTCCTGACCGGCGAGGAAATCCAGCGCTACCACGCGCTGGTGCGGCGCCGCCTCGATGGCGAACCGATCGCCTATATCGTCGGCCAGCGCGAATTTTACGGCTTGCCGTTCCAGGTCAGCCCCGCCGTGCTGATTCCGCGCCCCGATACCGAACTGCTGGTGGAACTGGCGCTGGAGCGCCTGCCGCCGCGCGCGTCCGTGCTGGACATGGGCACCGGCAGCGGCGCCATAGCGGTCGCCATCGCGCACAGCCGCCCCGACGCGGCCGTCACCGCGCTCGACGTCAGCCCGGACGCGCTGGCCGTGGCGCGCGGCAACGCCGCCCGCAACCAGGCCGCCGTGCGCTTCCTGCACAGCGACTGGTACAGCGCCGTAGAAGGCGAGCGCTTTGGCCTGATTGTCTCGAACCCGCCGTACATCGTGGCGGGCGATCATCACCTGTCCGAAGGCGATTTGCGCTTCGAACCGCAAGGCGCGCTGACCGACCACGCCGATGGCCTGACCTGCCTGCGCACCATCATTGCCGGCGCCCCGGCCCACCTGGAGCCAGGCGCCTGGCTGTTGATGGAACACGGCTATGACCAGGCCGAAGCCGTGCGCACCCTGCTGTCGGCGCAGGGTTACACTGAAGTGCAGAGCTGGCGCGACCTGGCCGGCATCGAACGGGTCAGCGGCGCACGCCGTCCGGCCCAGCCATAAGCCGGCACTGCTACACTGGCTGGCCCGGCCATTTTCAGGGCACTTTCGACACGGTCGTCCGTTTTCGGTTAATCTCGCATCAATATTTTTTTGCTGCACCAGAAAGGAAGATCAAATTGTCCAATCTTTTGACACGCCGTCTTGCCCTGCTGTCCGATGAACAACATCGGCCCGTGCTGGCAGGCGGCTTGCGCGGCATAGAACGAGAAACCCTGCGGATCGATCCCACGGGCCACCTGGCGGCCACCCCGCATCCGGTGGCGCTGGGCTCGGCGCTGACCCATCCGGAAATCACCACCGATTACGCGGAAACCCTGCTGGAATTTATCACCCCGGCCGAACACGACATTGCCACCACGCTGGACAAGCTCGATGGCATCCACCGCTTTGCCTACAGCAAGCTGGGCACGGAAATGCTGTGGAGCCAGTCGATGCCATGCGACTTGCCGCCCGAAGAGGACATCGCGATTGCCTGGTACGGCACGTCCAACATCGGCATGCTCAAGCACGTGTACCGGCGCGGCCTGGCGCTGCGCTATGGCAAAGCCATGCAATGCATCGCCGGCATCCACTACAATTTCTCGCTGGACGAGCGACTGTGGCGCATCCTCGACCAGCATGAAAACCCGCAGCAAAAACTGTCGGCCAAGGCCTATCAGTCGGAAAGCTATTTCGCCACCATCCGCAACTTCCGCCGCTACAGCTGGCTGCTGATGTACCTGTTCGGCGCCTCGCCGGCGCTGGCGTCGGGCTTCCTGCGCGGCCGCCCGCACAAGCTCGAGCGCCTGTCCGACGACACCTTGTACCTGCCCTACGCCACCAGCCTGCGCATGAGCGACCTCGGTTACCAGAACGATGCGCAGTCCGGCCTGAGCCCGCACGAAAATTGCCTCGACAGTTATGTCGCCACCTTGACCAAGGCTGTCAACCAGCCTTACGAACCCTATGCCGCCATTGGCACCAAGCGCGATGGCGAATGGGTGCAGCTGTCGACCAACGTGATCCAGATTGAAAACGAGTATTACGCGACGATCCGCCCGAAACGCGTGATCCGCAGCGGCGAGCGGCCGTTGCAGGCGCTGTGCTCGCGCGGCGTGCAATACATCGAAGTACGCTGCATGGACGTGGACCCGTTCGAACCGGTCGGCATCAGCGTGCAGACCGGCCGCTTCCTCGACGCCTTCCTGCTGTTTTGCGCACTGGAAGACAGCGCCAAGATTCCCGAGGAAGAAGGCCGCATCCACACGGCCAATTTCGCGCGCACGGTCAAGGAAGGCCGCCGCCCCGGCCTGACCCTGGTGCGCGGCGGCGCCGAAGTGGCGCTGCCCGACTGGGGCCGCGAATTGCTGGACCGCATCCGGCCGGTGGCGCAATTGCTGGACCGCCAGCGCGGCGGCAGCGCACACGCCGATGCGCTCGAGGCGCAATGGGCCAAGCTGGCCGACCCGGACTCGACGCCGTCGGCCCGCGTCTTGCGCGAAATCGGCGCATTGAATGGTTCCTACGCGGCCTTCGGCCTGCGCCAGAGCGAGCGCCATGCGGCCCATTTCCGCAGCCGTCCGCCCAGCGCCGACGAACAGGCGTATTTCAGCAACCTGGCCGCCAGTTCGCTGGCCGAGCAGGCCGAGCTCGAACGCACGCAGACCGGCAGCTTCGACGATTTCGTGGCGGCCTACCGCGCCAGCAACCTGTGCAAGGATTTCGTCGACGTTCCCTGCTGACCGCAGCCGCCACCGAGCATGCTGACCTTCTACAACGAGCTGCACAGCCAGCACCGGGGCCGCCACGAATTTTTCCGTGGCGAGCTGGTGCCGTGTTTTGAAAAGCCGGAGCGGGTCGACCAGGTGCTGGCGGAACTGGGCCGGCGCGGCCTGGGACAGATCGTGACACCGCACAGCGTGCCGCCGATGACGCTCGAGCGCGTGCACACGCCGCGCTACCTGGCCTTCCTGCGCAATGCGTGGGCCGACTGGGTCGCGCTCGATCCCGCCAATGCCGGCAAGGACGCCTTCCCCTCGGTGTGGCCGGTGCGCACGCTGCGCGCCGATATCGAACCCGATAATTTCAGCGCGAAACTGGGCCTGTATTCGATGGACAGCGGCACACCCATCACGGCCGGCACCTGGGCCGCCGCCAAGACCGGCGCCGATTGCGCGGTCAATGCCGCGCACGCGCTGCGCCTGGGCGAACGCGGCGCCTTTGCGCTGACACGCCCGCCCGGCCACCACGCCGGCGCGGACTTCTTTGGCGGCTACTGCTTCCTCAATAACGCGGCGCTGGCCGCGCAGCACATGCTTGACGACGGCGCCCGCAAGGTCGCCATCCTCGATATCGACTACCACCACGGCAACGGCACGCAAAGCATCTTCTATGACCGCAACGACGTGCTGTTCGTCTCGATCCACGCCGACCCGCGCAGCGAATACCCGTTTTACCTGGGCCATGCCGATGAAACCGGCCATGGCGCGGGCCTGGGCTGCAACGTCAACCTGCCGCTGCCCCATGGCGCCAGCACGCAGGCGTGGTTTTCCGCGCTGGAGACGGCCTGCCTGCGCCTGCAAATGTTCCAGCCCGAAGCGCTGGTGGTGTCGCTCGGCGTCGACACCTTCGCCGGCGACCCGCTGTCGCACTTCGGCCTGCAAAGCGCCGACTACCTGCGCATCGGCGAACGCATCGCCTACCTTGGCTTGCCGACCGCGTTTATTTTCGAAGGCGGCTACGCGGTCAAGGAATTGGGCGTCAACGTGGTCAATGTACTGGAAGGATTCGATACGGCGCTTTAAGATGGACCCATCCCGTTGCCGGAGTGCGTATCGATGAATTGCAGGCATTATGCAAAACTGCTGGGCGCCATGGCCCTGGCCGTCCCCGGCCTGGCCGGATCGGCCACGGCCCCGCTGGAATACTACAACGCCGGCAACGACAACAGCCGCCCCTTTTCCCTGGCCGTGCGCGCCGGCGATTACGTGCACGTCTCGGGCCAGATGGGCACCGACGCCAGTGGTCTGGTATCCGGCGGCTTCGAAGCGCAATCGCGCAAGGCCATGGACAACATCGGCGCCATCCTGAAAGGCATGAACCTGCCGATGGATAGCCTCATCAAATGCACGGTGATGCTGGTCGACATGAACCGTTGGAGCGACTTCAACCGCATCTACAGCACGTATTTCAAGCCGGGCCGCCTGCCGGCGCGCAGCGCTTTCGGCGTCAACGCGCTGGCGCTGGGCGGCGAGGTGGAAGTCGAGTGCGTGGCGTATGCGCCGGTGCCGGAGAGCGAGAAGCGGCGGGCGCGGTAACGCTGTTCCCCACAGTTACTTTCTATATGAAAGTGTATTGTTTAGGACAAATACTGCAGCATTTCAGTCAGGTTCGGTTGCCCTGGCATAGCCTTGTGTGAAATAGTAGACCGACAGTCCCCACGCAAGGAGCAAGCATGTCGCAACCGACCTACCAGAGTGCAGTTGGCTATATCGGAGAAGCTTTCTTTACGATTTCCTTCGACGTGGCATTGGATGATACCAATCCGCCGTCGTTATCAGCCTTCGATGTACAGGTCAACGGCACGGGAGTGACCGTGACCGGGGTAACCATCAACGGCACGGCCAAGACCGCGACACTGGCGATCAACGCCACCCTGCTGCCTGGCGACATTATTGATTTTGTTTATACCGATCCTACTGTCGGCAACGATGTCAGCGCGCTGCAAGGCACCGACGGCGCCGACGGCGCTTCATTCAGCCATTCGATCGTGATTGCCATCACCAGGCCCGGCCCGTCCGCGCCCTCGACGCCCACGCTCGATAGCGGCAGCGACACCGGCACCATCGGCGACAACATCACTGCCGACAATACGCCCTCAGTCTCCGGCACCGCCGATCCCAATGCCGTCGTGAAACTGTATGACACCGATGGCACCACGCTGTTGGGCACCACGACGGCCGACGGCAAGGGCAGCTGGGGCATCACGTCCAGCCAGCTCGGCGACGGGTCGCATACCCTGAAGGTGACTCAAACTGATGGCTCCAGCAATACGTCGCCGCTGAGCACCGGCCTGACCGTCAACATCGATACCACGGTGAACGCCCCCGCGACCCTGGCGGTGGCTTCCGGCTCGGACAGCGGCACCAAGGGCGACGGCATTTCCAATTCCGGCACGCCCATCATTACCGGCACGTCGGAAGCCAACGCCAGCGTGACGCTGTATGATACCGACGGCACCACGTCGCTGGGCACCGCCAAAGCCGATGTCAGCGGCAAATGGAGCATCACGTCGTCCACGCTGGTGGAAGGTTCGCATACGCTGACCGCCAAGCAGACCGACCGGGCCGGCAACGTCTCCGCCGCATCGTCCGGCTTCACGTATATCATGGATACGGTCGGGCCCGTGGGCATGGCCCTCAGCACCAACTCGGTCACGCAAACCAGCGCCACCAATGGCTCGACCATTGCCACCTTGTCATCCACCGACCTCACCAGCGTGGTGTACGGCTTCGCTGTCGGCAACGGCGTGATCGATGCGGATAACGGCAAGTTTACGATTTCCGGCAATTCGCTGGTGGCGGCGCAAAGCCTGAGCGCGGGTTCGTACCACATCTATTTGAGCGGTACCGATGCCGCCGGCAACGCGGCGTACAACATCTTCACGATCACGGTCACCAGCGGCCCGTCGGTCAGCTCGATCGTGCGCGCCAACAGCGCCAGCGCCACCGTGCAGGGCAGCGCCGCCTCGATCGAATACACGGTGACATTCAGCGAATCCGTCACCGGGGTCGACACCAGCGACTTCACCATCACCAGCACCGGCACGGCCAGCGGCACAGTGTCCAGTGTGACCGGCAGCGGGTCGACCTATACCGTCACGGTCAACACCCTGGGCGGCGACGGCACGCTGCGGCTGGATTTGAATTCCAGCGGGACCGGCATCCAGAATGGTTCCAGTCAAGCCATCACGGCCGGGTACACGTCCGGCCAAACCTACACACTGGACCATACCGCGCCGTCCACGCCATCGACGCCGGCCATGACCGCCGGCACCGATACCGGCAGTTCCAGCAGCGACGCCATCACCAGCAACACCACGCCGGTCTTCACCGGCACCGGCGAGGCCAACGCCACCATCACGCTGTACGATACCGATGGCGTCACCACCGTGGGCACCGCCACCGCCGATGGCAGCGGCAAGTGGAGCATTACGAGCGGCAAGCTCGGTGAAGGCGCCCATACGCTGACTGTCAAGCAAAGCGACGCCGCCGGCAACGTATCGTCGGCCAGCAGCGGCCTGGCGGTGGTCATCGACACCATTGCGCCGTCCGCGCCCGGCACGCCTGTGCTGTCGGCCGCCAGCGACAGCGGCACCCTGGGCGACAACCTGACCAATGTAGCCACCGCCGTCATTACCGGCACCGGCGAAGCCAACGCGAAAATCAAGCTGTACGATACCGATGGCACCACCTTGCTGGGCACCACCACGGCCGACGGCAGCGGCAACTGGAGCATCACCAGCAGCAAACTGAGCGACGGAACCCATACGCTAACGACCAAGCAGACCGACGCCGCCGGCAACGTTTCCAGCGCCAGCAACAGCCTGTCGCTTGACATCGATACCTCCACCCCGGTCGTGCCGGGCACGCCGACCCTGGCAACCGCCAGCGACGGCGGCACCCTGGGCGACGGTCTGACCAACGTGACGACGCCCGTTATCACCGGCACCGGCACGGCCGGCAACACCGTCAAGCTGTACGATACCGACGGCACCACCTTGCTGGGCAGCGCCGTGGTCGATGGCAGCGGCAACTGGAGCATCACCAGCAGCACGCTGGCTGATGGCGGCCATACCCTGACCGCGAAACAGCAAAATCCTGCCGGCACCGTGTCCAGCGCCAGTGCCTCGCTGAGCCTGACGATCGATGGCACGGTACCGACTGCGCCGTCCACACCGGCGATGACGTCCGGCACCGATACC
Organism: uncultured Pseudoduganella sp.; assembly: GCA_966211685.1. Taxonomy (GTDB): domain Bacteria; phylum Pseudomonadota; class Gammaproteobacteria; order Burkholderiales; family Burkholderiaceae_D; genus Rugamonas. The sequence goes on from CBIHOX010000056.1 coordinate 12,067, forward strand.
GGCAGCTCCACCAGCGACGCCATCACCAGCAATACCACGCCCATCTTCACCGGCACCGGCGAGGCCAACGCCACCGTGACGCTGTACGATACCGACGGCGTGACGTCGCTTGGCAGCACCACCGCCGATGGCAGCGGCAACTGGAGCATCACCAGTGGCAAACTCGCCACAGGCGCCCATACGCTGACCGTCAAGCAAAGCGATGAGGCCGGCAACGTGTCTGCGGCCAGCGCGAGCCTCGCGGTCGTGATCGACACCACGGCGCCGTCGGCGCCCGGCACGCCCGTGCTGTCGACCGCCAGCGACAGCGGCACGCTTGGCGACAACCTGACCAGCACTGTCACCCCCACCCTTACCGGTACGGGCGAAGCCAACGCTACTGTGAAGCTGTACGATACCGACGGCGTCACCTTGCTGGGCACCGCCACGGCCGACGGCAGCGGCAACTGGAGCATTACCAGCAGCAAACTCGGTGACGGCGCGCATACGCTGACCGCCAAGCAGACCGATGCCGCCGGCAACGTTTCGAGCGCCAGCAGCAGCCTGTCGCTCAGCATCGATACCTCCATCCCGACCGCGCCAGGCACGCCGGTGCTGGCCACCGCCAGCGACGGCGGCACATTAGGGGACGGTTTGACCAATGTGACGACACCCGTCATTACCGGCACCGGCACGGCTGGCAACACCATCAAACTGTACGATACCAACGGCACCACCTTGCTGGGCAGCGCCGTGGTCGATGGCGGCGGCAACTGGAGCATCACCAGCAGCAGCCTGGGCGATGGCGCGCACAGCCTTACGGTCAAGCAGCAAAATCCCGCTGGCACGCTCTCGAGCGCCAGTTCGGCGCTGAGCCTGGTCATTGACAGTTCGGCCCCTTCCGCACCGTCGGCGCCGTCCATGACTGCGGCATCCGATTCCGGCAGCGCCGACAACGATGCCAACACCAATGTCACCACGCCAGTATTCACCGGCACCGGTGAAGCGAACGCCATCGTGAAACTGTATGACACCGGCGGCACCACCCTGCTGGGCAGCGCCACCGCGGATGGCGCCGGCAAATGGAGCATCACCAGCAGCAAGCTGGGCGATGGCGCCCACGCGCTGACCGTCAAGCAGACCGACGCGGCAGGCAACGTCTCCGCCGCGAGCGGCAGCCTGCTGGTGCACATCGATTCCAGTGCACCGGCCATGCCGGGCGCGCTGGCGTTGTCCGTGGCAAGCGACAGCGGCGTGAAAAACGACAACCGGACCAATGTGGCCGCCCCCATCATCACGGGCACCGGCGAAGCACAGGCCACCGTCAAGTTGTACGATACCGATGGCGTCACCGTGCTGGGCACCACCACGGCCGACAGCAGCGGCAACTGGAGCGTGACCGCCAGCGCGCTGGGCGACGGCCCGCACACGCTGACCGCGAAACAAACCGATGCCGCCGGCAACGTTTCCAGCGCCAGCAGCACGCTGGTGCTGACCATCGATACGGCAGCCCCGGGCGCGCCAGGCGCGCTGGCGATTGCCAGCGCCAGCGACAGCGGCGCCAAAGGCGATGGCTTGACCAACGTCGCGACGCCGGTGATTACCGGCACTGGCGCCGTGGGCAATACCGTCACGCTGTACGACACCAATGGCGTCACGGTGCTGGGCACCGGACTGGTCGACGACAGCGGCCACTGGAGCATCACCAGCAGCACCCTCGGCAGCGGCGCGCACAGCCTCACCACCCGGCAAGTCAACCCTGCCGGCACCTCGTCGGCGACCAGCGCGGCGCTGAACGTCAAGGTCGACACCGCGGCGCCCACCGTGGCCATTGCACTGGCCAAGGAAGAACTGGCCAGCGGCGCCAGCACCAATGTGACATTCACGTTCTCCGAAGCGGTCACCGGTTTTGGGCTCGACGATTTGACCATAGGATCGGGCCAGGTGACGGGACTCGCCAGCAGCGATGGCGGGATCACGTGGAACGCCACGTACACGCCGGCGGCGGGGGTGGAAACGCAGGGCAGCGTGTTGAGCCTGAATATGGCCGGCGTTGCCGACGCGGCTGGCAATGCCGGCGCCGGCAAGAGCGATGCACCGCCAGTGAAAATCGATACCAAGGGGCCTTCCGCCACCATTTCCGTCAGCGATACGCAACTGAGCGCGGGCGAGAACGCGGTGGTGACGATCCAGTTCTCCGAAGCGGTCACCGGCGTCGGCGGCGTGCAAGCCGCGCACGGCGCATTGTCGTCCTTCGCGTCGGCCGATGGCGGCGTCACCTGGACCGCCACGTTTACGCCGGAGGCCGGCCAGCCCGCCACCAGCACCGCCATCACGCTCGATGCTTCCAGCATTACGGACAAGGCGGGCAACCGCGGCGTTGGCACGGTCAGTTCGCCGGCCATCGCGATCGATAACGCGCGGCCGACGGCCACCCTGTCGCTGAGCGACACGGCGTTGAAAGCCGGCGAAACCGCCACGCTGACCGTGGCGTTCAACATGGCGGTGCAGGATTTCAGCGCCGCCAGCCTGACGCTGGGCAATGCGTCCCTGTCGGGCCTGGCCAGCAGCGATGGCGGCAAGACGTGGACGGGCACCCTGACGCCGGCTGCCGGCGTGGAACAGGCCAACAATACCGTCTCGCTGGCGCTGGGCAATATCCACGGCGCCAATGGCAGCGCGGGCAGCGGCACCGCCACGGTCGGCTACAGTATCGACACGCTGGCGCCCGGCGCGTCGATCGCCATCAGCGACACCTTGCTGGCGGCAGGCGAAGCCGCCACCGTGACGGTCACCTTCACGGAAGCCGTCAACGGCTTCACCTCCGGTGCGCTGTCGGCGCCGAACGCCACGCTTTCCGCCATGGCCAGCAGCGACGGCGGCAAGACCTGGGTGGGCCAACTGACGCCATCGAATGCGGCCCAATCGGTGAACGCGCTCACGCTGAACTTGTCGCAAGTGACCGACAAGGCCGGCAACGCCGGCACCGGCACGGCCACCTCTGCCACCTACACCATCGATACCGTGGCGCCCACGGCAAGCGTGGCGGTCGGCGCCAGTACGCTGGTCAGCGGGGAAAGCGCGGCCATCACGATTACCTTCTCGGAAAAAGTGCCTGGCCTGACCGCCAGCGCGATTACCGCCGGTAATGCCACGGTATCGAACCTGGCCAGCAGCGATGGCGGGCTGACATGGACCGCCACCTTGACGCCGCTGGCCAATACCAGCGCGGCGGCGAACTTCGTCACGGTCTCGGGCTTCCGCGATGCCGCCGGCAATACCGGTAGCGCCGCCACCTCGGGCGGCTATGCGGTATCGACCGTGCCCACGGTACGCGGCACGGTCGATGGCGTGGCCACGCTGACGCAAACCTCGACCGACAGCAGCGGCAAGACCAGCCAGGTGGTCATCGTGCCGATCACGACCCCCACCCGCAGCGACGATCCCAATTCAGCCCACAATACGCTGGCCGACATTCCGCTCGTGGCCAGCGGCAATGGCTTGCAAAGCACGCTGACCGTGAGTTTGCCGGTAGGAACGGGCTTGCAGGCCGAAGGCGGCACGTCTTTGCTCAGCAACAGTAATGCCTTGCTGGATTTGATACGGCGGATTGAAAACAAAACCGACTCTGGCTCATCAGTCCAGCAATTGATGACGGGCCAAGGCACGGACTTCCTTTCGAGCTTGCCAAACTCGACAGTGTTGCAGACGCAAACCATCACGCCGGTGGTTTCCAATAATGCGGCGCCCGGCAATATCCTGATCTCGGACAATGCGCCATCCCAAGCCGGCGGGCAGGCAGTGGCGACCGGCCTGGTGATCGACACCCGGAACGTGCCGACCGGCACCACCCTGCAGCTGGACAACGTCGAGTTCGCCGCCGTTGTGGGCCAGGCGACCCTGCGCGGCGGAAATGGCGCCAATTATGTGGTCGGCGACAGTGCCAGCCAAAATATTTTCCTCGGCGCCGATGACGACAAGCTGTTCGGCGGCGCCGGCGACGACATCGTCGGCAGCGCCGGCGGTGACGACTACCTCGATGGCGGTACGGGGGCCGATATCGTGGTGGGCGGGATCGGCAACGACACCCTGGTCGGCGGCGAAGGCAACGACAGCCTGCAAGGAGGCCGCAGCGACGTTGGCCAATGGCAGTTCATGCTGGCGGCCGATGGCGCCATCAGCGCCCGCCATGGCCTGGCAACCTTCGCACCCGGGACCACGGAAACCCTGGCGCGCACGGAGCTGGACGCCACCAACGCCGCCCTGGCCTTCATCAAGGCAGGGGCTGCGCGCCTGGCCGACATTGCCCTGCTGTACCACACGGCATTTGGCCGCGCCGCCGATATCGGCGGCATGAATTTCTGGGCCGGCACATCGATGTCGCTGGAACAGATGGCCAATGCCTTCCTGCAATCGTCGGAATGGAAAAACGCCAACGGTACCGCGCTGTCGGATGAAGCGTTCGTGACGCGTATCTATAACCAGGCGCTGGGACGGCAGCCGGAGCCGGCCGGCCTGGCGTTCTGGCTCGGGATCCTGCAACAGGGCAAAGACGATGGCATGACACGCGCCCGGGTACTGGCCGCCATTTCCGACTCCGCGGAACATGAAACGTCGCAAACCCAATCCGGCAGCCTGGTGATCGGCAGCGGCCTGGTCAGCGCCGAACAGGGCTGGATCAGCGGCAGCGGCGCTGACTGGCTGATCGCCGATGCCGGCAGCGACCGCATCGTGGGGGGCGACGGCAATGATACCGTTCAATACGCCAATGCCATGGCCAGCTACCGGTTCCTGGTCTCGCGCACCGGGGACATCCAGGTACTCGATACGGCCAACGGCGATCTCGACACCCTGGTCGGTGTGGAGACAGTGAAGTTTGCCAACAGCCAGATGGCCGTGCCTTTCACCACGATGGCAGGGCAAAAGCTGGCCGATGTCGCGCTGCTGTACCACGCGGCACTGGGACGCGCCGGCGAAAGCGGGGGCATGGCGTATTGGCTGGCGCAATCGCTGGACCGCGCCACCATGGCGGCGCTGTTCACCCAGTCGAGTGAATTCGCCCAGCGCTCCGGCAGCTTGAGCAACGCACAACTGGTGCACCAGGTCTACCAAAACCTGGCGTTGCAGTCCGGTACGGCCGGGGGTGAACAAGTGTGGGTGGATTACCTCAATACCCACACGCGAGCGGAACTGATCGGTGCCATCACGTCGAATGCCGATGTGCTGCAGTCGGCGTTCGGCGCCGGCATTACACTGGGATAAGCGGGCGTCCCATCCCGTCCTTCAGGGCGGGATGGGTTGATTCGCATACATTAGAGCAATAACGGCTATTTAAAAAATCGCTTGCAATTAAATAGCGCACGATCTATAGTGTGTACATACCCGCTGCGCAGTACAATGTGCGCCGCCAACCAAGTAGTACACGATGTAATCGCTAACTATTGAAAAGGAGCATCAATCATGGCACTGGAACAAGTTCTGTACACCGCCCACGCTAAATCCACCGGTGGCCGCGAAGGCCGCGCCGTGTCGTCGGACGGCGCGCTGGATGCGAAACTGACCACCCCGAAAGAATTGGGCGGCAATGGCGCGCCAGGCACCAACCCGGAACAACTGTTCGCGGCCGGCTACTCGGCCTGCTTCATCGGCGCCATGAAATTCGTTGGCGGCCGCGACAAGATCGCCGTGCCGGCGGACGCATCGATCGACGCATCGGTCGGCATCGGCCCGATCCCGAACGGCTTCGGCATCCAGGTGGAAATGAAGATTTCGCTGCCAGGCATGGACCGCGAAACCGCGGAAAAACTGGTGCAGGCCGCCCACATCGTGTGCCCGTACTCGAACGCGACCCGCGGCAACATCGACGTGACGCTGACCGTGGTATAAGCCGCGCGAAAATTGCATGACGAAGAAAGGTGCCCCGTGCACCTTTTTTTTTGGGGGCCCGTACAATCAGGGGACAACTTTGAGGAGTTCCCATGATTGAATGGCAGTGGCAAGCGTTTAACCAGATGGCGGCGGCGGACCTGTACCAGGTGCTGTACCACCGCCAGCAAGTGTTCGTGCTGGAACAGCAATGCCTGTATCCGGACATCGACAATGTCGACCAGGGTGCGCACCACCTGACGGCGTGGATCACGCGGGACGGCAAGCGCGAACTGGCGGCGTGCCTGCGCGTGATCGCGCCCGGCGTGAATTACACGGAAATGTCGCTGGGCCGCATCCTGTCCACGCAGGCGGCGCGCGGCACCGGCATTGGCCGCCAGCTGGTGGCCAAAGGGCTGGAGCATGCGCAGGCGCTGTATCCGGGCCATGCGTGCCGCATCGGCGCGCAACAGTACCTGGAACGCTTTTACGCCAGCTTCGGCTTCCAGACCGTCAGCGAACCTTACGATGAAGACGGCATCATGCACATTGAAATGGTGCGCTGACGCTGCATCAACGTCCCGTCAAAGCCCCGTCAAAACGACAGGATGAAACGGGCGCCCGCGCCCACCGGCCTGGCGTAGCGCACCATGCCGCCATTGGCGTGCGCCAGGTGGCGCACCATGGCCAGGCCAATGCCGCGTCCCTGTTTTTTCGATGAAAAGAATGGCGTGAAGATATGCGCCGCCATTTCATCGGGCACGCCCGGGCCATTGTCGGCCACTTCGATACGCAGGCGGCCGCCCCGGCTCAGGCGCGCGCTCACCAGCACCTGCGGCTGCGGCGTGGCGGCCGTGGCTTCGGCGGCGTTCTTCAGCAAATTGATCAGCGCTTGTTCCAGCTGGCCGGGATCGGCCATCACTTCCAGTGTCGGCGGCTCCACCGTGAAGCGCGCCTGGCCGCCACGCGTCTGCCATTGCGGCCCCATCAGCATCGACAGCCGCGCGAACAGGTCGCGCACCACCACCGGTTCCGGCTGCGCGGCCGGCACCGTGGACAGGCTGCGGTAGCTGGCCACGAAGTCCACCAGGCTCGCGGCGCGGCGGGCAATCGCATCGAGCGCCGTGCCCAGGTCGGCGCTGACGTCCTGCGCCAGCTCGGCCTGCGCCTCGGCCAGTAAATCGCAGGCGGTGCGCGACAGCGACGCCACCGGCGTCAGCGAATTCATGATTTCATGCGTGAGCACCTGCACCAGCTGGCGCCAGGCATTGAGCGCTTCGGCTTCCAGCTGGCTTTCCACCGGCATCAGCGCGGCCAGGCGCTGGGCCTGGCCTTGCACCGTCAGCGCAGTGACGGCGGCCAGCGCGCGCTCGACGCCGCGCTCGGTGTCGTAGCTGACCAGCGCGCGTCCGCCGGCCGGCTGCGCCGCCAGCAGGCGCTGGACCGCATGCGGGTCGCTGGCGCGGCCCGGCGCCAGCAGGCGGCGCGCGCTGGCGTTGAGCGGCGTGACGGCGCCCTCGCCCGCCGGCTGGGCAATGCTGAACAGCGCGATCGGCGCATGCTCCAGCCGTGCTTCCATGGCTTGCGCCACGTCCAGCAAGGCGCGCCGGTCCGGCGTCAATTCCGGCGCCGCCGCCGGCACGCCGGGGGCCGCCCGGCCGTGCCGGCCGCGCCAGAGGCGGCGCAGCATCCACCCGCACGCCAGCGCGGCCAGTCCATACAAGGTGAGCAGGCGCGGCGCATCGAGGGCCAGGATGGCGGCGGCCGACAACGCCATCAGCGCCGCCGTGCAGGCGACGGCGCCCGCCGCCGCGCGGCGCGCGCCGGGGGCGCCGCGGTCCGGATCAAATGCCATGCTTGCCCAGCTTGCGGTACAGCGCCGCGCGGCTGACGCCCAGCATGCGCGCCGCATGGCTGATGTTGCCGTTCGACGCGGCCAGCGCGGCGGCAATCGCGTCGCGCTCCAGCGCATTGAGCGACAGGTCGTCACCGGCAATGCGCGGTGCGGCGGGTTCGCCCCCGCCGGGAGACGCGCCGGCCGGGCTGGCAAAATTGTCCCCATTGCCCGCAAGGCTGCCCATGGGCCCCGCATGGCCATGCCCCAGGCCCGCCATCACGGCGCCGCCGCCATCCATCCCCGGCAGCCCGAAATCCGCCAGCGCATATTGCGCCCCCGTGCCCAGGATCACGGCGCGCTCGCAGGCATGGCGCAGCGCGCGCACGTTGCCCGGCCACGCGTATTGCACCAGCGCCGTATGCGCATCGCCGTCCAGCGCGCGCGCCGGGCGCTGGTACTGGCGTTCATACCAGTCGAGGTAATGGCGCAGCAGGCCGGGAATATCGTCGCGCCGCTCGCGCAGCGGCGGCACGCGGATCACGATGGTGTTCAGCCGGAACAGCAAGTCGGGGCGGAACACGGCGGGATCGAACAACTTGATTTCATCGAGGTTGGTGGCGCTGACGATGCGCACGTCGATGGCTTCGGGCCGGTCCGCGCCGACCGGCGTGACTTCGCGCCGCTCCAGCACCGTCAACAGCTTGGCTTGCGCGGCCAGCGGCATGTTGCCGATTTCATCGAGGAACAGCGTGCCGCCGCGCGCCGCCTGGAAGCGTCCGGCGCGGTCGGCCTTGGCGTCGGTGAACGAACCCTTGCGGTGGCCGAACAATTCACTTTCAAAGGTGGCTTCGGGCAGTGCGCCCATGTCCACCGCCAGGCAGGTGCCGCCGGCGCGGCGCGACGCGGCATGGATGGCGCGCGCCACCAATTCCTTGCCGACGCCGTTTTCACCGAGCACCATCACGTTGGCGTCGGTCGGCGCCACGCTGGCGATCATGGCCTTCACGCTGCGCATGGCGGGCGAATCGCCCATCAGCGCGGCGGTGGCGTCCGATACCGCCGCAGTAGAAGCGCGGCGCGCCAGCGCGGCGTCGATGGCCGCCACCAGGCGCGCGTTATCCCATGGCTTGGTGATGAAGTCGCAGGCGCCGCGCTTGAGCGCTTCCACCGCCAGCGGCACGTCGGCATACGCCGTCAGCGCAATCACGGCGGGCGGCCGCGGCTGCACGCGCAGCAAGTCCAGCAGCGCCAGCCCTTCGCCGCCATCGATGCGGCCCGGCGTGAAATTCAGGTCCAGCAACACCACGTCCGGCGTCCCCTGTTGCAGGTAGCGCGGCAACCCGGCCGGATCGGCCAGGGTGGCGGTCTTGCCGTAGCGGCGGCGCAGCAGCAATTGTGCGGCGCATGCGACATCGGCGTCGTCGTCGAGGATCAGGATGTGTGCGGTGGAATCAGCCATGGGGCGCATTCTAGCAGTACATTCCGGCCGCGCCGGCCGGCTTTTTTCACGGCGGCGGCGCGCCGCCGCGCACTGTCCGTTATCGGACACCGCGCCCTGTCCGCATGCGGACAATCGCGCCGCCGGCGGCATCGGAACGCCCGGAAAACCCGGCTGGCACAGCCCTTGCAGTAAGCCCGGCATGAACCCACACCCGCAACTCGTCAACGGCGCCGCCATGGACGCCATCGTGCCCCGCCGGCGCGGCAGGCGCATCGCCATTGCATGCGCCGCCGTGGCCGCCATCGCCGCAGCCGCCGCCGCCTTGTGGTACTGGATGCCGCGCGGCCTGCAAGTACACGCCGCCGACCTGCGTACCGCCACCGTCGAACAGGGCATCTACCGCGACGACATCGTGGTGCGCGCCAGCGCGGCGCCGCTGCGTTCCGTGATGCTCGATTCCGTGGAATCGGGCCGCGTGGAAGAAGTCTATGCGCGCGACGGCGAACGCGTGCAACAGGGACAACTGCTGTTCCGCATTTCCAACCCGCAGCGCAACCTGGAATTGCTGGCGCGCCAGGCCGAACACGCGCAACAGATATCGAACCTGTCGAACTTGCGCGTGGCGCAGGAAGCCAGCCGCAGCGACCGCGAACGCCGCATCGACGACCTCGCGTTCCAGCTGGAACAGACGCGCAAGCAGCATGAACGCAACGCGCGCCTGGCCGCCCAAGGCTACCTGTCGGCCGCCGCACTGGAAGAATCGCAGGACCGGCTGGCGCGCCAGCAGCGCGCGCTGGCCCAGGCAAAAGACAGCGACAGCACCGAAGCGCGTGTGCGCCGGCACGCGCTGGCGCAATTGCAGACCGCGCTCGACGGCTTGAAATCCGGCCTGAAGCTGGTCAGCGCCACGGTCGATGCGCTGGCCGTGCGCGCACCCACGGCGGGCCGCCTGACCGACTTCCACCTGCAGGTCGGCGAATCGATCGCCACCGGCAAGCACGTGGGCCGCATCGACGATCCCGACCACTTCAAGCTGACCGCCGAAGTCGACGAGTTTTACCTCAAGCGCGTGGCCGTCGGGCGCCACGGCACGGTGCAGCAGGATGGCCGCGGCTATGCGGTGCGGGTGGCCAGCGTCTACCCGCAAATCAAGGATGGCCGCTTCACCGTGGAGCTGGAGTTCAGCGGCGCCGCGCCGGAAGAGCTGAGTCCCGGCCAGAGCGTCGATACCCGCATCACGCTGGGCGAGCCGGCGCCCGCCCTGCTGCTGCCCAACGGCGCGTTCGTCAACGACAGCGGCGGCGCCTGGGTCTTCGTGCTGTCGCCGGACGGCACGGCGGCCGAGCGGCGCGAAATCCGCGCCGGACGGCGCAACAACAGCCAGTTCGAGGTGCTGGACGGGCTGGCCAAGGGTGAACGCGTCATCGTTTCCGGCTACGCGGCCTTTGGCAAGGCCCCCAGGCTGCACATTTCCAAGTAAGCTCCCCCCAACACAAATAAGGACGTTCCATGCTCAAGCTATCGCGTGTCAGCAAAATCCACCAGGCCGGCGAAGTGCAAACCACGGCGCTGGACCGCATCGACCTGGAAATCGATGCCGGCGAATATGTCGCCATCACCGGTCCGTCCGGCTGCGGCAAATCCACCCTGCTCAGCCTTCTCGGCCTGCTCGACGTGCCCACCAGCGGCGATTACTGGTTCGAGGGCCAGAACGTGGCCGGCTGGAGCGAAGCAAAGCTCAACGCCTTGCGGCGCGGCCGCATCGGCTTCATTTTCCAGAGCTTCAACCTGATCGAGGAACTCAGCGTTTTTGAAAACGTGGAACTGGCGCTGGAATACACCGGCATGCCGGCGCGCGAACGCAAGGCCAGGGTCACCGCCATGCTGGACAAACTGGGGGTGCTGCACCGCGCCAACCACCGGCCGTCGCAACTGTCGGGCGGCCAGCAACAGCGCGTGGCCATCGCGCGCGCGCTGGTGGCCGGGCCGGCCGTGCTGCTGGCCGACGAACCGACCGGCAACCTCGATACCGCGCATGGCGATGAAGTCATGCGCCTGCTGCGCACCATCAACGCCGAGGGCACCACCGTGGTGATGGTCACCCACTCGCCGGCCCACGCCGCGCAGGCGTCGCGCACCCTGAACCTCCTCGACGGCCGCATCATGGTTGACGCGCTGCGTGCCGCATGAAGCTGCGCGACTTCCGCATCGGATGGCGCCTGCTGTTGCAGGAGCGCGTGTATTCAGCCGTCACCATTGCCGGCCTGGCGGCCGGGCTGGCGGCCTGTTTCCTGCTGCTGGCGTACGTGCGCTTCAGCTATGGCTACGACAGCCATGTGCCCGGCTCCGGGCGCGTGTACATGGTGAAAACCCGGATCAATTCACCGTCCAGCGGCGGCTGGTATGAGCGTACGCCGATGCCGCTGCTGGGCGCGGCCGAACGCAGCGGCCTGGCCGAAGCCGCCGCGGCGGCGGTGCCGGGCAGCCTGACCCTGCGCCAGGGCGCCGCCTTGAGCGTGCTGGACGCCATGCTGGTCACGCCCGCCATGCCGGCCGTACTGGGCCTGCAGGCGCTGCATGGCGACTTGCGCGCCGCGCTGGACAAGCCGGACACGGTGGCGCTGACGGCCACGCAGGCGGCCCTGCTGTTCGGCAGCCCCGGCGCGGCCATCGGCCAGCCGCTCACCTTGGACAATATCCGCTTCCAGGTGGCGGCCGTGGTGGCCGATCCCCCTGCAGCGTCCAGCCTGAAATACAAGGTGCTGTTCGGCATCGGCAACCGCGTGCTGCCCGAAGAACAGCGCAAGCAATGGAACGACAACTGGGGCGGCATCGTCGGCGCGCTGTACCTGCGGCTGGCGCCGGGCGCCACGCCGCAGGCCATGCAGCGCGCGCTGCAGCAGGCGTCGGACAGTTCCCCATTCCTGTCCACCATGCCGCCCGCGATGCGCGAGAGCCTGCACGGCAAGCCCCACATGGAGTTTTTCCTGGTCTCCCTGCGCGACTGGTATTTCGACCGCGATTTGGCGGCCAAGGACATCGGCGGCCGCCACGGCAATCCGGTGCTGGTGGCAGGCGTGGCCGCCATCGCGGTCCTGATCCTGCTGCTGGCCGCCATCAATTACGTGAACCTGGCCACCGTGCGCGTGATGCGGCGGCGCCCGGAAATCGCGCTGCGCAAGGTGCTGGGCGCCAGCCCGGCGCGGGTGGCCGGGCTGCTGCTGGCCGAATCCATGCTGGTGGCGCTGCTGGCCACCGCCGGCGGGCTGTTGCTGGCGTGGCTGCTGCTGCCGGGCTGCTCGCTGTTGCTGAACCGTCCGCTGGCCGCCGCCATGGACGGCGCCACCGGCGCGGCCGCGGCGGCGGCGCTGGCCATCGGCGCGGCCACCGGCGTGCTGGCCGGGCTGTATCCGGCCTGGGTGGCGCTGCGCGTGCGTCCGGCCCATGCGCTGGCGGGACGGGGCGGGCAGGAAACCCACGGCACCGCGTGGCTGCGCCGCGCCGTCACCGTGCTGCAGATGACGGCCGCCATGGCCTTGACCGCATCGACCATGGCGGTCGCATGGCAGACGCGCTACGCCAGCGCGGCCGACCCGGGTTTCGATCCGCGCCCGCTGCTGGTGCTCGATCTGCCGGCTGAAATGTGGCAGGGCCAGGCTGCGCGCCAGTTGCGCGATGCACTGCTGCGCGTGCCCGGCGTGGAAGGCGTGGCGCTGTCGCCGGTGCCGCCGGGCCGCTTTTACCTGGGCTTGAACAACCCGGTCCAGCGCCCGGACGGGCGTTCGTCGGCGCTGCAGGAACGCGTGGTGTCGCCGAATTTCTTTCATGTGTATGGCGTGCAGCCGCTCGCGGGGCGCCTGTTCGATCCGCGGCGCGAGCAGGAAACCAATGACCATGCGGTGATGCTGAACGCGGCCGCCGTCCGCGCGCTGGGCTACGCCACGCCGCGGGAAGCTGTCGGCCAGACGCTGCAGGTGATGACCGGCTTCGGCATGGTGCATCCGGTGGTGGTGGGCGTGGTGCCTGACGTGCGCTACCAGTCGCTGCGCGACCAGGCCGCGCCCGTCATTTACCGCAACAGCCTGGGCGCGTCCGTGCTCACGGTGCGCTACCGGGGCGACATGGCGCAGCTGGAACGCACGGCCGAAGCGCTGTGGCGCCAATACTTCCCCGACAACCTGGTGGACATCCACCGCGCGGCCAGCTATTACAGCGACAACTATGCCGACGACGCCCGCCTGGCCGGCCTGTTGGCGGCGGCCAGCGCCACCGCGCTGCTGCTGTCGGCCTTCGGCATCTATGTGCTGGCAGCCTATAACGTGCAGCGCCGCGCGCGGGAAATCGTGCTGCGCAAGCTGCACGGGGCAAGCAGCGGCGCGATCGCGCGCCTGCTGGGCAGGGAATTCGCGTGGCTGCTGGGCTGCGCGGCGCTGCTGGGCCTTCCGCCTGCCGCGCTGCTGATCGAGCGCTACCTGGCGCCGTTCGCGGAACGCGCCCCGATCGGCGGCTGGACGCTGCTGGCGGCGCTGGCCGCCGTGCTGGCCGTGTCGGCCGCCGCCACCATCCGCCATACGCTGGCGGCGCTGCGGCTGCCGCCGGCGCTGGCCCTGCGCACTTGAGGAGCCCATATGTCCTACCTGTCCTTGATCTCCCCGCGCGACTTCCGCATCGCATGGCGCCTGCTGCTGCGTGAGCCGGGCCACTCGTTCACCGCCGTTGCCGGCCTGGCCGTGGCCTTTGCCGCCTGCTTCCTGTTGCTGGGCTACGTGCGCCATAGCCTGAGCTATGACAGCCACGTGCCCGACAACGGGCGCGTGGTGGCCATCAAGCAACGCGTCAATTTCTTCCCCCGGCCGGAATGGCAGTTGCGGGTGTCGTACCCGCTGCGCCATGCCGCCGCCGGCAGCGGCATGGTGGAAGCGTCCACCATCGTGCATCCGCTGGAAACGCCGCTGCGCGCCGGCGGAACACTGCACCAGCTCAACCTGCAGGCGGTCGACCGCGCATTCGGCCCGATGTTCGGCGTGCGCACGATCGCCGGCCAGCTCGACGCGGCGCTGGCGCGCCCGGACGGGCTGGCGCTGACGCAATCGGCCGCCCAGCGCCTGTTTGGCGGCAAGCCGGCGCTGGGCCAGCGCGTGGAGGCGGGCGGCCAGGCGCTGCAGGTCCTGGCCATCGTGGCCGACGCGCCGGCCGCCAGCACCGTGCCGTACGAAGCGCTGGTCAGCGTGGTCTCCAGCGCATGGCCGGCCGCCGAGCGGCAAGGCATCGACACCAACTTCCAGCGCCGCGGCGGCCTTTACCTGAAACTCAAGCCGGGCGCCGATCCGCAATTACTGGCGGCGCAGTTGCAGCTTCAGTTGCAGCGTTTCGTGGACCAGTCGGAATTCAACCAGAAATTCCTGAAAAGCCCGCTCGGCGCCAGCCTGGGCGGGCGCAACGTAGCCGACATCCGCGTGATCCCGCTGCGCAGCGCCTACTTCGATGAAGACCTGGCGCAAAGCCGCACCGGCGCACGGCACGGCCAGCGCGGCGCGGTGCTGGCCCTGTGCGGCGTGACGGCGCTGATCCTGGTGCTGGCGGCCAGCAATTACGTCAACCTGGCGACCATCCGCACCGTGCGCCGGCAGCGCGAAATCGCCATGCGCAAGCTGCTGGGCGCGGGCCCGGCGCGGCTGGCCGCGCAATTGCTGGCCGAGTCGACGCTGGTGGCGCTGCTGGCCGCGATCTGCGGCATGTTGCTAGCGTGGCTGCTGCTGCCCGCCTTCGGCGCGCTGATGGCGCGCCCGCTGGAAGGCGTGGCCAACCTGGAAAACGCCGCGCTGGCCGTGGCGCTGGCGCTGCTCACCGGCCTGTGCGCCGGCGCCTACCCGGCCTGGATCGCCATCGGCGTGCGGCCCGCCGCCGCCCTGGCCGGGCGCGGCGACAGCGAGACCGCGGGCGGCCTGTGGCTGCGCCGCGCGCTGACGGTACTGCAATTCGCCGTGGCCATGGGGCTGACCGGCACGGCGATTGCCATCGCATGGCAAGCCCACTATGCCGGCACCGCGTGGCGCGGTTTCGATCCGGCCGGCCTGTACGTGCTGGACATGCCGGACGACAGCGGCACGCCGCAAGGCGCCGGTTTCGTCGAAGCGCTGCGCACCTTGCCCGGCGTCGAAGGCGTGGCGTGGCTGTCCGAAGCCGTGGGGCGCGACGGGCTCAAGATCACGGGCGCTACCCGGGGCCAGGACGGCCGCGCCGTGCAGCTGGAAATGAAAATGGTCAGCGCGGATTTTTTCCAGCTGTACGGTATCCGCCCCGTGCACGGCCGCCTGTTCGACCCGGCGCTGGACCGCGTTGACAAGGAGGAGCGCCGGGGCAGCGTGCTCAATGTCGCGGCCGCGCTGGCGCTGGGCTATGCCAAACCGGAAGACGCGGTGGGCAGCCGTTATATCGGCATCGCGCCCGACATCCGTTTCGCCAGCCTGCGCGACCGCGTGCAACCGATGCTCTACATGCTGGACAACGCGCAGGTGGTCACGCTGCGCAGCAGCGGCGACGGCGCCGCGCTGCAGGCGCGCATCCAGCCGGTGTGGGACCGTTACTTCCCGAACAGCGTGCTGGACGTGCGCCGCGCCGCCAGCCTGTTCGGCGCGGCCTATGACGACGACGTGCGCATGGCGCGCATGCTGGGCGCGGCCGGCGCGATCGCCACCGCACTGGCGGCCAGCGGCATTTACGTGCTGTCGGCCTACAGCGTGCAGCGGCGCCGTCGTGAAATCGTGCTGCGCAAGCTGCATGGCGCGGGACGGGCCGCCATTGCACGCCTGGTCGGACGGGAATTCGCCGTGCTGCTGGGCGTGGGCGCCGTGGTCGGCTTGCCGCCGGCCGCGCTGGCGATCGAGCGGCACCTGGCCGGCTTCGCCGACCATGCGGCGCTGGGCTGGTGGCCACTGGCGGGCGCGCTGGCGCTGGCCCTGCTGGTGGCGCTGGCCGCCACCGCGCGCCACACGGTGGCGGCGCTGCGCACGCCGCCGGCCGCCGCGCTGCGCGGCTAGCACGGCGGCGCCGGCAAAGAAAAATCCCCGCTGCGCGGTGCAAGCGGGGATTTTTTACGAGGTAGCGCGGCTTATGCGCGGCGGCTTATTTCACGCCCACCAGCTCGATGTCGAAGATCAGCGTCGAATTGGCCGGAATGGTGGTGGTGGTGACGCCGTTTTCCGTCTTGGTCTGCGCCACGTTGCCATATGCCAGTTCCGGCGGGATGACCAGGGTGCGCTTGCCGCCGACCTTCATGCCCAGCACGCCGTTGGTCCAGCCCTGGATCACGCCCGAGCCCAGGCTGAAGTTGAAGCCAGTGGTATTGGTGTCGAATTGCGCACCCTTGGTCTTGGTCTCGGGGTTGTACAGCCAGCCGGTGTATTTCACGGTCAGCACCTTGCTGTATTCGGCCGGCGCGCCTGTTCCCACCACGGTGTCGGTGATGGTCACGGTAACGGCGGGCGAGGCCTTCTTCAGCGACACCACTTCCACCTCGAACACCACCGGCGTATACACCGGCACCTTGATGTTTTGCAGGCTGGTGTATTCACGCACGCCATACGCCAGGTTGTACGGCAATACCAGGTTGGCCTTGCCGCCGACTTTCATGCCGGGGACGCCCTGGTCCCAGCCCAGCAGGGTGTACGTGGTGCCGGGCAGCACGGCGCCGGTGCCGGCCGCGAAACTGCGGCTGCCGGTTTCGAACTGCGTGCCGCGCGAATTCGGCTTGGTGCTGTCGTACAGGTAGCCCGTGTAATTGACGGTGGTCAGGTCGCCCGCCGCCACGGTCTCGCCGGCGCCGACCACCAGGTCGGTCTTGGCGTAGGCCGGCTGGGCCGGGATTTCCGCCGTCGTGGTTTTCTTGGCCCCGCCGCCGCAGGCCGTCAGCGCCACGGCGCACAGCAGCGGCACACATTTCAGGAACATCGATTTCATAACACCCTTCGTTAGTAGACATGCCGAACCGGCCAGGGCAGCAGTGTAGCAGACTGCGGCAAGCCGTCCGGCCGATGCAGGATTCCGTTACATTTCTCCGCGCGCCATCAGATTTCCACCTGGGTCCCGAGTTCGATCACCCGGTTCGGCGGAATCTGGTAATAGTCGGCCGCCGCGCGCGCGTTGCGCGACATGGCGACGAACAGGTGCTCGCGCCACGACGCCATGCCCGAACCCGGCGTGGAAATCACGGTCTGGCGCGCGATGAAGAACGACGTTTCCATCATTTCAAACTCCAGCCCGTGCGCGGCGCACAGCTTCAGCACGTTCGGAATGTCCGGTTCATCCTTGAAGCCGTAATGCACGTTGACCTGGTAGCACTTGTGGCCCAGTTCCGTGATCTTGACCTGCTCGGCGGACGGCACCCATGGCTCTTCCACGATGTAGACCGTGATGAACACCACGCGTTCGTGCAGCACCTTGTTGTGCGACAGGTTGTGCAACAACGCGTGCGGTACGCCGTCGCTTTCGCCGCGCAGGAAAATCGCCGTGCCATAGACGCGGGTCGGCGGCGCCATGAACAGCGATTCCAGGAAGGCGTCGAGCGGAATCGCATGCTTTTCCAGGTTCTGGAACACCAGTTCGCGGCCGGTGCGCCAGGTCAGCATGATGGTCAGCAGCACAGAACCGAGCAACAGCGGGAACCAGCCGCCGTGCAGCAGCTTCAGGGTGGAAGCCGAGAACAGCATGATATCGATCGCGATGAAGAAACCGGTGGCGCCGAAACACACGGCCAGCGGCAGGTGCCAGCGGTAGCGCGTCACGAAGAATGTCAGGATGGTGGTCGACAGCATGGTCGCCGTCACGGCAATGCCGTAGGCGGCCGCCAGGTTTTCCGACGAGCCGAAGCCCAGCACCGCGATCAGCACCACGGCCAGCTGCAGCCAATTGACGGCGGGGATATACACCTGGCCCATTTCCGTGGCCGACGTGTGCAGCACGCGCATGCGCGGCAGCAGGCCCAGGGCGATGGCCTGGCGCGTCATCGAGAAGGTGCCGGAAATCGTGGCCTGCGACGCGATCACGGTGGCCATGGTCGACAACACCACCAGAGGAATCACGCTCCAGCTGCCCAGCTGCTGGAAGAACGGGTTGGAAATCGCTTCCGGCTGCGCGATCAGCAGCGCGCCCTGGCCCAGGTAGTTCAGCGCCAGCGCCGGAAACGTCACCAGGAACCACGCCATGCGGATCGGCTTCTTGCCGAAGTGGCCCATGTCGGCATACAGCGCCTCGGCGCCGGTGAACGCCAGCACCACGGCGCCCAGCGCCACGAAGCCGGCATATTTATTGGCCAGCATGAATTCTAAGGCGTGCCACGGGTTCAGCGCCGCGAGGATTTGCGGCGCCTTGACGATGTTGATCACGCCCATGGCGGCCAGCGCGGCGAACCACAGCACCATGATGGGGCCGAACCAGCGGCCGATGCCGGCCGTGCCATGCTGTTGCAGCGCATACAGCGACACCAGCACGATGATGGTCAGTGGCACCACATAGGGTTTGAAGGCGGGCGTCACCACTTCCAGGCCCTCGATGGCGGACAGCACGGAAATGGCCGGCGTCACCACGCTGTCGCCATAAAACATGGTGGCGCCAAACACGCCCAGCAACAGCAGCGGGCTATGCCAGCCGGAGCGCTTGCTGACGGAATTAAGCGCCAGCGCCATCAGCGCCATCACGCCGCCCTCGCCGCGGTTATCGGCGCGCAGCACCAAGGTCACGTATTTCAGCGACACGATCATGGTCAAGCCCCAGAAAATCAGGGACACCACGCCGGTCAGGTTGGCGGGATTGAGGGCGAGCCCGTGTTCCGGGTCGAAAATCGTCTTCAGCGTGTACAAAGGGCTGGTGCCGATATCGCCATACACGATACCGACGGCAGCCAGGGTCAGCGCGACGAGGCTGCTCTTCTTATGTTCCGCGGTCAAGGTTGCACCTGAAGTTGTTTTGGTGCATTGCACAATAGTTTAACTATAGTCAATTTGCAAGTCCCGTTCAGCTCGTTCGAATGCCGGATTTTACTCCCGTCAGCGCCGCCATACGATTTCCGCGATAATGACAGACCGCCCAAAGTTTTCCGCGCAGCTACCCGCCGCGCTCACGAGTCACTATCCATGAATCCAGGCATCCTGTACGCCGCCCTTGCCTTCTTTTGCTGGGGCCTGTTCCCGTTATATTTCCACGCTATCGGCCCGGTGCCGCCAATGGAAATCCTGTCGCACCGCATGGTGTGGTCGCTGGTGTTCCTGGCGGTGGTGCTGACCGCGCGCAGCCAGTGGGGCTGGCTGCCGGACGTATTGAAAAAGCCCAAGGTCGTGGCGAGTTTCGTGGCCAGCGCGCTGCTGCTGACCGCCAACTGGTTTTTCTATATCTGGGCCGTGAAAAATGGCCATGTGATCGACGCCAGCCTCGGGTATTTCATCAATCCGCTGATCAACGTGTTGTTTGGCTTGCTGTTCCTCAAGGAACGGTTGCGGCCGGGCCAGTGGGCGGCGGTGGGCCTCGCGGCGCTGGGCGTGGCCTGGCTGACGTGGCAGGCCGGCAAGCCGCCATACATCGCGCTGGTGCTGGGACTGACGTTCGGCGGCTATGGCTTGCTGCGCAAGACCGCGGCGCTGGCCGCGCTGGAAGGCTTGTCGTTCGAGACCATCATTTTGTTCCCTCTGGCGGCGGCCTACCTGGCGTGGCTGTCGCTGCACGGTGAAAACACGTTCGCCAACTCCGCGTCCGGGACGCGCTGGCTGCTGGCGGCGGCCGGCCCGATCACCGCGATCCCGCTGCTGCTGTTCGCGGCCGGCGCGCGCCGCATCCCGATGTCGGTGCTCGGCATGCTGCAATACCTGTCGCCCACCATGCAGATGCTGCTGGGGCTGTGGTTCTTCGACGAAGCGTTTTCGCCGCAGCGGCTGGCGGGATTCATCGTGATCTGGTCGGCGCTGCTGGTGTACATGGGCGAAGGCTGGTGGCGTTCGCGCCAGGCGGCCCCGTCGCCCGCATGATCAATTGCAAACAAGCGCCTACTTTTTCAGTCGCGTTTGTCGTATGCTGT
>CBIHOX010000057.1:0-31972 GCA_966211685.1 uncultured Pseudoduganella sp.
GCGGTGGCCGGCCATAGCTGGCGCGCGACAGGGTGACTGTCCCGTTCCCATTGCGTGCGACCTTCCAGCCCTGGTCACTGCTTGCGCAACGCCATTGTTCCTCCGTCGAAGGCGGCGGCCCGGCGACCCATCCGGTCGGCAACACGCCACGTGTTTCCACAGGGGAGTTATCCGCCGCCGATGCGGGTGCAGCCAGCATGGCTGAAGCAATCAAGGACAAGGCGGCAAACCGGATCATCACCCTTTCTTTCAACAGCGATTACTTGATCCGGAAAATCACATCGACCGTCTGCGTCATCTTCATGGCGCTGACCATCAGCATTTCCGAGCGGTCTTGCGGCGGGCGCTTGCCTTTGCCGCTGTCGTAGTAGCGGTCGCCGGGCATCAGGCCGACCGAGCGCGTGATGTTTTTCAGCTCGCCGGAAGAAATGCCGGCCACTGGGCCGACTTTCTTGCCAAAGCCGCTGGCCATGGCTTGCGCTTTTTCCTGCGCTTCCTGCACGGCTTGCGCCACCAGTTCCTGTTCGATTTTCTTGCGCTCCGTGGTGCCGAACGTGGTGGCCAGCGCATCGAGGTTGGGTTTCGACAGCAGCGGTTCCATGATGGCGCGCCACCTGGTCAAGTCGTTGACGTTGATGTGGACCGTGCACTTGATGTCGTACTCCGGCGTGGCCGGGTCGCCGCCCTTGCGGATTTCGCGGCGCAAGTCGTTGAACGTCATATTGCCCTCGGCGATGCCATTCTCGGCCAGCAATTGCTGGATTTCCGCAATGCGCTCTCGCACCACGGCAACCGCGGCGTCGGGCGACGCGTTGTAGGCGGAAATGTCGAAATCGATTTCACCGATGTTCGGCACCACGAACAGGAAGGCTTCGCCATGGGTATGGATGAATGGGTAGTCGGGCAGGGCGGACGCCGCGGTCGCCGGCGCGGGCATGGTGGCCAGCGCGACGGCCAGCAAGATCTTGAACATCGGCAGTCTCCGGTTAAAGTTGCTTTTTTATTAAAGCATGACTTTAGCTAAAGACAATATTTCTGTCAAACAATCAAGCAGCCAGCGATACGCTCGGCAGTGGCTCCAGGCGCGCCGTGGCGCCGTCAATGAACTGCGAAGCGAACATGCGTTTTTCCACTTCGCCGTCATCCAGTTCGATCAGGTTGTGCAGCAATTCCGCCGCGGCCGCCGCCATCTTGTGGATGGGCTGGCGCAAGGTGGTGAGGTTGTAGCTGCGCCAGTTCGATGGTTCCACCGCGTCGAACCCGGCCACCGACAATTGCGCCGGCACCAACAAGCCCAGTTCGTGGCGCGCATAGTCGAGGCAGCCGATCGCCATCACGTCGCTGCCGCAAATCACCGCGTCCGGCACGTGGCCGAGGCGCGAAATAATGTCGCGCAAGCCGCGCGCACCGCTGGCGTAATCGAAATGGCCGCGCACGATGACGGGGGCGGGCAGGCCGAGTTCGGCCAGCTTGTCGGCCGCGCCGCGGCGGCGTTCGCTGCCGACGATATTGTCTTCCGGTCCATCGATGATGGCGAAGCTGCGGTGGCCGGCGGCCGCCAGCCGCGCCACCAGCATGTGGCCCGCTTCATAATGGTCGCAGGCGACGGTGTTGACGGCCTGGCCGCGCAAGCCGCGGTTGAACACCACCAGCGGCATGCGGCGGCGCTCGAATTCCGCCACCTGCTCGTCGGTCAGCGCGGCGGCGGCAATCACGCCGTCCACCTGGTATTGCCAGACATCGTTCATGACGGCGCCGATATCGGTTTCACGCTGCAGGGTGAAGAGCAGCACGCGCTTGCCGCGCCGGCCGATTTGCTGGCTCAGCTCCGACAGCGCTTCCGGATAGGCCAGGTTCGCCATGTTGGAAATGATGACCGCCACCATGTTGGTGCGGCGCGTGATCAGGCTGCGCGCTGCCGCGTTGGGAATGTAATCGAGCGCGGCGGCGGCCTTCATCACGCGCGCGTAGGTGGCCTTGGACACGCTGGCGCCCGGCTTGAAACAACGCGATACCGCCGATTGCGACACGCCCGCCACCAGCGCCACGTCATACGAGGTGACGCGCCGGTTTTCCTTCTCGATGGCGGCTTTGTGTTCCGCCAGGCTCAGTGCGGGCGTGGATTGCTTTGTTCTCATTGTCTCGGTGGGGCCATGCCGGCGGCAGCATGCATCGGGTTATGTTTCAAAGAGTATTCTTGGAATTACCTAATGGCAATAGTTTGCCCTTATTTACCTGAAAATTCCAGCAAATTGACGTGTGGAAACTACTAACCCAAAAGCAACCTCCAGCGCCGCCATTTCTGATATAATTCTGCCCCTTTTAACGGAGGTAGGCATGGCCACAGCTTGCGGCGTCGATTTCGGCACGTCCAATTCCACGGTAGGCTGGGTACGGCCGGGCCAGCCCACCATGCTGGCGCTGGAAGACGGCAAGGTAACGCTGCCCTCCGTGGTGTTTTTTAACGCCGACGACGATACCACCAGCTACGGCCGGGCCGCACTGGCCGAATACCTGGCCGGCTACGAAGGGCGCCTGATGCGCTCGATGAAAAGCTTGCTGGGCACTTCGCTGATCGATGGCCAGACCGAAGTGGCGGGGCGCGCACTGCCGTTCCGTGTCCTGCTGCAGCAATTCATCGGCGAATTGAAGCGCCGCGCCGAGCGCGAAGCGGGACGCCCGCTGGCGTCCGCCGTGTTTGGCCGCCCCGTGTATTTCATTGACGATAATGCCGAGAACGACAAGCTGGCTGAACAGACGCTGGCCGACGTGGCGCGCGCAGTCGGTTTCAAGGACATTGCGTTCCAGTACGAACCGATTGCCGCCGCGTTCGACTATGAATCGCAGATCGGCCGCGAAGAACTGGTCTTGATCGCCGATATCGGCGGCGGCACGTCGGACTTTTCCCTGGTGCGGCTGGCGCCGGACCGGATTGCCAGGGCCGACCGCCGCGACGATATCCTGGCCACCGGCGGCGTGCACATCGGCGGCACGGATTTCGATAAATACCTGAGCCTGTCGAGCGTGATGCCGCTGCTGGGCCTGGGTACGCAATTGCAGGGCGGCGCCGAGGTGCCCTCCAGTTATTTCTTCAACCTGGCCACGTGGCACACCATCAACCAGGCGTATACCAAGAAAATGTGGGCGCAACTGGCCGAACTGCTGCGCGATGCGCGCGAACCGGAAAAACTGGGCCGGCTGCAGCGGCTGATCGACGACCGGGCCGGCCACTGGCTGGCCATGCAGGTCGAGGAAGGCAAGATCGCGCTGTCCGGCGCCGGCGCGGTGCAACTGCACCTGGACCGCCTGGCGCCGCCGGTCGATGTGGCGCTGACGCGCGACGGCTTCGACCAGGCCATCGCCCACCTGGTCGGCTCGGTCGAACAGACCGTGCAAGGCATGCTGCACGACGCCGGCGTGGCGCCCGAGGCGGTCGATACCGTGTTCTTCACCGGCGGCTCGTCCGGCGTGCAGTCGCTGCGCGCGCGCATCGCGGCCGTGGTGCCGTCGGCGCGCCGGGTCGAAGGCGATTTGTTCGGCAGCATCGGCGCCGGCCTGGCGCTGGACGCGGTGCGCAAATTCGGAGGCGCATGATGGCGGTCTTCAGCCAACCCATCGTCATGCTCGACTTCGAGACCACCGGCCTGTCTCCCGACAATGGCGACCGCATCACGGAAGTGGCGGCGCTGCGCATCGAGGAGGGGCGCATCACGCAGCGCTATGTCTCGCTGGTCAATTGCGGCGTGCGCATCCCGCCGTTCATCACCGGCCTGACCGGCATCACGCAAAAAATGGTGGACAGCGCGCCGCCGGCCAGCGAAGTGGTGCCGCAACTGGTGGAATTCATCGGCGGCGATACGCTGTCGGCGCACAACGCCAGTTTCGACGACAAGTTCCTGCGGGCGGAAAGCGCGCGCGCCGGACTGGCGAGCCGCCACCTCGGCCCGGTCTGTTCGCTGAAGCTGGCGCGCCGCGTCTACCCGGAACTGGGCAGCTACAAGCTCGGCACGCTCTCGGCCAGCCTCGGCATCCGTTTCCAGGGCACGGCGCACCGCGCCGAGGCCGACGCCGAAGTCGCGGCGCACGTGCTGTTGCACATTGCCCGCCACCTCGGGCAGCGCTATGGCTATGCGCAGGTGACGCCCGAATTGCTGTTGTCGGTAAACAAGCTGGCGGCCGCCAAGGTGCATGCCTTCCTTGGCAAGGATGGCGCCCGGTAGCACGGCTGTTACAGTACGATACGCATCGCGACAAAAAATACTTGGAAAAATTGTCGGACTCATTACAATACGCCCATTCATCTATACAAGCCAACCCTGTCGTCGAGCCTTAGGCTGTGAACCTGAAACGCCATATCGCTTATGCCTTGCTGTCGCTGCTGCTGGTGCTGTCCCAGCAGTTGGGGATCACGCACGCGATATCGCACCTGTCCGACGTCAGCCAGGGTTCGCAGCAGCGGCTGGAGCGTGACGCCGGCGCCGGTTTCAGCACGTCGAAAAACCTGGCGCTGGACCAGAATTGCGACCAGTGCCTGGCCTTCGCGCACATCGCGCACGCGCTCGATACCCCGTCCTATACCTTCCCGGTCGCCGACCACGCGGCGCCCGTGGTGCTGGTGGCTGCCACGCCTGTCGCGTGCCAGCGCACCACCTGCGTCTTCCAGTCCCGCGCCCCGCCTTCCTTCGCCTGATTTCGTATTGCTTTCCGGGCCGCTGCGCAACGCCTTGCACACGCGCCGGCTCGCCTATACCCATACAAAAACAGGATTGAAGATGTTCAAGAAGAGTGTCATTGCCGCGGCGCTGGCTGCCGCGTTTACCACCGTATTCACCGTGCCTGCCGCGTCGGCGGCCGAATCGAAGGAACTGGCCGCCATCCGCGAGCAGATCCGCCAGATGAAGGAATCGTATGAAGCGCGCCTGGCCGCGCTGGAACAGCGGCTGGCGCAGGCGCAAGCCCAGGCCGGCGCCGCGCAGGCCGAGGCACAAAGCGCGGCCGCCACCGCGCGGCAGGCCGACAGCAACGCCAGCGCGGCCCAGGCCGCGGCGGCTGCGCCAGTCACGGCCGCGGTTGCGCCGGCCGCCGTTCCGACCGCCGCCCAGGCCGGCAGCAACGCGTTCAATCCCGACATTTCCGCCATCCTTGGCGGTTCGTTCCAGCGCATGAAGCAGGATCCGGAACAATACCGCCTGCAGGGCGTGCTGCCGCCGGGTGGCGAAACCGGCCCCGGCGCCAAGGGCTTCAACCTGGGCGAATCGGAAATCACGCTGCGCGCCAACATCGACCCGACGTTCTCGGGCCAGGTCACGTTTGCGCTGACCCCTGAAAATGAAGCGGAAGTCGAGGAAGCGTTCATCCAGACCCGCGACCTCGGCGGCGGCTTCAACGTGAAAGCCGGCCGTTTCCTGTCGGCGATCGGCTACCTGAACAGCCAGCACAGCCACACCTGGGACTTCGCCGATGCGCCGCTCGCGTACCAGGCTTTCCTCGGCGGCCAATACAAATCCGACGGGGTGCAGGCCAAGTGGCTGGCGCCGCTCGACAAGTTCGTGGAACTGGGCGTGGAACTGGGCAATGGCGCCAACTTCCCCGGCACCGCGCGCAACAAGAATGGCGCCAATTCCGTGGCGGCGTTCGCCCGCCTTGGCGACGACATCGGCGAGTCGGCCAGCTACCGTGTCGGCCTGTCGCTGCTGCGCACCCGCGCCGAAGGGCGCGCCTGGGAAGAGGAGGGATTGCGGCACGCGTTCAGCGGCAACACGAAAACCTGGATCGCCGACGCGATTTACAAATGGGCGCCGAACGGTAACGCCACCGTCACCAATTTCAAGCTGCAAGGCGAATACTTCCGCAGCAAGGACAGCGGCACGCTGGAATACGATACGGCCACCGAAGGCGGCCCGCTCGGCCGCGCCTACAGCGGTCCGTATACCGGCAAGCAGTCCGGCTGGTATGCCCAGGGCGTCTACCAGTTCATGCCGAACTGGCGCGCCGGCCTGCGCTTCGACCGCGTGACGCCCGGCGCGCGCGCGATCGGCCTGGTCGACGACGGCACCCTGGCGGCCGACAGCTTTGCGATCCTCGCGCCATATTCGCCGCGCAAGACCAGCATCATGTTCGACTACAGCCCGTCTGAATTCTCGCGCCTGCGCCTGCAGTTTGCGCAGGAAAAATCGCGTCCCGGCGTCACCGACAACCAGGTGATCCTGCAATACATCATGAGCCTCGGCACGCACGCGGCCCACGCTTTCTGAGGAGTCCATCATGAAACTGCCAACCGCCATTGCCGTCGCCATTGCCGGCGCGGCCGCTTTATGGATGGCGCCCGCCAGCGCGGCGCTGAACGTATTGACGTGCGAACCCGAATGGGAAGCGCTGGTCAAGGAACTGGGCGGCGACAAGGTCAAGGTGTCGTCCGCCACCACGGCGCTGCAAGACCCGCACCGTGTGGAAGCCCGTCCCAGCCTGATCGCGCGCACCCGCAATGCCAATTTGCTGGTGTGCACCGGCCTGGAACTCGAAGTGGGCTGGCTGCCGGTGCTGATCCAGCAATCGGGCAACAGCAGGCTGGCCGACGGCCAGCCCGGCTACTTCATGGCCGGCCCGCTGGTGCCGCGCCTGGACGTGCCGACGAAATTGGACCGCGCCGAAGGCGACGTGCACGCGGCCGGCAATCCGCACATCCAGCAGCATCCGAAAAACATCGCGCTGGTGGCCGCTCCGCTGGCGAAGCGCCTTGCCGAACTCGATGGCGCCAACGCCGCCTATTACGATGCGCGCTACAAGGATTTCTCGGCGCGCTGGAGCGCCGCCACGGCGAAATGGGAACAGCAGGCCGCGCCACTGAAGGGCGTGGCCATCGTGGAACACCACAAGAACATGGAATACCTGATGGCGTGGCTCGGCATGCGCCAGGTCGGTACCCTGGAACCCAAGCCGGGCGTGGAACCGTCCGCGGCGCACTTGAATGCACTGCTGGGGCAGTTGCAAAAGCAGCCGGCGAAAATGGTGGTGCGGGCCGGCTACCAGGATGGGCGCGCATCGCAGTGGCTGTCGGAACACGCGAAAATCCCGGCCGTCACGCTGCCGTTCACGGTGGGCGGCGACGACCGCAGCAAGGACTTGTTCTCGTTCTTTGACAGCACGGTGCAAAAGCTGCTGGAGGCGAACAAGTAATGGACGGCGGCCTCGACCTGACCATCATCGCGCCGGCGCTGGCCGCCGGGCTGCTGGTGCTGTTGACGCACGTGCCGCTCGGCTCGCAAGTGCTCAAGCGCGGCATCGTGTTCATCGACCTGGCGATCGCGCAGATCGCCGCGCTCGGCGTCATCATTGCCGGCGTGGGCGACCTCGATCCGCAGGGATGGGCAGTGCAGGGCGCGGCCGCCTGCGCCGCGGTGCTGGGCGCGCTGTTGCTGACGTGGACGGAAAAACAGTGGCCGGACGTGCAGGAAGCGCAGATCGGCGTGCTGTTCATCCTGGCCGCCACCGCCGGCCTGCTGCTGGTGGCGCACGACCCGCACGGCGGCGAACATTTGCAGGATCTGCTGGCCGGGCAAATCCTGTGGGTGCGCTACAGCCAGCTGGTGTTGCCGGCCATCGTGACCGTGGTGATCGGGCTGGCGCTATACCTGCTGCATGGCCAGCTGGGCCGGCTGCCGTTTTACCTGCTGTTCGCGCTGGCCGTCACCGCGTCGGTGCAACTGGTGGGTGTGTACCTGGTGTTTACCAGCCTGATCGTGCCGGCGCTGGCGGTGCGCCATTACGCCAGGCGCCAGCTGGTGCTGGCGTACGGCATCGGCGCGGCCGGCTATGCCGCCGGGCTGGTGCTGTCGACCTTGTACGATTTGCCGTCCGGCGCGCTGATCGTCTGGTGCCTGACCGTGATTGCCGTGGCCGTATATGCGGTGGGTCCCAAGCCGCTGCATCCCGCGCGGTCCGTGCATTAATCACGCCAGCCGCCGGTCCACGAACAGGCTGTTGCCGTGGATTTTCTTGGCCTGTTTTTTCGCGTCCGACGCCAGCGCGGCAATCTGGTGGTGCGAATAATATTGCAGCGGTTCCACGCGGATGGTGCCCAGCGACAGGCTCATCAGTGAATAAAACACTTTCTTGCCCTGCCGGTCTTCACTGATGTAGCCACCGCGGTCGCGGTCGTCCAGGCTGTAAAAGTCCAGTACGCAGTGGGCGAAGTCGGCCAGGATGCCGCGGCAGCGGCTTTCCCAGTCCTCGCTCTGGAACAGGATCATGAAATCGTCGCCGCCAATGTGGCCGACGAAATCGCGGTGCGGGTCGCAGTGCGCGGTGAGGATGCGGCCCGTCATCTGGATCACGTCGTCGCCGCGCCGGTAGCCATAGACATCGTTGAACGGCTTGAAGTGGTCGAGGTCGCAATAGCAGACCCAGAACCGCGTGCCGCTTTCCAGCAGCCGGTCGATGTGTTCATTGATCGGCACGTTGCCCGGCAATTGCGTCAGCGGATTGGCATAGCGCGCCGCGTTGATCTGCATTTGCGTGATTTCACGCATCAAGTCGTGGCCGGTGCCCATGCCGAGGTAGCGGCCCTGGTCGGTGATGATGAAGCCGTTGAACAAATGGTGCGCGTCGGATTCCGCCATGCGGCATGATAATTCCTGCAGGCTGGTGCCCTTGTCGGCCACCAGCGGCGTGCTGTCCATGAAATGGCGGCACGATTTGCGGCCGTACAGTTCACGCTGGTACGGACGGGCAAAATGGTCGATCATGGCAAAGCGCGTGATCAAGCCCAGCGGCACACCGTCGTCGACCACCGGCAAGATCATGAGTTTCGGGTTTTGCATGAACAGGTCATACACCTCGTTGTTGGTCATGGCGGGCGGCACCACCGCCACTTCCGTCAGCAATTTTTCGATGGTCACGCTGTTGTGTTCAGTAACGCGCTGGGGATAGACCGCCACGCCATTGCGGGTGAGCGCCTTGGCGACTTCCGCCGGCAGCGCGCGGGCGGGGCTGGCGTGCGGGCGGCCCAGGTGGTAGCCCTGTCCATAGGCGACGCCCAGGTCGCGCAAGACCAGCAATTCCGCCTGCGCCTCGATGCCTTCGGCAATCACGAGCGTGTCGGACTTGTCGGCAATTTCCTGGATCGAGCGCACGAATTGCAGCTTCACCGGGTCCTGGTTGATGCCCTGGATGAAATGCATGTCGATTTTCACGTATTCCGGCCGCAATTCCGACCACAGCCGCAGGCTGGAAAAGCCTTCACCGAGGTCATCGATGGCGATCTGGAAACCCATGTTGCGGTAATGGAGCACCGCTTCGCGCATCAAACCATAGTTGTAGGTCGGCTGGTTTTCCGTCAGCTCGATGATGACGCGGTCCGGGTTGATGCCGATCTGTTCGATGAATTGCAGGGTTTCGCCGCGCGCGCCGTCGCGCTGCAACAACAGGCACTCCGGGCTGACGTTGAGGAACAGCTTGCCGGGCAAATTCAATTCCGCGAACCGCTCCAGCACCACGCGCCGGCACAGGTGCTCGACTTCGAGCGCCAGGCCGCACGCGCGCGCGGCCTTGAACAGGTTCAGCGGCGAATGCAGCGGGCTGTCCGATGGGCCCCGGATCAAGCCTTCGTAGGCCATGATGACGCCGCCCTGCAAATGCGCGATGGGCTGGAACAGCGCCGTCAACTGGCGCCGCTCCAGGATGTCGAGCAGCTGGGCGCGCAGGTGCGGATCGGTGTCCGTACTTGGATCGGGTTGGTTGGCCGGCAATGCCGGGCGGCGCAGGTAGGCCACGTTATTCACTGGGTATGCAACCGGTAATCAAGACAGGTGCATGGTAGGCTTGCAATGTGACAAGATGATGAAATTTGGAAACAATTGTGCCGGTGGACGCTCCCAACGCGTCACCCGGTATGTAAAGGCTAGGGAAAAATTTTGCTGTGGGGCTACAATGAGGAACCCTGAACTATGCCGCCACTTGCCGCCACCGTCCATGATCCGCTTCCACCACACCGCTGTCCTGATAACGCTGGCCCTGGCCGGTGCCGCCTGCAGGGCTTCCGGCGTCGCGGTCCAGGTCACCGACAGCAGCGGCAATGCGCTGCCCGACACCGTGGTGTACCTCGAGGCCGAAGGCGGCACGGCGCC
This sequence comes from uncultured Pseudoduganella sp., assembly GCA_966211685.1. GTDB lineage: Bacteria > Pseudomonadota > Gammaproteobacteria > Burkholderiales > Burkholderiaceae_D > Rugamonas. The sequence goes on from CBIHOX010000057.1 coordinate 10,125, forward strand.
GCCGAAGGCCGCGAAAGGCGCGGAAATCGAACAAAAGGGCTTGAAATTCATTCCGCTGGTCACGGTGGTGCAGGTCGGCAGCCGGATCGACTTTCCCAACAATGACCGGGTGCGGCACCACATCTATTCGTTTTCACCGGCGCACAAGTTCGACCAGAAACTGTATTCCGGCACCAGCGCGTCGCCGCAAGTGTTCGACAAGCCCGGTGTCGTGGTGCTGGGCTGTAACATCCATGACAAGATGGTGGCCTACATCCGCGTGGTCGAGACCCCGTATTTCAGCAAGACCGACAGCGCCGGCGCGGCGCGCATCGAGGTGCCGGCCGCCGGCCGCTACGTGCTGAAAGCGTGGCACTACAACATGGCGGGCGGCGCGCCGCTCGAACAGCCGCTGGTGCTGCGCGCCGGCGCGGCGCCGGCCCGCGCGGCCGTCCAGAAAGCGCGGAAACCCCCCGCGGCGGCACCCGCGCGGGAGGGCGGCCCCAAGCCGCTGCTGCCATCCCTGCGTCCCCGCCTGCATTTCCGCAGCCTGGAAAGCCGTATCCTGACCCTGTTCATGCTGTTGATCGTGGCGGTCCAGGTGGCGGGCCTGCTGGTGATCCAGCGCGGCATCGAATCGAATGCGCGCGCCGCCATCGCACAGGAACTCGGCAACGGCGCCAAGGTGTTCCGCCGCCTGCTCGACCAGAATGCGCAAAGCCTGCGCTTCGGCGCCCGGCTGCTGGCGCGCGACACCGCGTTCGTGGCGGCCATCGGCAACAACGAGGAAGCGGACCGCGCCACCATCGAATCGGCGCTGGCCAACCACGGCCGCCGCATCAAGGCATCGGCGTCGATGCTGGTCAGCGCGCAGCGCGAGATCACCGCCAGCACCAGTGACGTGCATGCGGCCGGCCTGAAAAAACTCGTGCTGGGCATGCTGGACCAGGCCGAGGCGTCCGATGGCGCCAACGGCATCGGTATCGTCAACCGCTACCCGTACCAGGTGGTGGTGATGCCGGTCAAGGCCCCGATCGTGATCAGCTGGATCGTCATGACGTTCCCGCTCGACCGTCAGCTCGCGGAAGAAATGCACAACGTCAGCGCGCTGCACACGGCAATCGCCACGCGCGACAGCCGCGGCGGCTGGCTGCCGGTGGCGTCGACGCTGCCGGCGCCGCAGGCGGCCGCCCTGGTGCGCTACATGGAACAGTCCCGGCCTGGCGCCGACGGCGCGTTCGAGGCGCAGCTGGACGGCGTCCGCTACAGCGCGCGCCGGCAGGATATCGGCGAGGACGCGGGGCAAGGCGTGTCGGTGGTGCTGGCGCGTTCGTTCGACGATGCGATAGCCGAATATGCGCGGCTCGAACGCTGGCTGCTGGGCCTGACCCTGGCCGGCATCGCGGTCTCGGCGGCGGTCAGCGTGGTCACGGCCAAGCGCATCGCGCAACCGATCCGCGAACTGGTGACGGTGGCGCGCCGGCTGGAAAAAGGCGATTACAAGGGCAGGACCGAGGCCCTTCGCGGCTCCGTGCGCGAAGATGAAATCGGCACACTGGCCCATGCGTTCGACAGCATGCGTGACGGGATCGCCCGCCGCGAACAGGAAATCCGCCGCCTGGCGTACTGGGACACGTTGACCAACCTGCCGAACCGCGCACAGTTCGTGATGCATGTGCAGGACGCCATCGGCGCAGCGCGCAAGCGCGACGCGTCGGCGTTCGTGCTGATGATGGACCTGGACCGATTCAAGCACGTCAACGACGTGATGGGCCACACGTTCGGCGACGCGCTGCTGCGCCAGGTGGCGGAACGGCTGCAACTGACGCTGGCCGGCCGGCGCGATACGGCGGCCCAGCTGGCGCGGCTGGGCGGCGATGAGTTTGCCGTGCTGCTGCCCGACTGCGGCCTCGATACCGCGCAACTGGTGGCGCGCGAACTGTTGCGGGCGCTGGAAACGCCGCTGTCGCTGGACGAGCAGATGGTCGATATCGGCGCCGGACTCGGGATCGCCGGCTATCCGCTGCATGGCGACGATGCCGAGCAACTGTTGAGCCTGGCCGAAGTGGCGATGTATACGGCCAAGCGGCGCACCGAAGGCGCGGTGGTCTACGATGCCGCGTTCGACCAGTCCAGCGCGCAAAGCCTGTCGCTGCTGACGGAATTGCGCAACGCGGTCGGGCGCAATGAACTGCGCCTGTTCGTGCAGCCGAAGATTTGCCTGGCCACGGGCCGGCCGGTGGGCGCCGAGGCGCTGGTGCGCTGGGTGCATCCGGAACGCGGCAACGTGTTTCCCGACCAGTTCATCCCGTTTGCCGAGCAGACCGGCTTCATCCGCGTGCTGACGCGCTGGATGATGGAACAGGCGGCCGTGCTGTCGCGCGAACTGGCCAGTGCGGGCACCGCGCTGAAACTGTCGGTCAACCTGTCCACGCGCGACTTGATGGACCAGGATTTGCCGGCAAAGTTCGCCGACCTGCTGGCGCGCCACGGCCTGGCGCCGTCCGCGTTTTGCCTGGAAATCACGGAAAGCGCCATCATGGACGACCCGGTGCGCGCGCAGCAGACACTGGAGCGGCTGCACCGCATGGGCATGGAATTGTCGATCGACGATTTCGGCACCGGCTATTCGTCGCTGGCCTACCTGAAACGCTTGCCGGTCGACGAATTGAAGATCGACAAATCGTTCGTGCTGAACATGGAACACGACACCGGCGACGCCAAGATCGTGCGCTCGACCATCGACCTGGGCCACAACATGGGTTTGCGCGTGGTGGCGGAAGGCGTCGAGAGCGAAGCCGTGTGGCGCCTGCTGGTGCTGATGGGCTGCGACCAGGCGCAGGGTTACTTCATGAGCCGGCCGATTCCCGCGGCCGACCTGGCCGGCTGGGTGGCGCGCTGGCGGGCGCCGCAGGGGCTGGCCGAATAATCCGCGCCCAACGCAGGTTCAGTTCGTAACTTATTTGCCACCGTTGCGGATATCATCATACACAGTGCGGCGATCCCGGCACTTTCCCAAAACTACCACGATACGAGACTATCCTGCTATGCAATTGAAACGCGCTTCCCTGATCCTGGCATTGGCCGCCGCCTTTGGCGCCGCCAGCGCCACCGCGCAAACCTGCCCGGCGACCGGCCAGCCCGGCATGTCCCCGCTCACTTACCCGGTCACGAAAAAAGTCGACCAGCAGGACAATTACCACGGCACCACGGTGGCCGACCCGTACCGCTGGCTGGAAGACGCCAACAGCGCGGAAACCAAGGAGTGGGTCGATGCGCAGAACAAGGTCACGCAAGCGTACCTGGCGCAAATCCCGAACCGCGACGCCATCAAACAGCGCCTGACCAAACTGTGGAACTACGAGCGTTTCAGCGTGACGTACAAGGAAGGCGGCCGCTATTTCTACAGCCGTAACGATGGCTTGCAAAACCAGGCCGTGCTGTACACCATGAAGACCCTGGCCGACACGCCGCGCGTGCTGCTGGACCCGAACGCGCTGGCTGCCGACGGCACGGTGGCGCTGGCCGGCACCGCCGTCAGCCCGAACGGCAAGTACCTGGCTTACAGCACCGCCGCCTCGGGCTCCGACTGGAATGAAATCCGTGTGCGCCACATCGACAGCGGCAAGGATACCGAAGACCACATCAAGTGGGTGAAATTCTCCAGCACCGCGTGGGCGCACGACGGTTCCGGCTTTTACTACAGCCGCTATGACGAGCCGACCGAAGCCACCAGGCTGGCCGGCGTGAACTATTTCCAGAAACTGTACTTCCACAAGCTGGGCACCCCCCAAAGCGCGGACGTGCTGGTATACGACCGCCCGGACCAGAAAGAGTGGGGCTTTGGCGGCGCCGTGACCGACGATGGCCGCTACCTCGTCATCACGTCGTCGCAAGGCACCGAGCGCAAGTCGCGCATCTTCTACAAGGACTTGACGCAAAAGGACGCCAAGGTCACCGGCCTGATGGAAGCCTTCGACGCGGCCTATGACTTCATCGACAACGACGGCCCGGTGTTCTACTTCCGCACCGACAAGAACGCGCCGCGCTCGCGCATCATCGCGGTCGACGTGCGCAAGCCCGATCCGTCGCAATGGAAGGAAATCGTGGCCGAAGCGCCGCAAACCCTGGTGCAGGCGTCGATCGTCAACCACCAGCTGGTGCTCAATTACCTGAGCGACGCGCACAGCGCCGTCAAGATTCATGACATGAAAGGCAAGTTCGTGCGCGAGGTCGAGCTGCCGGGCATTGGTTCGGTGTCCGGCTTCGGCGGCAAGCGCGGCGACCGCGAAACGTTCTACTCGTACACCAGCTTCACCAACCCGACCACGGTGTACCGCTACGACATGAAGACCGGCAAGAGCACCGTTTACCGCCAGCCGAAAGTCGACTTCGACCCATCGCAATTCGAGACGCGCCAGGTGTTCTACACCAGCAAGGATGGCACCAAGGTGCCGATGTTCCTCGTGTCGAAGAAAGGCATCAAGCTCGATGGCTCCAACCCGACTTACCTGTACGGTTACGGCGGCTTCAACATCCCGCTGACACCGTCGTTCTCGGTGGCCAACCTGGCGTGGGTGGAAATGGGCGGCGTCTACGCCATGGCCAACCTGCGCGGCGGCGGCGAGTACGGCGAAGCGTGGCACAAGGCCGGCACCAAGCTGCAAAAGCAGAACGTGTTCGACGACTTCATTGGCGCGGCCGAATGGCTGGTGGCCAACAAGGTCTCGTCGCCGGCCAAGCTGTCGATCGGCGGCGGCAGCAATGGCGGCTTGCTGGTGGGCGCCGCCATGACCCAGCGTCCGGACCTGTTCGCGGCGGCGGTGCCGGCCGTGGGCGTGCTCGACATGCTGCGCTTCCAGAAATTCACCATCGGCTGGGCCTGGACCTCGGATTACGGTTCGTCGGACAATCCGGAAGAATTCCAGGCGCTGTACAAGTATTCGCCGCTGCACAACCTGAAACAGGGCGGCTGCTACCCGGCCACCATGGTCGTGACGGCCGACCATGACGACCGCGTGGTGCCGGCGCACAGCTTCAAGTTCGCCGCGGCGGCGCAAGCCGCGCAAGCCAGCGCCAACCCGATCCTGATCCGGATCGACACCAAGGCCGGCCACGGCGCGGGCAAGCCGACCAGCAAGCAGATCGAGGAAGTCACGGACCGCTGGGGCTTCCTGGCGAAGGCGCTCAACATGAACGCGCAGGGCGCCGCCGCCACCGCCGGCGCGCAGTAACGCGATTGCGTTTGCCATTGCTGTAACAGGGGACGGGGCGCGCACCACCAGGGGCGCGCCCCGTTTTGTATATCCGCCACGCGCGGGCATCCTGCCGGGCGGCGTCCGCCCGGCAGGTCGCGCGCGGGGCCCAGACTGCCACGCCATGATCCCGACCGACCTAGTCTCCCGTTCCGCTTCCCGCCACGATGTTCGCAGCGGCGCCGGCCCCGATGCCTGCCCGGATTCCCGTCCCGATGCGCGCCCCGGTTGCCGTCCTGCTGCCCGCATTCCTTCCAGCCTGGCCGCCGCCGTGCTGCCGCGCGGTCCGTCCTGGGCGCTGGCCACGCTGCTGCTGGCGGCCATCCCCGCTGCACTGTGCTCCGGGCCCGCCGTGGCGGCGCCCGCCGCCGCGCCGGCGGCGAAATCCTTGCAGGACGTGACGCAGGGCCTGGCGGCGCAACCCGGCTTCATCGACCTGTGGCGCGATACCGCCCAGGGCCGCGTGCTGCTGGGCGTGTCCGCGCTGGACCAGCCATTCCTGCTGATGAGTTCACTGCCCTATGCGCTGGGGTCGAACGACGTCGGCCTGGACCGCCGCCAGTCCGGCGAGGTCAAGCTGGTGCGTTTCCAGAAGCATGGCAACCGGCTGTTCCTGGTGCAGGACAACACGCGCTACGTGGCCGCGTCGGCCGACGCCGACGAGCGCGCCGCGGTGGCGGAATCGTTTGCCGGCGCGGTACTGTGGGCCGGCGACATCCTGGCGTCCGACGGCGCGCGCCACCTGGTCGATTTCTCGTCGTTCCTGCTGGCCGACCAGCATGGCGTGGCCGCGCGCCTGGCGGAAACGCGGCAGGGCGGCTACAGCGTCGATCCGAAGCGCTCCGCCGTGCTGGCGGCCGATGCGAAAGTCTTCCCCGGCAACGTGGAAATGGAAGCGCTGCTGACGTTCCAGGGACCTGGCCAGGGCGAGTGGGTGAAACAGGTGGCGGCCGATCCGGCCAGCCTCACCATGCGCCAGCACATCAGCATGGTGCGCCTGCCCGACGGCGGCTACCGTCCACGCGCCTACCACCCGCAATCGGGCGGCTTCGATACCGGCTACATGGATTTCGCCACGCCGCTGGCGTCCAGCCTGGACGTGCGCTGGCAAGTGCGGCACCGGCTCGAAAAAACCGTTCCGGGTGAGGCCGCCAGCCCGGTGAAAAAGCCCATCGTCTACTACGTGGACCGGGGCGCGCCGGAACCGGTGCGCAACGCGCTGCTGGAAGGCGCGCGCTGGTGGGCCACGGCGTTTGAAAAAGCCGGTTTCAAGGATGCCTACCGGGTCGAACTGTTGCCCGAAGGGGCGGATCCGATGGATGTGCGCTACAACATCATCACGTGGACCCACCGCGCCACGCGCGGCTGGTCTTACGGCAATGCGCTGGCGCATCCGCTGACCGGAGAAATCATCCGCGGCGCCGTCACGCTGGGCTCGCAGCGCGTGCGGCAGGATATCCTGATTGCGGAAAGCCTGCTGGCGCCCTATGGCGCAAACGGCAAGGATGGCGCACCGTCGGACGGGCGTGAACGATTGGCGGAGCAGATGGCGCTGGCGCGCCTGCGCCAACTGGCCGCGCATGAAGTCGGCCACACGCTGGGCTTCGCCCACAACTTCGCCGCCAGCCGGCATGGCAACGGCTCTGTCATGGATTATCCGCATCCGGTGTTGAAACTCGATGCGCAGGGCAACGTCGACCTGGATGGCGCCTATGGCGCGGGACTGGGGCGGTGGGACGACTATATCGTGCGGCACGTGTATGGCGAATTCGCCGGGGACGAACAGGCGGCGCTGGCGCAATTGCGCCGCGAAGCGCAGGCGGCCGGCCTGACCTATGTGGGCGACGCCGATGCGCGCTCGCCAGGCGCCGCGCATCCGCATGGGTTGCTGTGGGATTTCGGGCCGGACATCGTCCAGTCGTGGGACAGCCTGTCGGCCGTGCGCAAGCGCGCGCTCGACGGTTTCTCGTTCAATGTGCTGCCGGACGGGCGGCAAGCCGGGGAAATCGAGGCGCGCCTGGTGCCGGTCTACCTGTTGCAGCGCTACCAGGCCGAAGGGCTGGCGCGGCTGGTGGCCGGCGGCGAATTCGATTACGCGGCGGTGGCCGATATCCGCGCCGGCGCCGCGCGCGGCGGCGTGCGTCCGGTGCCGCCCGCCACCCAGCGCGCCGCGCTGGAGCGCCTGGCCGCCACCTTGAAGGCGGAATACCTGGCGCTGCCGCCGCACGTGCTGGACGCCATGACGCCGCCGTCGCAGGGGTATGAACGCAACCGCGAATACTTCGCCACGCGCATGGGCGGCCTGTTCGACGCGCTGTCGGCGGCCGAAGCGGCGGCCGCGCATACCGCCTCGTTCCTGCTGGACCCGGGCCGCCTGAACCGCCTGGCGTGGCAACATGCGCGCGACGCGCGCCAGCCCGGCGTGGCCGAGGTGCTGGCGTTGCTGTTACAGCGCACGTGGCGGCGCGACACGGTGCCGGCCGCGCTGGCCGGCGGCGAAGCCGTGCAACTGGCCGCCAACTGGGTGCTGCTCGATACGCTGTTGCACACCTTGAACGGCGCCAAACTGCACGCCGGCGTGGACGCCGAAGTGCGCACGGCGCTGGGCCAGCTGGCCGGCTGGCTGGAGAAAAACCCTGGCAAGGGCGTGACGGCAGCCAGCCGGCGCGAAGCGGCGACCCTGGTGAGGGCGTACCTGCGAGATCCGCGCAGCGTGACCTTGCGGGCCTTGCCGCCGGTGCCGCCCGGCGCGCCGATTTGAGGCGATGTCCAGGCTGGTGCGCGAAAAGCTGCGCTGCACACTTTTCGCGCACCAAGTTGGGGCTGAGGCGATGCGCATTATTGGTGCAAGCTGATTGTTGCACCAAAATAGTGTGCTAAAGAAAATGCAGTCGAATCATGCACTTATTTGTGGTGCATGCTCTGGTGCACGGAAAGTCCTTGGTTGGTGCATGCCGGCACCAAAGTGGTACGGTTATTGCTTCAATGCACACTCCTAGTTCAACTTTGCATTATTTTGGGGAGTGGCTTGAATGGCTGGTAACAACTTTGGCGCGGATGCGTTATTCATCCTGCTGGGCGCCATCATGATTTTGGCAATGCACGCGGGCTTTGCCTTCCTGGAGCTCGGCACGGTGCGCAAGAAAAACCAGGTCAATGCGCTGGTCAAGATCCTGGTCGATTTCTGTGTGTCCGCCATTGCCTACTTCTTTGTCGGCTACAGCATTGCCTACGGTGTGAATTTCTTTGCCGGCGCCGACGTGCTGTCGCAGAAAAATGGCGTCGAACTCGTCAAGTTCTTTTTCCTGCTGACGTTCGCCGCCGCGATTCCCGCGATTGTTTCCGGCGGCATCGCCGAGCGCGCGCGCTTCCACCCGCAGACGGCGGCCACGTTCGTGCTGGTCGGCGTGGTGTATCCGCTGTTCGAAGGCATGGTGTGGAACCAGCGCTTCGGCTTCCAGGCCGGCCTGCTGTCGCTGTTTGGCGCGGAATTCCATGATTTCGCCGGCTCCGTGGTGGTGCACGCGATGGGCGGCTGGATCGCGTTGCCGGCGGTGCTGCTGCTGGGCGCGCGCCGTGGCCGCTATACGAAAAACGGCGGCATTTCCGCCCACCCGCCATCGTCGATTCCATTCCTGGCGCTGGGCGCCTGGATCCTGATCGTGGGCTGGTTCGGCTTCAACGTCATGAGCGCGCAATCGCTGGAAAAGATGAGCGGCCTGGTGGCGGTCAATTCGCTGATGGCGATGGTGGGCGGCACCCTGGTTGCCGTGCTGATGGGACGCAACGACCCCGGCTTCGTGCACAACGGCCCACTGGCCGGCCTGGTGGCGGTGTGCGCCGGTTCCGACCTGATGCATCCAGTCGGCGCGCTGGTCACGGGCGGCATTGCCGGCGCGATTTTCGTGTGGATGTTCACGCTGGCGCAAAACAAGTGGAAGATCGACGACGTGCTCGGCGTGTGGCCGCTGCACGGGCTGTGCGGCGCCTGGGGCGGCATCGCGGCCGGCATTTTCGGCGCCAAGGCGCTGGGCGGTGTCGGCGGGGTGGCCTTCGCCTCGCAACTGGTCGGCACCCTGGCCGGCGTGGCGATTGCCGGCGCCGGCGGCTACATCGTCTACGGCGTATTGAAAGCCACGGTAGGCCTGCGCCTGGACCCGGAACAGGAATTCCAGGGCGCCGACCTGTCGATCCACAAGATCACGTCCACGCCGGAACGCGAATCGAACTGGTAAGTTTGTCAAACAACCTGTCGGCGGTTTTTACACTTTTTGCCCTGAACAAATTGCCTTGTCGATAAAGCATTGATTTTTATCAATGTTTTATCCGGGCACAAACATTGCTCATCTTTCACTTTTTCTCAACAAGGAGTGACAAGCATGTGGCAATCCAAATTGGCGGCCCTGGTCGCGGCGGCAACCCTGTCGTTCAATGCATCGGCTGCGCTGGTGCAGTATGACCTGTCGGGCACGTTCGGCGATGGCGCCACCGTGCAGGGTTTCTTTGTCCAGGATACCGCGGACAAGAGCGTGAAGTTCTACAACCTGCAACTGCAGGGCGGCGCTTCGCTGGCGCAGCATTTCGGCGCGTCCGGGAGCATGGACAACCTGATCGGCGCGTTCACGCACTTTACCGGGGCCGGCCCGACGTCGTTTGCCGTATTCGATGACCAGGACGTTTCGTTCAGTAACCTGGTGCTGGAATTCTTTGCCTCCGCCACCGCCGGCCAGTACCGCATGCGCGCCGCCTATGCGCAAAGCTGGCAGGCGCAGCCGGGCATGCCGGGCGGCGGCGCATCGGATGAGCTGACCAACGGCCTCGTCACCCTGGGTGCGCTGGACGACAACCTGCGGCAGGCGCTGGAATCCGGCCAGATCGACGTCGCGCAGGTGGTGCCGCAATTCGTGCCGGCGCCGGGCACGGTGCCGGAACCGGGCAGCATGGCGCTGCTGTTGCTGGGCGCGGCCGGCGCGTACAGCGTACGGCGCCGCACCGCGCGCCGCGCCTGACGCGGCCAGCGCTTCCAGGGCGCAAGCCCACTGCGCTGGCGTCAGCGGTGGATCACCACCAGCAGCGCCTTCGCTTCACTCTTGCCGGGATTGCGGATCGCATGGTCCTGGTCCCCGGCATAGCGGGCCGTGCCGCCCAGCTTGACCTTGCGGCGGCTGCCCGCGACTTCCAGTTCCACCGAGCCATGCAGCACCGTCAGGTGCTCCGTGGTGCCCGGATCATGCGCCTGCGACACCAGTTCGCCGCCCGGCGCCAGGGTCAATTCATACCATTCATACTTTCCCGCCAGCTCCATCGGTCCCAGGATGCGCAGCAAATAGCCGGCGTGCGCGCCGGGCAGGGTGGGGGTTTCGTGCGCATCGAGCACGCGGATGGTTTCCACGGCTTTTTCCGCGTCCGACAGCAATTCCCCGATTGCCACCCCGAGCGCATTGGCCAGCCGCCACGTGATGGCGATGGTGGGGTTGGCTTTTTCGCGCTCGATCTGCGACAGCATGGATTTCGACACGCCGGCGATACGCGACAAGTCTTCCAGGGTAAGCCCCCGCGCCAGGCGCAGGCGTTGCAGGGCGGCGCCGACTTCGGGCGGGGCGTTATGGGATGCGGCTTTCATGATTTTTTGGTTTTTCGATATGCGTAGTGCATTGCAAAGTTCAATGGCCTTCGGTAAGATTCAATATATTGAACTTGTGTTCGATATCGAGAATCCCGCGAAGGCGTTGGACAAATAAGAGTAAACTCTGACGCAGGTTCACTGAGATTCACGGTACAGCATAGGCAGATACAAGGTCAAGCGCGGGCGCCCGGCATCGAGCCCCCGGGACCGCGCCCGCCGCACGCAACCCACCACGGAGAACAAGCCATGAGCAAGCAAGCCGCGTTTTACAGCCAACTGCAGCAAACCCTGTCCACCCTGCGCGACGAGGGGCTGTTCAAGCCGGAACGCGTGATCGCGTCGCGCCAGGGGGCCGAGGTGGTGGGATCGGACGGGCGCATGCTGATCAATATGTGCGCCAACAATTACCTCGGCCTGTCGGGCCAGGAATGGGTGGCGCAGGCGGCCATTGCCGCCACGGAAAAATATGGCTATGGCTTGTCGTCGGTACGGTTCATCTGCGGCACGCAAACCGTGCACAAGGAACTGGAACAGGCGCTCTCAAGCTTCCTCGGCACCGAAGACACGATCCTGTACGCGGCCGCGTTCGACGCCAACGGCGGCGTGTTCGAGCCGCTGTTCGATGAGAACGACGCCATCATTTCCGATGCGCTGAACCATGCGTCCATCATCGACGGCATCCGCCTGTGCAAGGCGGCGCGCTTCCGCTATGCGCACAATGACATGGCGGACCTGGAAAAGCAGTTGCAGGCGGCCGAAGGCAAGCGCCACAAGATCATCGTCACCGATGGCGTGTTCTCGATGGACGGCACGATCGCGCAACTGGACCAGATCGTCGCGCTGGCGGAAAAGTATGGCGCGCTGACCATGATCGATGAATGCCACGCATCCGGCTTCATGGGCAAGACCGGCCGCGGTACGCATGAGCACCACAACGTGGTCGGGAAGATCGACATCATTACCGGCACCCTGGGCAAGGCGCTGGGCGGCGCCATGGGCGGCTTCACGTCGGGCCGCAAGGAAGTCATTGAAATGCTGCGCCAGAAATCGCGCCCCTACCTGTTTTCCAACACGCTGGCCCCCGCGATAGCCGGCGCCTCGCTGGAAGTACTGAAGCGCCTGTCGGCGTCGACGGAATTGCGCGACTGCCTGCATGAGAATACTGCGTACTTCCGTAAGGAAATCGAGCGCATCGGCTTTACCATCAAGCCGGGCACGCACCCGGTGGTGCCGGTCATGCTGTTCGACGCCCAGGTGGCGCAAAAGTTTGCCGCGCGCATGTATGAACTGGGCGTGTTGCTGTCGGGCTTCTTCTATCCGGTGGTCCCGATGGGCCAGGCGCGCGTGCGCGTGCAATTGTCGGCCGCCCATACCCGCGAACAGCTCGACACGGTCTTGAAAGCGTTTGAACAGGCCGGCAACGAGCTGGGCCTGCTGGGCAAGTCCGCCGGATAAGCACCTTCCGGTAGGCCGGATCAGGCGCAGCCGTCATCCGGCAAGCGGTACGGCCTTGCAGTCATGCCTCTTTTGCCCAACAGGCGCGAGAGGTCCAATATTCCGAAATGAGCCCAACAAGCTCAATGAAAGCGCACGACGCTGACAGGAACAAGAACATGGAAAAAATTTTAGTCATCGGCGCCAATGGCCAGATCGGCAGCGAACTGGTGGAAGCGTTGGCCAAGCAGCATGGCGCACAGAATGTGATCGCCACCGACATCGGTGAAAAAAACATCTACGGCGCGGCGCGCTACCAGGTGTTGAACGTGCTGGACAAGGCGGCACTGGACCGGCTGGTCGAAGAGGAAAATATCACGCAGGTCTACCAGCTGGCGGCCATGCTGTCGGCCACCGGCGAAGCGGCCCCGCTGCGCGCCTGGACCTTGAACATGGACGGCTTGCTCAACATCCTGGAAACCGCGCGCGTGCGCGGCGAGCAGGGCAAGCCGCTGCGCATCTTTTGGCCATCGTCGATTGCCGCGTTCGGCCCGAACACGCCGCAAGACCGGACGCCCCAACTGACCACGATGGACCCCACCACGATCTATGGCATCAGCAAGCTGGCCGGCGAACGGTTGTGCGAATACTATTTCCTCAAGTATGGGGTGGACGTGCGCAGCATCCGCTACCCGGGCATCATCAGTTACAAGTCGCCGCCCGGCGGCGGCACCACGGATTACGCGATCGCGATTTTCCACGCGGCGCTGCGCGGTGAAGCCTACCAGTGCTTCCTCGGCCCGAACACCACGCTGCCGATGATCTACATGCCGGACGCGATCCGCGCGACAATAGAATTGATGGATGCGCCCGCGTCACAAATCAAAGTCCGTTCCTCCTATAATGTGGCCGGCGTATCGTTCAATCCCGGGCAACTGGCCGACGCCATCGGCCGCGCCGTGCCGGGTTTCAGGATCGAGTACAAGCCGGACAGCCGTCAGGGCATCGCGGACACGTGGCCGCACAGCCTGGACGACAGCCGTGCGACTGCCGACTGGGGCTGGAAAGCCCGCATCGGCGTCGAAGAGATGGTCAAGGACATGCTGGCAAACATCGATGTCAGCCTGGGCCAGGCCGCATAAGGCGCCACCAGCGCCCAACGTCACAAGAAATAAGAGAGACATCCGATGGACATGAGCGTTTTCGACCTGTTCAAGATAGGCATAGGCCCTTCCAGTTCGCACACGGTGGGGCCGATGGTGGCGGCGCGCCGCTTCCTGGTCGACGCCGGTCCGCTGGATGGCGTGGAACGGGTCGACGTGGCGCTGTACGGTTCGCTGGCGCTGACCGGCGTCGGCCATGGCACCGACAAGGCCGTGATCCTCGGCCTGATGGGGGAAACGCCGCAGGGCGTGGATCCGGACCGGGTCGATGCGATGCTGGCGGCGGCCGAAGCCGCCAGGGAACTGAAGTTGCTGGGCACGCATGCGGTGCCGTTTTCCAGCGCGGTCAACCTGCAATACCACAAGACCGAGAACTTGCCGGAACATCCGAACGGCATGCGCTGCACCCTGCGGCGCGCGGACGGCTCGCAATGGTCGAAAGTGTATTACTCGATCGGCGGCGGCTTCATCCGGGAGGAGGGCGAGGCCGGCAAGGTCGAAGCCAAGCGGCCGGTCGCGGTGCGCTTTCCGTTCGACAGCATGGCGCAATTGCTGGGCCACGGCGTCACCAGCGGCCTGTCGATCCCGCAAATGCTGCGCGCCAATGAACTGGCGCGCATGGGCGCGGCCGAACTCGATGCGGGCCTGGACCGCATCTGGCACGTGATGCGCGATTGCATCCAGCACGGACTGGAGACCGAAGGCAGGCTGCCGGGCGGCCTCGACGTGCGCCGCCGCGCCGCCGGCCTGTGGCGCCAGGCCAGGGGCGCCGAACGCGCCAACGAATTGCCGCACGATGCGTTGCACCAGGTCAGCCTGTATGCGATGGCGGTCAACGAGGAAAACGCGGCCGGCGGCCGGGTCGTGACGGCGCCCACCAATGGCGCGGCCGGCATCATCCCGGCGGTGCTGCGCTATTACGCCGAAGATTGCCGCCCCAGCGATCCGGTGGCCGGCGTGCGCCAGTTCCTGCTGACGGCGGCCGCGATCGGCATGCTGTGCAAGCGCAACGCGTCGATTTCCGGCGCGGAAATCGGTTGCCAGGGCGAAGTCGGCGTGGCCTGCGCCATGGCCGCGGCCGGCCTGGTGGCCGCGCTGGGCGGCAGCAATGCGCAAATCGAAAACGCGGCGGAAATCGGTATCGAACACCATCTCGGCATGACGTGCGACCCGATCGGCGGCCTGGTGCAGATTCCCTGCATCGAGCGCAACGGCATGGGCGCCGTGAAAGCCATCACGGCCGCGTCGCTGGCGCTGAAAGGCGACGGCACGCATTTCGTCTCGCTCGATGACGTCATTGAAACCATGCGCCAGACCGGCGCCGACATGCAGGCCAAGTACAAGGAAACCTCGCTGGGCGGCCTGGCGATCCACGTGGTGACGGTGAACCACGCGGCCTGCTGAGATGACTGGGCGGCAGGCCCTGTAACTTGGTAATAAGGAAACAGAAACAGCAGAATATGCCAAATAAGGCCGCGTTGTACATATAAAGTCCGGCCGGACTATAATACCCGTTCGACTCAGCACGCCAACCGGAATTTCATACCTATGCAATACGTGTCTACCCGCGCCAACGGTGCAACCGCTTCCCAATCTCCCCAACAATTCTCGGATATCCTGCTCGGCGGCCTGGCCCCGGACGGCGGCCTGTACCTGCCGACCGAATACCCGCAAGTGACCGGCGCCGAACTCGATGCATGGCGCAAGCTGTCGTATGCCGACCTGGCGTTCGAGATCTTGAAGAAGTTTGCCACCGATATCCCGGAAGCGGACCTGAAGGCGCTGGCGCACAAGACATATACGGCGGACGTGTACCGCAACGCCCGTGCCGGCGAAGCGGCCGCCGACATCACGCCGCTGCGCGTGCTGGAGGAAGGCAACGGCAAGAAGCTGGTGCTGCAGGCGCTGTCGAACGGCCCGACCCTGGCGTTCAAGGACATGGCCATGCAATTGCTGGGCAACCTGTTCGAATATGCGCTGGCGAAAAAAGATGCGCAATTGAACATCTTCGGCGCGACGTCCGGCGACACCGGCAGCGCGGCGGAATATGCGATGCGCGGCAAGAAGGGCATCAAGGTGTTCATGCTGTCGCCGCACAAGAAAATGAGCGCGTTCCAGACCGCGCAGATGTTCAGCCTGCAAGACCCGAACATTTTCAACATCGCGGTCGAAGGCGTGTTCGACGATTGCCAGGACATGGTGAAAGCCGTGTCGAACGACTTGCCGTTCAAGGCCAAACAAAAGATCGGCACCGTCAATTCCATCAACTGGGCCCGTGTCGTGGCGCAGGTGGTGTATTACTTCCGCGGCTACCTGGCCGCCACCACGTCCAACGACCAGAAAGTGTCGTTCACGGTCCCGTCGGGCAACTTCGGCAATATCTGCGCCGGCCACATTGCCCGCATGATGGGCTTGCCGATCGATAAGCTGGTGGTGGCCACCAACGAAAACGACGTGCTCGACGAATTCTTCCGCACCGGCGTGTACCGTGTGCGCAAATCCGCGGAAACCTACCACACCAGCAGCCCGTCGATGGACATTTCCAAGGCCTCGAACTTCGAGCGCTTCATCTATGACCTGGTGGGCCGCGACGCCGAGCGCACCCGCGCGCTGTTCGCCAAGGTGGAGACCCATGGCGGCTTCGACCTGTCCGGCTATCCGGGCGGCGATGGCGACGAATTCCACAAGGTCAAGCAATATGGTTTCAAGTCCGGCAAGTCCACGCACGACGACCGCCTGGCCACCATCCGCGACGTGGCCGACGATTACGGCATCGTGATCGACACCCACACCGCCGACGGCATCAAAGTCGCCAAGGAAAACCTGGAGCCCGGCGTGACCATGATCGTGCTGGAAACCGCGCTGGCCGCCAAGTTCAATGAAACCATCCTGGAAGCGCTGGGCCGCGACGCCGATCGCCCGGCCGGCTTCGACAACATCGAAGCGCTGCCGCAGCGCTTCGTCGTGATGCCGGCCGACGTGGACCAGATGAAAGCCTACATCGCCTCCAACACGGGGCTGTGATGGTGGACGCGGGCGCAAGGAAGCCGATGCTGACGGTCAGCGAAGCGCTGGAGTTTTTGCTGTCGGCCGCGCGGCCGGTGGCGGAAACCGAAACGTTGCCGACCCTGGAAGCGAATGGCCGCGTGCTGGCGCAGGCCCAGGTGTCCGGCATGAACGTGCCGTCCGCCGACAATACGCAGATGGACGGTTATGCCGTGCGCGCGGCCGATTGCGCCGGCGGCGCCGCCACCCTGACGGTGTCGCAGCGCATTCCGGCCGGCCACGTCGGCCAGCCGCTGTTGCCCGGCACCGCGGCGCGCATCTTCACGGGCGCCCTGATCCCCGAGGGGGCGGACGCGGTGGTGATGCAGGAACAGTGTGAACTGGCCGGCAACGTGGTGACCATCCGGCATGCGCCGAAGTCAGGGGAATGGATACGGCGCGCCGGCGAGGACATCACGCACGGCAGCGTGATCCTGGCCGAAGGCACGCGCCTGCGCAGCCAGGAACTGGGCCTGGCCGCCTCGGTCGGCCTGGCCCAGTTGCCGGTGCGCCGCCGCCTGCGTGTGGCGGTGTTCTTTACCGGCGACGAACTGGCCATGCCGGGCGAACCGCTGGCGCCGGGCGCGATCTACAATTCCAACCGTTTCACCTTGCGCGCGCTGCTGGAAAACCTCGGCTGCGCCATCACGGACTTCGGCATCGTGCCCGATTCGCTCGACGCGACGCGCGCCGTGCTGCGCCAGGCCGCGCAAGGCCACGACTTGATCATCACGTCCGGCGGCGTGTCGGTGGGCGAGGAAGACCATGTGAAACCCGCGGTGGAAGCCGAAGGGCGCCTGAACATGTGGCAAATCGCCATGAAGCCGGGCAAACCGCTGGCGTTTGGCGAAGTGCGCAGGCAACCGGGCAATACACCGGATGACGATGCGCAGGATGGCGCGTTCTTCATGGGTTTGCCCGGCAATCCGGTCTCGAGCTTCGTGACGTTCCTGATGTTCGTGCGGCCGTTTATCCTGAAGCTGCAGGGCGTGCGCGACGCCGCCGCGCTGGCGCCGAAAGCATACCATCTGCGCGCCGACTTCGATTGGCCGAAGGCGGACCGGCGCAATGAATTCCTGCGGGCGCGCCTGAACCAGCAGGGCGGGCTGGACCTGTTTACCAACCAGGGTTCCGGCGTCCTGACTTCCACCGTCTGGGCCGATGGCCTGGTCGACAACCCGCCGGGCCAGGTGATCCGGCGCGGCGACACGGTGCGCTTTATTCCATTTTCAGAGGTGATGTGGTGAAGTTGACGTTGCGATTTTTTGCCAGCGTGCGCGAGGCGGTGGGCACCCCGGTCGAAACGGCCGAGTTGCCCGATACGGTGGCCACCGTGGCCGACGTGCGCGGCGCGCTGGTGGCGCGCGGAGGCGCCTGGGCCACGGCGCTGGCCGAAGGCCGCGTGCTGCGCATGGCCTGCAACCAGGTCATGTGCCAGCCGGACGCACCGGTGAGGGAAGGCGATGAAGTGGCGTTCTTCCCGCCCGTGACGGGCGGGTGATCCGGCGCTTGCGTCACTGTTCGACCAGCAACCCCAGCAACACCAGCGATTGCTGCCAGCCCAGGTAGCACGATTCGGCCGGAATCGCGCCCGGCACGCCTTCCTGCACGATCTGGACGTCGGTGCCGCACGCGACCGGCGTGAGGGTAACCGTGGTCTGCATTTCACCGGGCAGGTTCGGATCGTCGAACGTGGCGGTATAGCGCAGCAGCGCTCCCGGTTTCAGTTCGCGGTACACGCCACCGAAGCTGTGGCCGTGGCCGCTGCCGATGTCGGTGAACGACATGCGGTACGCGCCGCCTTCGCGCGCATCCATCTCATGCACGGTACCGGTATAGCCGTTGGGCGGCAGCCATTTTGCCATCGCGGCCGGGGCCAGGAAGGCGTGGTAGATGCGTTCCGGCGCGGCGCGCAGGACACGGTGAAGGCGGATCGTGTGGGTAGGCATGGTCTGTTCTCCTTGGAAATGGACCGGTTGGATGGTCCGGGTTGGCAACGTCCTGTGGACGGCCGGTCCGCCACATGGCGGCCTTGCATCATGACGACGGACGGCGGGTGGCCGGATCGACACGCGCCGCCACGCCAGCCGCGTGTACAATGCTGTCCCTTATGGTACATCCGGCACATTCCATCCCTCTCCACACCACCCGCGTCGCGATCATCGGCGGCGGCCCGGCCGGCCTGATGGCGGCGCAAACCCTGGCCGACGCCGGCATTGCCGCCGAGCTGTATGACGCGATGCCGTCGGTCGGCCGCAAATTCCTGCTGGCCGGACGCGGCGGCATGAACATCACGCACGCGGAAGACTATGCGGCCTTCGTCACGCGCTACGGCGCGCGCTCGGAACTGTTGCGCCCCATGCTGGACGCGTTTCCGCCGGAACAGGTGCGGCACTGGATCCACGGCCTTGGCATCGGCACCTTCGTCGGGACGTCCGGCCGGGTCTTTCCTACCGACATGAAGGCTGCGCCGCTGCTGCGCGCGTGGCTGCACCGCTTGAAAGAGCAGGGCGTGCGCTTCCACCAGCGCCACCGCTGGACCGGTCTTGCCGGCGATGGCGCGCTGCGCATCGAGACGCCGGACGGCGAGCTGCTGGTGCGTGCCGGCGCCGTGGTGCTGGCGCTCGGCGGGGGCAGCTGGGCGCGGCTCGGGTCCGATGGCGCGTGGCTGCCGGTGCTGCAACAGGCCGGTGTCGAGACCGCGCCGCTGGCGCCGTCCAATTGCGGCTTCGACGTGGACTGGAGCGCGCATTTCAGCGCGCGCCACGCGGGGGAACCGCTGACCACGGTGGCGATCGGGATCGACGGCGCCGATGGCGGCACCGTATGGAAGAAAGGGCAATTCGTGGTGACGGCGGGCGGCATCGAGGGCAGCCTGGTTTATGCGCTGTCGGCGCCGCTGCGCGACCGCATCGCGCGCGACGGCAGCGCCACGCTGTACCTGGACCTGTTGCCGGATTTGCCGGCCGCGCGGGTGCTGGCGGAAGTGTCGAAACCGCGCGGCGCGCGCTCGATGTCGAGCCACCTGCAGAGCCGGCTCGGTATCAAGGGCGTCAAGGCCGGCCTGCTGCGCGAATGCGCCAGCAAGGAAGCCTGCGCCGACCCGGAGGCGCTGGCGCGGGTCTTGAAACGCTTGCCGGTGGTGCTGCGCGCGCCGCGCCCGCTCGACGAAGCCATCAGCAGCGCCGGCGGCGTGCGCTTTGAAGCGCTGGACGGCACCATGCTGAAGGCGCTGCCGGGCGTGTTCGTGGCCGGCGAAATGTTGGACTGGGAAGCCCCGACCGGCGGCTACCTGTTGACCGCGTGCTTTGCCACCGGCATCCAGGCGGCAATGGATGCGCAAGCCTGGCTGGCGCGGACGGACGACGCCACCGGATCGCGGCCAGGACCGTAGCAGGTACCGGGGTTCATCAAGGCGCGGTAAAGGTCTGTTCGGGAATGCTCGCGTTGAGCTGGATGCCACGGCGGAATTCTTCGTGCGGCACGCCCAGCACATGGAAGCCCAGCTTGCGCAACAGGTGGTCATGACGGCCGATCCAGGCGTCGTATTGGCCGAGCCGCGCGTGGCGCCCGGCGATGTGATGACAGTCGACGCCGTCGACCGTTTCATTGCCGACGAGTTGCCGCCAGTCGATGTCGGCCATCGACGGCCCGACGTCGTTCATCAGCAGGCCGGCAACCGTCAGCGACGCGCCGCCCGAGACGCCGGCCGCCGCGGCCATTGCCAGGTTCAGGCTCTCGATTGGTTTCATTGTCGGCTCGCCGCCGCTGGCCTGCCGCCATGAATACACGCCGGCAGCGCCGGACCATATCGCGTGCCGGGTTTCGAGGTGCCGCAGCGGTCGGTAAGGGTGGGACGTGGTCCATGCAAAGCGGAACTTGCCCGGCCGGTCAAACGCGGTCTGGAACGGAATTTCCTGTGGCGCGGTATCGCCCGGCATGTGGATCAGCAGCACCCCGGTATCCGAATACGATTGCAGCGCCGCGTAGGCTTGCCGCATCTGTGCGACGATCTGTTGCGGATTGTCCGCGCCGGCAGCGGCGGGCGCCGCCACTGACAGCCACAGCGCAGGCGCGCTGAGCCAAACGGCAAGTAACCTGGCCATATTCACTCCTGTGCGGGAATCAGGCAGTCGGCGCCTTGCGCAGCAGCGCCCAGAGCGAATACGCGCCGATGGCGGTGCCCAGCGGCGCGTTGAACAGCGACAGGACGCTGAACACGACCAGCCAGATGCGGGCGCCAGCCGACCCGCGATAGCCGAAGATCCCGGCCAGCAACTGCGCGGCGCCGACCAGCAAAAACAAGCCCATCACGAAGGTGCCCACGGCTGCGGCCAGTGTCACGAACGGCGGCTCGATGTCCATGATCGGGAACACGCCGCGCACGATCAGGACGGCCAGCGCGAGGAAGGCCAGCGTCAGCGCGCCGCAGGCTATGTGCAGCGCCGACGCGATTTTAAGATGGATGTTCAATCGGTTACTCCATGGTGGCAATGGCGGCCGGCATCATTGCGGTGTGAGCGCGCCGACGGATGCCGGGCCTGTCATCGCAGGCATCGGGGCATGACTATACAAGCGCGGCCGGGAGCGTATTGTTGCACATCAATTGCAATGTAGGCAATTATTTATGGCAACATATATTGGGCAAAGGAGCGTGGTCAGAATAATTCGCCTTGCGGCGACGGCGCCGTTTCCCTCGGCGCGGCCTGCGCGGTCATGGCGTCGGCCGGATAGTGGCGCAAGAATGTCCGTGCCTGTTCCGGGTCGCGGCAGGCCAGCCAGGCATCGTAATCGTCGCGGCGGATCACCACCAGGCTGCGTTTTTCATCGTCGGGACGGTGGAATCGCCGCATCAATGGGTGGTCGTCGGCATTGATGGTCAATTGCGTGAATGAGCGCTGGCGCCGGCCATCGGGGGCCAGCCAGGTGCGGTACAGGCCGGCGACGGCGAACGGCTCGTGGTCGGCCATGGCGATCGACCACCGCTCGGCGCGGCCGCTTTCATAATTCGGTTCGAAGAAGGCTTGCATCGGCACCAGGCACAGGCGGCAGTTTTGCCATGCGCCGCGGTAGGTGCGCAAGTCGGCCACGGTTTCCGCGCGGGCATTCATGGTGGTCATGCGCTGGCCGGGCGCCAGTTGCGACTGCGGAATGAAACCGTAGGATGCCAGCACCATGCGGCGCCGGCCGTGGATATCGTGCACCAGGATGGGGCCCTGGTAATCCTGGTACAGCTCGTCGCGCCAGTCGTCATTGGTTTCCAGCGGCGTGCGGAAAAATTCCATGCACAACTGGCGTGATACGGTGATGTAATTGACACACATCACGCCATTGTAGCGTCATTGA
>CBIHOX010000058.1:0-31652 GCA_966211685.1 uncultured Pseudoduganella sp.
ATCTTCATCCACAAGCTTTGCAGCGCCGGCACAAGCGGCTGGATATCGGCAGCGTCGCGCGAAACCGTGTACCACAGCAGGAAGCCTACAGCGGCGGAAATTACCAGCAGCACGAACGCACCCAGCTGGCGGGTCGCGTAGCGCTGCTCGTAATACAGGTAAAACATGGCCGTAATCAGCGAAAACAGGATGAAGACTTCATACAGGTTCGACACGGGAATGTGGCCGACGTCGGCGCCGATCAGGTACGACTCGTACCAGCGCACCAGCATGCCGGTCCAGCCCAAAATCAGCGCGGCCCAGCACAGCTTGGAACCGACCGTGAAGCCCATCGACGAACGCGCCGCCAGGCCGATCCAGTAAAACAGCGTGGACAGGAAGAAGAACGTGCTCATCCACAAAATCGCGGATTGGCTCGACAACATGTATTTCAGCCAGAACTTCTGGTTCGCACTGTCCAGCGTGCCGCCATACATGCCGACCGCGCCCAGCGCCAGCAGGAACGTCAGCGGCATCAGCCAGCGCACGGGTTTCCAGTGCCAGCCCAGCGCGGCAAACACCGGCGCCGACGCCAGCAGGATGGCTTTTTCATAAATGTCCATGTAGGCGCTGTAGCGGTTCAGCGCAAACAGCGCGCCGGCCACCAGCACGGCGGCAAACAGCCAGTCCAGCGGGCCCTGGCGTTTGAAATATCCGGGCGCCTGCGTGTACGTCTGCGCCGCAACATTGTTCTGGGTAATCTCCATGTCTCACTCTCCGAAACCACTGCCGCCAGCTTACGCCGGTTGCGGCAGCTTTTGCTTCAATTCCTCGAATTCCTTATGGAAATCCAGGGTTTTGCGCTGGGTACTCATTGCCATCAGCGCATGGCTGGCGCCGTCGCCGCCGTCCGCGCCATCCTTGATCCAGATCCACAGGCGGCGCTCGCGGATATAAAACATCGCAAACACGCCCAGCACCAGGAACAGGCACCCCAGGTACACCACCGACTTGCCCGGCGACTTGGTGACCTGGAACACGGACGCCTTCACTTCCGTATATTCATCCAGTTGCAGGAACACCGGTGCGCCATACAGGAAACTGTCGGACAGCGCATTGGTGGCCAGTTGCAGGAAGCGGCCGTGGGTTTCATCGCCGGCCACCGGGTCCAGCCCGGCTTTTGCACGGGCAGCCTGCCACAATTCCCACATGCTGCCGTTCAGGATTTTCATGAAGATGTCGGCTGCCTTGCCCTGCTCGGCTTCCGGCACTTTTTCCAGGAAACGCGAAATCGCCATGAAACCGGCCTGTGCCCCGCCCTTGCCTTCGCCGGCAAACAGCGTCAGGCCGCGCAAGGCCGATTCCTGCAACTGCGCGCGCAAGACATCGGAACCGCCGCCGGCCGGCATGGCGCGGCGCGCATAGCGCTCCGCCGCCACGGTGCGCAATTCCGGCTGCTGCAGCGCGGCGCGGATGCGCATCCATTCGCCCACGGTATGGTTGTCGTCGGCCGGAATGCGCAGGTAGCTGAACGGATCGTTCGGATTCACGCGCACGCCGGCCAGGAACACCTGGACGCCTTCCAGGCTGACCGGCTGCATGTAATTCTGGAATTCGCGCGCCTGGCCCGTCTTGTCGCGCAATTTGTATTGCACGCTGGGGCCGACGTTTTTCAAATCCTTGTTGTTGGCGTTTTTCGCGGCCGAGCCCAGTTGCTTGTCGAGGCCGCGGGCAAAGCTGTCTTCGAGCTTTTCACCTTTGGTGACGGCGCGCGCATCCTGGCTGGCCACGTTTTCCACGTTGAACGGGCGGAAGCCCGACCATTCCACCGTGTAGTCGTCGCTGAGTTTGGTGGAACCGCCCACTTCGCCGGCAAAGTCGAACGCGTCGGCGCGCGGCCCCACCATCGGATAACCCTTCAACTTGAGCCTGGTGCCGCCATCTTCAAAGCTGGACTGGTAGACCGCCAGGCCCTTGTAGATCAGCGGCTTGTTCACTTCAATCACGGCCTTGACCTTTTCGCCGGACGCGTGGTCGCGCACTTCGACTTCACTGGCAAACAGCTTGGGCATGCCGGTGCTGTAAAAATCAATGTTGAACTTTTTCAGCTCGATGGTGAACGGCAATTCCTGGATCAGCACGCCGTCGGCGCGCGGAATCACGGCGGTATTGCTGGCCTGGCCTTCGGGAATCGCGGTATTGGCGCGGAACGTCGGGTTGGCCGTGCTGAGGCGGTGTTGCGCGGGAATGTTGGCGATCAGGCCGCTGCCGGCAAACGGTTTTTTGCCGAGGAACCATTCCTGCAGGCGGATCGGGATATCGGAATCGAGCAGCCCGCCAATGCAGATGATGACGATGGCGGCGTGGGCAAACATGTAGCCGAACTTGTTGCCGGCGCCGCGCTTGGCCGTCACCAGGGTGGCGTGGTCTTTTTCCACGAGCCTGGCCTGGTAGCCGGCATGGCCCAGGCGCTGCAGCATTTGCTGCGCCAGCGCGGCGCGCGGCAGCGGCGAATTCCAGTCGGCCTTGTCATGGAAATTCAGCAGCGACTGTTCGCGCACGTGTTCGCGCCACGAGCGCATGTCGCGCAACATTTTTGGCGTATTGCGGATGATGCACAGCGTGGTCGACGTCACCAGCGTGCCCATCAGCACCAGGAACCACCAGGCCGAATACACGGAATACAGGCCCAGCTTGTCGAACACTTCAAACCAGAACGGGCCGAACTGGTTGACGTAATTGCCCATCGGCTGGTTTTGCTGCATCACCGTGCCGATCACGGCGGCAATGGCAATCACCACCAGGACCGCGATGGCGAAACGCATCGACGACAGCAATTCGATGACGTGGTTGATGGCCGGGCGGCGGGTTTTCAGGGTAATACCGGCGGTGCTGGTGGTGCTCATGCGGAAAACTATGTCAAATTAATCGGCGGCCTGGGTGCCCCGCGGAGAATACCACTGATATCAGGCATCCGCTAAAGCTTGAAATGGGGATGCCGGCCCGGCAGGCCGGCATCCGTTGACAGGAATGAATGAAAAAAAAGCGGCCCCGTTACCGGCAACCGCTTTTCCTGGGGGACCCGCGCAGGGATTACTTCAGGCCGGCCACGTAATCGGCCACCGCCTTGATTTCATCGTCGGACAGGCGCTTGGAAATGGTGGTCATTTCCGCGCTGTTCTTGCGGCCATCCTGGCGGAACGCGGTCAATTGCGCGGCCGTGTAATCCTGGTGCTGGCCTGCCAGGCGCGGGTACTGGGCCGGGATGCCGCCGCCGGCCGGGCCGTGGCACGAGGCGCAGGCCGGCACGTTTTTCTCGGCAATGCCGCCGCGGTAAATCTTTTTACCCAGTTCGATCGTGTCCTTGTTTTTCGCGGCGCCGGCTTTCGGCGTTTGCGTCGACAGGTACGCGGCAATATTCTTTTTCTCCTCGTCCGACAGCATTTTTGCGTAAGTCGTCATGACGGGATTATTGCGCAGCGGGCTGGTGAAATTGACCAGTTGCTTGTACAGGTAAGTTTCCGGCTGGCCGGACAGTTTGGGGTTGGTGGCGATGGTGGAATTGCCGGAGGCGCCATGGCACGAAGCGCACGCTGGCAAGCCACGGGCATTGTCGCCGTCGGCGTACAGGGTGGCGCCTTTGGCTGCATCGGCTTTGGCCGGTGCGGCGGCATGTTCGGCAGCCGATGCGGCGCCCGAAATGGCAAGAACTGCAACAAGCAAGGACTTCACGGAAAACGCACGATTCATTCAAACACCCTGAGACAAGTGAAAAAAATGGCTGGATTGTCGGCGGCTATTCCAATTCAAAACGCAACAGCTGAGAAACTGAGAAAGTCGCCTTTTTATTGATTTTATGCATAACAACAATTCGTAACCCCTTATTGTACAATAGCTTTTCCGCGATATACCTTCCCTTGTTGCATTTCTGCCCATCCCATGTCCAAACTCTGGCAAGCCCGCTTCTTTACTACCGTCAATCATTTGCGCGACCTGCCCAAGACGACGGTGCCTGAAATCGCCTTTGCCGGCCGCTCCAACGCCGGCAAGTCGACCACCATCAATACCCTGTGCAACCAGAAAGGACTGGCGTTTGCCTCGAAAACGCCGGGCCGCACGCAGCACATCAATTTCTTTTCCGTCGGCGGCGCCCACGTGGCGATGCACCGCAAGGATGAAACCCGCGTCGATGAAATCCGCGCCATGATCGTCGACTTGCCCGGCTATGGCTATGCGGAAGTGTCCGGCGACACCAAGCTGTACTGGCAGCGCCTGCTGGGCGATTACGTGCAGCAGCGTGAACAGCTGGCCGCGCTCATCCTCATCATGGATTCGCGCCGCCCGTTCACGGACCTGGACGTGCAAATGCTCGAATGGTTTGCCCCGACCGGCAAGCCGATCCACTGCATCCTCACCAAGGTGGACAAGCTCAACCGCAACGACGCGACCAACGTGCTGCGCCAGGCCAAGGCCAGGCTGGACAGCTACGTCGATGAAGACGGCGAAGGCTTCCCCTTCACCGTGCAACTGTTTTCCGCGCTCAAGCGCATCGGCATCGAAGAAGCCACGGCCAAGATCACGGAACTGGCCGGCCTCGATGACGATGCGGCCGCCGCGCAAGCCGAAGCAATCGATTCCCCAGACGACGGCGGTGCCGCCTGACCATAGAAGGAGTTTTAATGCCAACCAACAGCAACTTTCCCCTGATCCGCATGCGCCGCATGCGCCGCGATCCTTTTTCGCGCGCCCTGGTGCGTGAAAACGTCATCACGGCAGGCGACTTGATCTACCCGGTCTTCATCCTGGACGGGGCCAACCGCCGCGAACCGGTATCGACCATGCCGGGCGTGGAGCGCGTGTCGGTGGACTTGCTGATGAAAGTGGCCGAGGAATGCGTGACGCTGGGCATTCCCGTGCTGTCGCTGTTCCCGAACATCGACCCGGCGCTGAAAACCAATGACGGGGTGGAAGCAACCAATCCGGACGGCCTGATCCCGCGCGCGGTGCGCGAGCTGAAAAAGCATTTCCCGGAACTGGGCATCATGACCGACGTGGCGCTGGACCCCTACACCAGCCACGGCCAGGATGGCACGGTCGATGACAAGGGGTCCATCCTCAACGACGAAACCACCGAGATGTTGGTGCGCCAGGCGCTGACGCAGGCTGAATGCGGCGTGGACATCGTCGGCCCGTCCGACATGATGGATGGCCGCATCGGCGCCATCCGCGAAGCGCTGGAAAACAAGGGCTTGATCCACACCCGCATCATGGCGTATTCCGCCAAGTACGCCTCGGCGTTCTATGGCCCGTTCCGCGACGCGGTCGGTTCCGCCGCCGCGCTGGGCAAGGCCGACAAGAACACGTACCAGATGGACCCGGCCAACACCGACGAAGCGCTGCGCGAAGTCGCGCTCGATATCGCCGAAGGCGCCGACATGGTGATGGTGAAACCCGGCATGCCTTACCTCGACATCGTGCGCCGCGTGAAGGATGAATTCAAGGTGCCGACGTTCGCTTACCAGGTGTCGGGCGAATATGCGATGCTGAAAGCCGCCGCGCAAAACGGCTGGCTCGATCACGACAAGGTCATGATGGAATCGATGATGGCCTTCAAGCGCGCCGGCGCCGATGGCGTGCTGACTTACTTTGCGCTCGATATCGCGCGCAAGCTGAAGGCTCAGTAACGCAGCTCCGCCATCGCAGTAAAACGCCTTACGCCATGCCCTTTACATGGTGCTTGGCGTCGCTGCGGTTGCGCAGCACCTGCGGCGCCAGCGAACCCACGAACATGCCGAGGAAGGCCGCCAGCAGGCCGGCCAGCTGGCCCGGGAACGCTTCACCGAGCGACGTCACCTGTGGGAAGAACAGGATCCAGGTGCCGATCCCCGCGCCCAGCGACAGGATCGCGCCCTGCGTGGTGGCGCGCTTCCAATACAGGCCCATCACCAGCGGCACGAACGCGCCCACCAGCGTGACCTGGTAAGCCGACGACACCAGGTCATAGATCGGCGTGCCTTTCATGGCGATCGCATACGACAGCACCAGCGCGGCAAAGATCACGATGGTGGTGCGCATGGCCAGCAATTGCTGCTTGTCGCCCATTTCAGGGCGCAGGTTTTTCAGGATGTTTTCCACGAAGCTCGTCGACGGCGCCAGCAGCGTGGCCGACGACGTGCTCTTGATGGCCGACAGCAGCGCGCCAAAGAACAGGATCTGCATGATCAGCGGCATTTTGGTCAGCACGAACGTCGGCAACAGGCGCTGGTAATCGTTTTTCGCCATTTCCATGCCCTGCTCGCCCAGCACGATGATGGCGCACGCCACGATGAACATCGGCACCGCGGCAAACAGGATATAGCTGGACCCGCCGATCACGGCGCCCAGGCGCGCGGTCGGCGCATCCTTGGCCGACATCACGCGCTGGAACACGTCCTGCTGCGGGATGCTGCCGAACATCATGGTGACGGCCGCGCCGACGAACATCACGACGTCCGTGAAGGTCGGTTCCGGCAAGATGCGCCACAGGTCGCGCTCATTGGCCATGGCCACCACCTTGTCGGCGCCGCCGGCCAGGTCGGCGGAAAACACGGCAATCACGGCCAGGCCCAGCACCAGCACGATCATCTGGATGAAATCGGTCCACGCCACGGCCAGGAAACCGCCCACCACCACATACACCAGCACGGCCAGCGTGCCGACGATCATGCCCGCGGTTTCCGACATGGCGCCGTTGGTCAACACGGAAAACACCAGGCCCAGCGCGGTGATCTGCGCGGCCACCCAGCCCAGGTAACTCAAGATGATGGCGATCGAGCAAAATACTTCGATGCCCTTGCCATAGCGCTGGCGGTAAAAGTCGCCGATGGTCAGCAAATTCAGTTTGTACAGCTTGGCGGCAAAGAACAGCCCCACCAGGATCAGGCAGGTGCCGGCGCCAAACGGGTCTTCGATCAGCGCGTTCAAGCCGCCCTGCACGAATTTCGCGGGGATGCCCATCACGGTTTCCGCGCCAAACCACGTTGCAAACGTGGTGGTCACCACCATGATCAACGGCAGGCTGCGGCCCGCGACAGCGAAGTCGGTCGTGTTCTTGATGCGGGTGCCGGCCCACACGCCCAGCGCCAGCGTCCCCAGCAGATAGAGCACGACAAAAGAAATCAGGGTGATGTTCATCGTTCAGGAAGAGTTGCGAACTAATTGCGGAAAATTTGGGCGATTATAGCGGGAGAACATTGCTGAAATGTAGTTGCTGCTAGAAAAAGGCAACAACCGCAACATCCTTGCTTTCCTTATAACCGCCGGGCGCCCGCCGCGCTCAACCGCGTGCGCGGCGGTATTCCGGGAAGATTTCCTTCAACAGGAAGGCTTCCAGTTCAGCCTGATAGGGCTTTCCTGCATTCATCTTGATGGTGCGGCCCAGGCGCTGCGAATCCCATTCGAATTCACCGGGCTTTTCCTTGCGGATGACTTCGATCATCTTGCGCACCACGGCGGTTTCAATGTCGGGCTCGGCGCCGACTTCCACATGGTATTGCTGCAGCCACTGGCGCTTGAAGTTGGTGTTCCAGCCGCGGAACTTGAAGTCCGCGCTCAGCGACGTGCGGTTCGTGACCTGGAATACGCCGCCGGTCTCGTCGCGCTCGCCAGCGGCATTGCGGCCCTGCGCGCCCATGATGTTGGCGCGCGCCACGCGGTTGGCGCGCTGGGCTTCGGTTTCCTCGGGTTCGGCCTGCGGCTGCGGATTGTCCTGGGCACGGCGCTTGCGGGCCGCTTCCACGCGCGCCTGCATGTCTTCTTCCTGTACCGGCGTGATGGTCTTCATCGGCGCCTGCACGGGCGGCACGTAGACTTCCTGGCGCGGCGCGGCCGGCGCCGGCTTGCTGACGGCTTTCGCCACGCGCTGTTCACGCACGGGTTCCGGTTTTTTCGGCTCGGGTTTGGCGGGCTTTTCAGGTTTCGGCGCGGGCTTTTGCGCCAGCGGCGCCACCCACACCATTTCCCCTTCCTTGGCCGGCGGTTTCAGCACGATGCGGGTACTGGGCGAAAACAGCACGTACGCCAGCAAGGCCACGTGCAGCGCAATGGAAATGCCGACGCCGACGCGGTTGTGCTTTTTCTGGCCCCAGGTGCCGGCATTGCGCTCGGGCAGCTTTTGTCCGCAAGCGTGGCAGTACTCAGCGTGCGAGTCCGCGTGGTGATCGTCCGTATGGGATGGGCTGAGCTGGAACAAGATGACGGACCTTCTGCACTGCGTCTGACGGGCTATTGATATAAGAACAACAAAGGGTCAAGCGAGTTGCCAGCTTACCTAAACTCGCTCTTGATGGATGTAACTGTATGTATCACCCCAGCAATAAAAGCACAACGGGCCGGAAATAATCCGGCCCGCAATATGATAGCAAAAGGATGGCACCGGCGAAGAATTCGGCGCAGCAACCCTACGACTTCACGGCCTTCAACTCCACCACGCCGTGCCCGGCCGGCGCGTCGCCAGCCAGTTGCGCATCGCTCATCGGCCCGGTGCCGCTGTATTTGTCCAGGTACAGGTAAATCACCGGCGTGATGTACAGCGTGATGACTTGCGAGAAGATCAGGCCGCCCACCACGGCCAGGCCCAGCGGCTGGCGCAATTCCGCACCGGCGCCCAGGCCCAGCGCGATCGGCAGCGCGCCCATCAGGGCGGCCAAGGTGGTCATCATGATGGGGCGGAAACGCAGGATACACGCTTCGCGGATCGCGTCGGCCGGCGCCATGCCGCGGCTGCGCTGCGCTTCCAGCGCGAAGTCGATCATCATGATGGCGTTTTTCTTCACGATCCCGATCAGCATCAAGATGCCGATGATGGCAATCATGGTCAAGTCCAGCCCGAACAGGCGCAGGGTCAGCAGCGCGCCCACGGCGGCAGACGGCAAGCCGGCCAGGATGGTCAGCGGGTGGATATAGCTTTCGTACAGCACGCCGAGCAAGACGTAAATCACGCCCAGCGCGGCAATGATCAACACCACCTGGCTGCCCTGCGAACTCTGGAACACGGCCGCGTCGCCGCCGTAATTGGTGATGATGGAAGCCGGCAAGCCCATTTCAACGCCCATCTTTTCTATCTTCGCGGTGGCCCTGCCCAGCGGTACGTCCGGCGCCAGGTTGAACGAAATCGTGATGGCCTGCAGCTGGCCCTGGTGATTGACGGCGGTCGGGCCGACCGTGCGTTCGACCGCGGCAAAGCTCGACAGCTGCACCAGCTGGCCAGCCTTGTTGCGCACGGAAATTTTGGTCAGCGCATCGTCGAACTGGCGGTCTTCGGTGGCCGCTTCCAGGATCACGAAATAGCTGGCGGCCGACGAATAAATCGTCGACACTTGCCGCTCGCCGAACGCCAGGTACAGCGCGCTGCGGATGGCGGCCATTTCCACGCCCAGGCTGTTGGCCTTGTCGCGGTCGATCTTCAGCGACGCCTGCAAACCCTTGTTTTGCGAATCGCTGGTCACGTCGCGGAAGTCCGGGTCGTTGCGCATGCGCTCCTGCAGCTTGCCGGCCCAGTCGCTCAGCGCATCCGGGCTGACCGACTGCAAGGTGTACTGGTAACGGCTCTTGGACGGACGTCCGCCCAGCTGCAGGTTTTGCGTGGGGCGCAGGTAGACGTTGATGCCCGGTACCTGGCGCAGCGACTTGCGCAGGCTGTCCAGCACTTGCGGCATCTTGTCACGCTCGCCGCGCGGCTTCAACACCAGGAACATGCGGCCGGTGTTGGAACCGCCGACAAAGGATGTGACATCCTTGACGTTCGGGTTCTTGCGCGCCACTTCCACCACCTTCATCTGCAATTCCAGCATGGCGGCCGAGGAAATGTCTTCCGACGCTTCCGTGGTGGCCTGGATCTGGCCCAGGTCTTCTTCCGGGAAAAAGCCTTTCGGGATATCGATGTACATCCAGATCGTCAGCGCGAAGGTGCCGATCGCCACCGCCAGCACCACGGCGCGGTGGCGCAGCGCCACGTCGAGCGTGCCGCCATAGCCGTTGCGCAGGCGCGTGAAGCCGGCCTCGAACCAGCGGCCGATCAAGCCGCCGGCCTGCGCATTGTCCGCATCATGGTGCGCATCCTCGTGTGACAGCAGGCGCGACGCCAGCATCGGCACCAGGGTCAGCGACACCACGGCCGACACCAGCACCGACAGGCCCACCACCACGGCGAATTCATGGAACAGCAAGCCGATCACGCCGGGCATGAAGAAGATCGGGATGAACACGGCCACCAGCGAAATGGAAATCGAAATGATGGTGAAGCCCATTTCACGCGACCCTTCGAGCGCCGCCTGCAGCGGCTTCTTGCCCAATTCCAGGTGGCGCACGATGTTTTCCAGCACCACGATGGCGTCGTCGACGACCAGGCCGACCGCCAGCGTAATGCCCAGCAGCGACACGTTGTCGAGGCTGTAGCCCAGCGCATGCAGCAGCGCCAGCGCGCCCAGCAGCGAAATCGGCATCGTGATGCCGGGAATGAAGGTGGCGGCGGCCTTGCGCAGGAACAGGAAAATCACCAGCACCACCAGCGCCACCGTCAGCGCCAGGGTCAGGTTGACGTCGTGGATGGCTTCGCGGATCGAGACCGAACGGTCGTTGACCAGGTTAATGCTGACCGATTGCGGCAATTGCGCCTGGAAGCGCGGCAGCAGGCCGCGCACGCCGTCGACCACCTGCACGGTATTGGCGTCCGGCTGGCGCTGCACCTGCAGCACGATCGAGCGCTCGCCGTTGTAGCTGCCGGCCGCCTTGATCGACTGGTACGAATCCTCGACCGACGCCACTTCCTTCAGACGCACCGGCTGGCCATTGCGGGTGGCCACGATCAATTCCGCGAATTCGGCGGCCTTCATCAATTGCGCGTTGCCCTGGATGGTCAGGGTCTGGGACGGGCCGTCGAGGATGCCGAGCGGCGTGTTGGCGTTGGCCGACTTGATGGCGGCGGCCAGTTCATCGAGCGTCATGTTGCGCGCGTTGAGCAGGTCGGCCTTGGCGCGGATGCGCACGGCGAAGCGCTTCTGGCCATTGACCGTCACCTGCGCCACGCCGGGCAGGGTGGACAGGCTGGGCGCGATCAGGTTTTCCGCGTAATCGTTCAATTCCGACAGCGACAGCGACGGCGACGTCATGGCCAGGAACATGACCGGCGCATCGGCCGGATTGACCTTGCGGTACGACGGGATGTCCGTCATTTCCTGCGGCAGCGAAC
Organism: uncultured Pseudoduganella sp.; assembly: GCA_966211685.1. Lineage (GTDB taxonomy): Bacteria > Pseudomonadota > Gammaproteobacteria > Burkholderiales > Burkholderiaceae_D > Rugamonas. Next base: position 11,207 of record CBIHOX010000058.1, read on the forward strand.
GCTGGGCGCGCAGCAGCGCGGCCTGCACGTCGACCGCGGCTTCGTTGACGTTGATCGATGGATCGAATTCCAGGGTCAGCGACGTGTTGCCCAAGGTGCTGGTGGACGTGATCAGGGCCACGCCGGCTATCGTGGAAAACTGTTTTTCCAGCGGCAGCGCCACCGACGACGCCATGGTTTCCGGGCTGGCGCCCGGCAAGTCCGCGCTGACGTTGATGACCGGCGTGTTATAGCTGGGCAGCGCGGCGACGGGAATGCGGGAATACGCCAGCACGCCGGCCAGGATCAGGCTCAGCGACAGCAATACCACCATCACCGGGCGGCGTATGCACAGTTCGGACAGGTTCATGCCGCGCCATCCTTTTTCCTGCGGCCCTGGCCCTGCCCTTCGCCCTGGCCACGGCCCTTGCCGCCCTCGGCGGAGGCTTCCGCGATTTTCACCCTGGCGCCGGGACGCAGGTTCTGCTTGCCTTCGACGATGACTTTTTCATCGCCGGCCAGCCCGGTCACGGCGGCATACGGGCCAAACGCGTGCACGCGCACGACGTTGGCGACTTTCGCGGTCTGGTCTTCCGCCACGGTGTAGACGAACGTGCCGCGGGTATTGGTGATGATGGCGTTTTGCGGCACCACCAGCGCATTCTTCAGCGTTTGCACGGTGAGTTTCGCATTGACGTACTGGCCCGGCCACAGGCGCGTGGCGCTGTTGTCGAATTCGGCCTTGACCTTGATGACGCCCGACTGGGCGTCGACCGCGTTGTCGATGAAGCTCAGGTGGCCCTGGAATTCCTGGCCGCCGGACGTCACCTGCACCGGCACCTTGCCGGCCTGCCGGGCCGCCAGCAGCGACGCCAGCGCGCTTTCCGGCAGCGTGAACGCCACGTTGATCGGGTTCAGCTGCGTGACGGTGGTCAGTGACGTGGCCATCTGCACCAGGCTGCCCGGATACACGTTGATGGCGCCGACGCGGCCCGACATCGGCGCGCGGATGGTGTTGTAGCCGGCGCCCACCTGGGCCGCCTGCGCGGCGGCCTGGTCGGCCGCCAGCAGCGCCCTGGCCGCTTCCACCTGGCTGCGCAAGGTATCGACGGCGCCCTGCGCGATGAAGTTTTGCGCCAGCAATTCCTGGCTGCGCTTGTACTGGCGCTCCAGGTCCATCAGGCTGGCGCGGTCGCGCTGCACCTGCGCCAGCGCTTTTTCCACGTTGGCCTGGTCGGTGCGGCTGTCCAGTGAAAACATCAGCTGGCCCTGTTTGACGAAATCGCCTTCCCGGATGTGCACCTTGGTGATGGTGCTGGTGGTTTGCGGATGCAGGTCGACCGTGGACAGCGGCGACACCGTGCCATTGGCCTGCAGCATGACGGCCACGTCCTGGCGCTGCGGCGTCACCACGTTGACGGTGGTAGGGCCCTGCTGGCCGCCGCCGCCTTTGCCCTGCCCCTGGCCCTGCGCCTGTCCCGCTCCCGGCGCCTGCGCGCCCGAAGCGGCCTGCGGCGCGGAATGGGTGTAAAACCAGGCGCCGGCGCCGATCGCGGCCGCCACGCCCACCAGGGTGGCCAATGTGGATTTCTTCATTTGGGTTGCTTGTTAATTGCCTGCGTAGTATTCAGGGACCACCAGCGTGGCTTCCAGTCCGCCATCGGGATGGTTGGCCAGCGCCAGGCTGGCGCCATGCTGTTCGGCGATATTGCGGGCAATGGTCAGCCCCAGTCCCGTGCCGCCCGACTCGCGCGAACGCGAACCCTCGATGCGGTAAAACGGTTCAAACACTTGCGCCAGCTGGTCCGGCGCGATGCCCGGGCCGCTGTCGCGGATGCGGATGCGCGCCGCGCCCACCATGCGCTCCACCGTCACGCTGGCGTTCAGGCCATACTTGACGGCGTTGTCGATCAGGTTCACGAGGCAGCGGCGCAGCGCCAGCGGACGGCCCATCAGCGCCATCGCGGCGCGGCCCTTGAGCGTGACTTCCTGGCCGGCGTCGGCCGCGTCCGAGCAGACGCTGTCGAGCAGCGAATCGAGGTCCAGCGCCTGCATGGTTTCCGTGCTGTCCATGCTGCGCGCCAGTTCCAGGCCTTCCTTGACCATTTGCTGCGTGGCCGACAGGTCGCCCAGCAGCTTGTGCTGCAAGTCCGCATCGGGCACTTTTTCCAGGCGCAGGCGCATGCGCGTGAGCGGCGTCTGCAAGTCATGCGTGATGGCGGCCAGCATTTGCGTGCGCTGGAAGATGTGCTGGCGGATGCGCGCCTGCATGGCGTTGAAGGCGGCGGCGGCTTGGCGGATTTCCGCCGCGCCGCCCAGCGCCAGCGGCGGACGGTTGATGTCGTCGCCCAGGTCGCGCGCGGCCTTGGCCAGCTGCTTGAGGGGGCGCACCGTCATGCGCGTCACCAGGAACGCCAGCGCGATGATGGAAAACGCGAAAGGGACGAAGGTGGCGAACTCATTCTGCCCGGTCGGCGGCGGCGGTTTCGGCGGCAGCACGGTCAGGCGCATGACCGAGCCGTCGTGCATGGCCACGTCCATGGCTTCGCAGGTGCCGCGCCATTGCGCCGGGCCGAAGATGGAATTGATCTGGCGCGGCTCGTCGCAGGCGGGCGGGCGCTGCGCCACCGGCATGACCTTGTACGCGCCGCCTAGGCGCGCGGCCAGCTGGCGCGAAAAATCCGTTTGCGCGGAACCGCCGGCCAGCGGCGCCTCGACCGGCTCGAGCTTGATGGCGCCCTTGGCGGCGATCTTCTGGTACATGTCGCGCGCTTCCGGCTTGACCACGGCGGCAATGGCGATCAATTCCTCGGCGCGGTCCAGCGCATAGGCGTCGCGGTAGCGCTCCACGGTGCGCTGGCGCTCCATCACGGCGAGGTACTGGGTCAACGACGCCGACGCCACGATGCCCAGCATCAGGACAGCGAACACCCTGCCCGTCATCGACATCCAGAACGATTTCACGCCGGCTCCACCGACACCGCGCCGGCCAGCACGTAGCCGCCATTGCGCACGGTCTTGATGATTTGCGGCACGCGCGCATCTTCGCCGAGCTTCTGGCGCAGGCGGCTGATCTGGATGTCGATCGAGCGGTCGAACGGGTCGGCATCGCGGCCCTGCGTCAGGTTCAGCAGCTGGTCGCGGTTCAGCACGCGGTTGGGGTGTTCCAGGAAGACTTTCAGCAGGCGGAATTCCGCGCCGGACAGCATGATGACGATGCCGTCGGGATTGACCAGGTGGCGCGCCGTCAAGTCCAGCGTCCAGTTCGAGAAGCGCATTTTCTGCACCTTGTCGGCTCCGCCATTCGACGGCATGGCATGGCTGCGGCGCAGCACGCTGCGGATGCGCGCCAGCAATTCGCGCGGCTCGAACGGCTTCGGCAGGTAATCGTCGGCGCCCATTTCCAGGCCGAGGATGCGGTCCAGCGGCTCGCTGCGGGCCGTCAGCATAATCACCGGCAAGGACGACGTGGCGCGCAGCTTGCGGCACAGGGTCAGGCCGTCTTCACCCGGCATGTTCAGGTCCAGCACGATCAGGTCGGGCCGGGCATCCTCCAGCTGGCGCCACATGCCGGCGCCGTCGGCTGCACACTGGGTGCGGTAGCCGTTGCTTTCCAGGTAATCCGCCAACAGGGTGCGGATATCGCGGTCGTCATCGACTATCAAAATGGTAGAAATCGGTTCCATGCCTCAATTATCCTTAGTTCAGGGAGCGATGGCCAATGACCGATTGTATCGTCTTGTATATGGAGAAAGTATCGAAAAATACCTGCCGGCAATGATGATACAGTTTGATACAAATGCGCCCACAGGGGACACGGTCGGGAAACAGCCCGGTGCCAAGATGGTTCCATGTGCAGCACCTTTGAACTGCACCCCACTGAAAGGACAGATCATGAAAACCACGATTGCACGGACCGTTTTGGCAGCCCTGCTGGGCCTGGGCGCACTGGGCAGCACGTATGCCGCCGACCCGGTCGCGCCGGGCCGCCATGGCCACGCGCTGAGCCAGGAAGAGCGCACGGCGAAGATGGAAGAACACAAGGCCAAATTTGCCGAGATGGTGGCCAAGCACCAGGCCGCGCTGCATGACAAGCTGAAGCTGACCGCGGCACAGGAACCCGCATGGAAGACCTTCATTGCCGCCGTCACGCCAACCTGGCCCGCCATGCCGGCCAGCCACGCGGCGGCAGCCTCGATGACGACGCCGGAACGCCTGGACCAGCACCTGTCGATGGCCAAGGAGCACCTGGCAAAAATGGAAACCCGCGCGGCGGCCACCAAGGTGTTTTATGCCCAGCTGACGCCGGAACAGCAAAAGACTTTCGATGCTGAAGCCGCGAAGATGCACCACCACATGGCCGGCCACATGGGCCACCGCATGATGATGCGCCATCACGGCGGCATGTAAGGGGCCAGGGAGGCGGCTACGGGCTGGGCCAGGAGACGGCTACGGGGCCGGAGACCGGGCCTGGCGTGACCGCAGGCGCGTGGCCGGGGGCCGTCCCTGCCGCCTCGCGGCCCCGCTGCAGACCTGCTGCCTTCTTGCAGCCCCGAGCCACGCGGGCGCATGCGCCGCGGCGCGACGCCGGCCGCGGCTGAAACCTGCGATCACTTCAACTTGTCCAGCGACTGCAGGAATTTCTGCGCGTCCTGGAAGCCGACCACGCGGGAATCCGGGATTTCCCGGCCCTGCGGGTCGAACAGGATGATGCCCGGCGGGCCGAACAGCTTGAAGCGCTTGAGCATGGCCTTGTCGTCGGCATCGTTGGCCGTGACGTCCACCTGCAGCAACACGGTATTGGCCAGGCGCGCCTGCACTTCCGGTTTCACGAACGTCAACTTTTCCATTTCCTTGCACGACACGCACCAGTCCGCGTAAAAATCCAGCAAGGCGGTCTTGCCGCCGGTGGCGGCCAGCGCCGCATCGAGCTGCGCCACGGTCTTGATGCGGGTGAATTGCAAGCCATGGGCCGCGCCGCCCTTGCCCAGGTGCGCCAGCGGCGCCAGCACGTCGCGCCCGCCCGTGGCCAGGCCCACCAGCTGCACCGCGCCCAGCGCCAGGAACAGCAGCGAAGCCAGCTTGCCCGCGCGGCCGGAGCGGGCAAGCAGGTACATGCCGTACAACAGGCCCAGGAAGGCAAATCCTGCCATCGTCACCACGGCCGGCAAGACTGGCGACACCAGCCACAGCGCGACGCCCAGCAACAGCACGCCAAAGAAGCGCTTCACGTGTTCCATCCACATGCCGGCGCGCGGCAACAGCGCGCCGGCCGAGACGCCTACCAGCAACAGCGGCACGCTCATGCCGACCGCCATGGCAAACAGCGCGCCGCCGCCAATGACGACGTCGCGTGTCTGGCTGATGTAGACCAGCGCGCCGGCCAGCGGCGCGGCCACGCAAGGGCCGACGATCAGCGCGGAAATCGCGCCCATGATGAACACGCCGGCCAGGCGGCCGCCGGACTGGCGGTTCGACGCCGCGCTCAGGCGGCTTTGCAGCGCGGCCGGCACCTGCAATTCATACAAGCCAAACATCGACAGGGCCAGCAGCACCATCAGCACGCCAAAGGCGCCCAGCACCCAGGGATTTTGCAGCGCCGCAGCCAATCCCTCGCCGGCCAGCCCGGCCGCCACGCCCAGCGCCGTGTACACGATCGCCATGCCCAGCGAATACGCCAACGACAGCAGCAGCCCGCGCGAGCGGCTGGCGCGGGCGCCGTCGCCGACCACGATGGAGGAAAGGATGGGCACCATCGGCAACACGCACGGCGTGAACGACAGGCCCAGGCCCAGCAGCGCGAACAGGGGCAGGATCACCAGCAGGCGCCCTCCTTTCAGTGCCGATTCAATCCGGCCCAGGTCGCTTTCCTGGGCTGCCGGCGCCGCGGCTTGCGTCCCGGCGTTGGTGTCTGCCGGCGTGGCTGCCGCCGTGCCGCCGGCCGCGACCAGCCGGGCGGTCGAATCCTGCGGCGAATAGCACAAGCCCTTGTCGGAACAGCCCTGCCCTGTCACGGTCAGCGTAAACGGGCCGGCGCCATCGACCGGCACGCGGATGGTGACCTGGTGGCGGTAAGTTTCCACTTCCTTATTGAAGGTTTCGTCGAATTTGACCTTGCCTGGCGGGATCTCGGCCGCGCCCAGGGTGGCGCCCGCAGCCTTGAAGGCAAAGCGCTCGCGGTACATGTAATACCCGTCGGCGATATCGAAGGTGACGGCGGCGGTCTTGCCGTCCACCATGCGGGCGGAAAACTTGAAGGCCACGGCGGGATCGAGGAATTCGTCGTCGGCGCGGGCCAGGCCGGACGCCAGCATGCACAACGCAGCCAGCAGGCGGATGAAGATGTGGAACATGACTGCTTTCAGGTGACTTTGCAACAGGTAATGGTACACCGGTCTTGCGCGGCGATGAAATATGCGAAACTTATAAGCTTGCTTGGAAGTTGTTTAATATGACCGCAGCCAGCGCGCGGTATACCAACGTCGCGTACGGCTTACCGACAAGGGGATTACATGGCAGCCAAACGTCTCACCCTCCTCCCACTGCTGGCGCTGGCGGCAAGCCAGGCCGGCGCCCAGGCGCCCGCTGCCGCGCTGAAGGCAATATCCGAACAAGGCTTGCTGACCAATATCAAGGTGCTGGCCTCCGACGCCTTCGAAGGCCGCGCGCCCGGTTCCGAAGGCGAGCGCAAGACCATTGCCTACCTCGAACAGCAATTCCGCCAGCTCGGTTTGAAGCCGGGCAACCCGGACGGCACGTATGTGCAAAAAGTGCCGATGCGCGGCATGACGCCAACGCCGGTGTTCAGCTACACGATCGGCGGCAAGACCGTGCCGCTGCGTTTCCCGGACGATTACGTCGCGCACTCGACCGCCGTGCAGACCCAGGTGTCGATACCGGCATCGGACATCGTGTTTGTCGGCTACGGCGTGCAGGCGCCGGAATATGGCTGGGATGACTACAAGGGCGCCGATGTGCGCGGCAAGACGCTTTTAATGTTGATCAATGACCCGGCGGTGCCCGATCCGGCCGACCCGGCGCAACTGGACAAGGCCATGTTCAAGGGCACAGCCATGACGTATTACGGGCGCTGGACGTACAAGTATGAAATCGCGGCCAAACTGGGCGCTGCGGCGGCCATCATCATCCATGAAACCAAACCGGCCGCGTATCCGTATGAAGTGGTGAAGACCGGCGGCACCAGTGAAAACTTCAGCCTGTTGCGGGACGGGCCCGACCCGGACGCGCCGACGGTGCCGGGCTGGATCCACCTGGACCGTGCGAAAGAAATGCTGGCCGCTGCCGGCCACGATTTCGATACGCTGAAGCAGGCGGCGCTGCGCAAGGATTTCAAGCCGGTGGCGCTGCAGGGCACGGCATCGTTCCAGGTCGAGAACCAGGCGCGCCAGGTGCAATCGCATAACGTGGTGGCAAAAATCGAAGGGTCCGACCCGCGCCTGAAGAACGAATACATCGTGTACACGGCGCACTGGGACCATTTCGGCATCGATGAAAAACTGCCGGGCCCGCGCTCGCGCCAGATCTACCACGGCGCGCTCGACAACGCTTCCGGCACCAGCGCGCTGCTGGAGCTGGCCAAGGCGTACAAGGCGCTGCCGAAGGCGCCCAAGCGCTCGATCCTGTTTGTCGCCACCACGGCGGAAGAACGGGGCTTGCTGGGGGCGAAGTATTACGCGAAAAACCCGCTGTACCCGCTGAGCAAGACGCTGGCCAACATCAATATCGACGGCATCAATGCATGGGGCAAGACTGCGCAAATTGAAAACGTGACGTCGGGCCATTCCACCATCGACGCGGTGCTGGCGAAATACGCGGCCTTGCAGGGACGCAGGATGGAACCGGATTCGCGACCCGAGCTCGGCAGCTTCTACCGCGCCGACCAGCTGGAATTCGCCCGCGTCGGCGTGCCGGTGCTGTACACCAAGGCGCGCAGCAACTACATCGGCAAGCCGGCCGACTATGCGCGCCAGGTGGTGGACAACTATGTCGCCCACGATTACCACAAGGTCTCGGACGACGTGCGCGACGACTGGGATTTCAGCGGCGGCGTGCAGGATATCCAGCTGCTGTTCCAGGTCGGCTATGACATTGCGCAGGGCAAAACGTGGCCACAATGGAGCGCCGGCTCCGAATTCAGGGGCGCCCCACGCGGCCCCAAATAATTTCCGCAACCCACATTGGTGCCTGGCCCTGAAATGTCGACTAATAACGTGAGCCTATCGGATGTTGGGCGAACGATAGTGCGAAAGGGGCCAGGCACCAAAGAACCAAGAACGCAAACGGCATCGGTGCCTGGCCCCGAAATGTCGATTAATAGTGCAAGCTTATGGGCTGCCTGGCGAACGATAGTACGAAAGGGGCCAGGCACCAACGAGAGCACTTTCACCTCCAAGTAGGTGCGCCCTGCCGGGCGCACCAATAAAAAAAGCCGGGCAAGCCCGGCTTTCTCGTGAAGACAACGAAGATTACTCTTCGCCGGTCACTTCAACAGCTTCGGTGATCTCTGGACGGTCCAGCAGTTCAACGAAAGCCATAGGAGCATTGTCGCCAACGCGGAAACCCATTTTCAGGATACGCAGGTAGCCGCCGTTGCGGTTAGCGTAACGTGGGCCCAGTTCCGAGAACAGTTTTACAACGATTTCGCGGTCGCGCAGACGGGAGAATGCCAGACGCTTGTTGGCCAGCGTATCGTTCTTGCCCAGGGTCAGGATCGGCTCAACTACGCGGCGCAGTTCTTTAGCTTTTGGCAGCGTGGTTTTGATGGCTTCGTGGCGCAGCAGCGAAACAGTCATGTTGCGCAGCATTGCCAGACGGTGGGACGAAGTACGGTTCAGTTTACGGAGGCCGTGACGGTGACGCATGGTATTTCCTTTCGAGAGTGTTTAAATCCGAGTTCTTCGATCGCCAACGCTTGCGCGAGGGCGCGGACCGGTTATAAGTAAAACGCCCGGGACGACATGCCCCGGGCGGGGCGCTGCAAAAAGATTACTTCTCCAGACCGGCAGGCGGCCAGTTTTCCAGCTTCATGCCCAGGGTCAGGCCGCGGGAAGCCAGCACTTCCTTGATCTCGTTCAGCGACTTGCGGCCCAGGTTCGGGGTCTTCAGCAGTTCGTTTTCCGAACGCTGGATCAGGTCGCCGATGTAGTAGATGTTCTCGGCCTTCAGGCAGTTTGCCGAACGGACGGTCAGCTCCAGGTCGTCCACCGGACGCAGCAGGATCGGATCGACCAGCGGTGCACGCGACGGTGCTTCGGCGGCGGCTTCCGTGCCTTCCAGGGCGGCGAACACGTTCAGCTGGTCCACCAGCACGCGGGCCGACTGGCGGATCGCTTCTTCCGGCGTGATCACGCCATTGGTTTCAATGTTGATGATCAGCTTGTCCAGGTCGGTACGCTGTTCCACACGGGCCGATTCGACGGCGTACGAAACGCGGCGCACTGGCGAGAACGACGCATCCAGGATGATGCGGCCGATGGTCTTGTTGGTGTCTTCCGACAGGCGGCGGACGTTGCCCGGCACATAGCCGCGGCCTTTTTCCACCTTGATCTGCATGTCCAGCTTGCCACCAGCGGTCAGGTGGGCAATCACGTGATCCGGGTTGATCAGTTCCACATCGTGCGGCAAGTCGATGTCCGACGCCAGCACGGCGCCTTCGCCTTCTTTCTTCAGGGTCAGGGTCACGGCGTCACGGTTGTGCACCTTGAACACGACACCTTTCAGGTTCAGCAGCAGGTCAACCACGTCTTCTTGCACGCCGTCCAGCGACGAGTATTCGTGCACGACACCAGCGATGGTCACTTCGGTCGGAGCGTAGCCGATCATCGACGACAGCAGCACGCGGCGCAGCGCGTTGCCCAGGGTGTGACCGTAGCCACGTTCGAACGGTTCCATCACGACTTTTGCGTGGCCGGCACCCAGGGTTTCTACATCGATGATACGTGGTTTCAACAAACTGTTTTGCATGTGTAAATGTCCTTTTCATTACCCTCGGCTCGTTACACCGATAAGGCTGATGGCATTAAAAATGGTGAAGGCGGATCGAATGATCCGCCCCGGGTACTACGGTACTGCACGCAAGGCGGAGCGGGCTCCGCCTTACAAATTAACGCGAGTACAGTTCGACGATCAGCGATTCGTTGACGTCTTGAGCGATTTCGTTACGCTCTGGCAGCGAACGGAAGGTGCCTTCCATTTTCTTCGCATCAACCGACACCCACGATGGCATGCCAACTTGCTCAGCCAGCGACAGGGCTTCCAGGATACGGGTCTGCTTCTTGGCTTTTTCACGCACGGCGATCACGTCGCCGGTCTTCACAACGTACGAAGGGATGTTCACGACGTTGCCGTTGATGGTGAAGGCCTTGTGCGATACCAGCTGACGCGCTTCAGCGCGGGTCGAGCCGAAGCCCATGCGGTATGCCACGTTGTCCAGGCGGGTTTCCAGCAGTTGCAGCAGGGTTTCGCCGGTGTTGCCTTTGCGGCGGTCCGCTTCAGCGAAGTAGCGGCGGAACTGACGTTCCAGAACGCCGTAGATACGCTTGACTTTTTGCTTTTCGCGCAGCTGGTTGCCGTAGTCCGAGGTACGGGCGCCCGATTTCACACCGTGCTGGCCTGGCTTGACGTCCAGTTTGCACTTGGAATCCAGCGAGCGGCGTGCGCTCTTCAGGAACAGGTCGGTGCCTTCACGGCGGGACAGCTTTGCTTTTGGTCCGATATAACGTGCCACAGTAATTTCCTTTGATTGTTAAATGACGCCCCAGCCGCATCGGTATGCGGTTAGGCGCTAGTCCAGTCTTCTTGCAACTGAACGGTGGCTGAAGCCTGCGGGAGCATTGCCCACAGACGAAAACAGCCGGACAGTATAGTCGTTTCCGACCAACTAGTCCAGCAGTTATTCAGATAGTTGGCTGCCTGGCCGTCAGGCCGGGCACCCACATATCGATCAAGCGCTTAGATACGACGACGCTTTGGAGGACGGCAGCCGTTGTGCGGCACTGGCGTCACGTCCTGGATCTCGGTGATCTTGATGCCCAGCGAGTTCAGTGCGCGAACAGCCGATTCGCGGCCAGGGCCTGGGCCCTTGATGCGAACTTCCAGGTTCTTCACGCCGCATTCCTGTGCAACTTTACCAGCGGCTTCAGCAGCAACCTGCGCTGCGAACGGGGTCGATTTACGCGAACCCTTGAAGCCGGCACCACCGGAGGTCGCCCACGACAGAGCGTTGCCCTGGCGGTCGGTGATGGTGATGATGGTGTTGTTGAAGGAAGCGTGAACGTGAGCGATGCCTTCAGCGACGTTCTTTTTGACTTTCTTGCGCACGCGAGCTGCTGCTGCGGAGCTTTGTTGCTTAGCCATGGTGGTTTCCTAGATTATTTCTTCAGCGATTGAGCGGCTTTGCGCGGGCCCTTGCGGGTACGTGCATTGGTGCGGGTGCGCTGACCGCGGACCGGCAGGCCCTTACGGTGACGCAGACCGCGGTAGCAGCCCAGGTCCATCAGACGCTTGATGTTCATCGACAGTTCGCGGCGCAGGTCGCCTTCTACTACGAACTTCGCCACTTCATCACGCAGCTTTTCCAGCTCGCTGTCGTCCAGGTCCTTGACCTTCTTGTTGGTGGCAATACCGGTCTGCTGGCAGATGTACTGCGAGCGTGGACGGCCGATACCGTAGATGGCGGTCAGGCCGATAACGGTGTGTTGGTGATTTGGGATGTTAACCCCTGCAATACGTGCCATTCGTTATTCCTCGAATAAATAACGGTTATTAACCTTGACGCTGCTTATGGCGCGGTTCTACGCAGATTACGCGGACCACACCTTTGCGCTTGATGACTTTGCAGTTGCGGCAAATGCGCTTAACTGAAGCGTTAACTTTCATTTTTGCACTCTTTTCTAGTACGTTTGTTTGATTTACTTGGTCCGGAACACAATGCGGGCGCGGCTCAGGTCGTACGGTGTCAGTTCAACCGTTACCTTGTCGCCAGGAAGGATGCGGATATAGTTCATCCGCATTTTACCCGAAATGTGTCCAAGTACCACGTGGCCGTTTTCCAGCTTTACTCGAAATGTTGCATTGGGCAGATTCTCCAGAATCTCGCCTTGCATTTGGATGACGTCGTCTTTTGCCATTCGTTACCTTTGCCGCGCTTATCGCGTCGGAATTCCGCCCTTGAAGTTAGCCTTGCGCAGCAGCGATTCATATTGCTGCGACATTACGTAGTTCTGTACCTGGGCCATGAAGTCCATGGTAACCACTACGACAATCAGCAGAGACGTGCCACCAAAGTAGAACGGCACTTTCCAATAGGAATTCATGAATTCCGGCAACAAGCACACGAGGGTGATGTAGACAGCGCCCGCCAGGGTCAATCGCATGAGGATCTTGTCGATGTAACGGGCAGTCTGCTCACCGGGACGAATCCCTGGCACAAAGGCCCCGCTCTTCTTCAAGTTGTCCGCAGTTTCCTTGCTGTTAAACACCAGAGCGGTGTAGAAGAAGCAGAAGAACACGATCGCCACGGCATACAGCAATGCATGAATAGGCTCGCCTGGTGCCATCGATGCCGACAGGTCCTTGAGGAACCGTACGACAGGATTGGCATTGTCAGCGCCCTTCGAGAACCAGTCCACGATGGTAGCCGGGAACAAGATAATCGACGATGCGAAGATCGGCGGGATCACGCCGGCCATGTTCAGTTTCAACGGCAAGTGGCTGGTCTGGCCGCCATAGATCTTGTTACCGACCTGGCGCTTGGCGTAGTTGACCAGGATCTTGCGCTGACCACGTTCCACGAACACCACGATGTAGGTGACGGCAGCCACCAGCAAAATGATGATCAGGGCCGAGAACGCGCCGATCGTGTCGTTCGCCACCTGGGTCAGCAAACCGCCCAGTGCGCCCGGCAGACCTGCTGCAATACCGGCGAAGATGATGATCGAGATGCCGTTACCCAAGCCGCGCTCGGTAATCTGCTCACCCAACCACATCAGGAACATAGTGCCGGTCAACAGCGTCACGACCGTCACGAAGCGGAAGCCCAGGCCTGGATCCAGCACCAGTCCGGGTTGCGATTCCAGCGCAACTGCAATGCCCAGCGCCTGGAACAGAGCCAGACCCACGGTTGCATAACGCGTGTACTGGGTAATCTTGCGCCGGCCGGCTTCACCTTCCTTTTTCAACGCTTCCATCTGTGGCGACACGATCGACAGCAATTGCATGATGATCGAGGCCGAGATGTATGGCGTGATACCCAGCGCAAACACCGTGAAGCGCGAAAGGGCGCCACCGCTGAACATGTTGAACATGCCCAGGATGCCGCCTTCCTGCGACTTGAACAGCGAGGCCAGTTGTGCCGGGTCTACACCCGGCACAGGAACGTGAGCGCCGATACGATACACCACCAATGCGCCAAGCAGGAACCACAGGCGGCCCCATGGGAAGCCTGCAGCTGCACTCTTGGCAAGTTGTGGGTTAGTCGCCATTGTCGCTCCGATCTAGCCGGTAACCAATTAGGCTACCGAGCCGCCAGCCGCTTCGATGGCAGCTTTCGCGCCAGCGGTGACTTTCAGACCCTTGACGGTAACTGCCTTGGTGATCTCGCCCGAAGCGATCACACGCACGTCGCGCGCCAGGACGTTCAGCACGCCGGCTTGCTTCAGTACCAGGATGTCGATTTCGCCAACAGCCAGGGCGTTCAATTCCGACAAACGCACTTCAGCTTTGAAGGTGGCGTTCAGCGACTTGAAACCGCGCTTGGGCAGACGACGCTGCAGAGGCATCTGACCGCCTTCGAAGCCGACTTTGTGGAAGCCGCCCGAACGCGATTTCTGACCTTTGTGACCACGGCCAGCGGTTTTACCCAGGCCGGAGCCGATACCGCGGCCAACGCGACGCTTAGCGTGCTTCGCGCCGTCTGCTGGTTGAATGGTATTCAATTCCATTGTGTTCTCCAGATCGCAAGCGAAGCTTACGATACGACTTTAACGAGGTAAGCGACCTTGGTGATCATGCCGCGCACAGCAGGCGTATCCTGCAGTTCGCGCACCGAGTTCACGCGGCGCAGGCCCAGGCCACGCACGGTGGCGCGGTGGTCTTGGCGGGTGCCGATCAGGCCCTTCACCAGTTTGACTTTGATAGTGCTCATGAAGTTCCCCTTAACCCAGGATCTCTTCAACCGACTTGCCGCGCTTGGCAGCGATGTCAGCTGGAGTGCTCATTTTCGACAGGCCGTCCAGGGTGGCGCGCACCAGGTTGTACGGGTTGTTCGAACCGGTGGATTTGGCCACCACGTCCGTCACGCCCATCACTTCGAAGATAGCGCGCATTGCGCCACCAGCGATGACGCCGGTACCTGGCTTGGCTGGGCTCATCATCACTTTCGACGCGCCGTGGCGGCCGGTGACGGTGTGCTGCAGCGTGCCGTTCTTCAGAGGCACCTTGATCAGGTTGCGGCGGGCTTCTTCCATTGCCTTCTGCACGCCCACTGGCACTTCTTTCGATTTGCCCTTGCCCATGCCGATGCGGCCATCGCCGTCGCCGACCACGGTCAGTGCTGCGAAGCCCATGATGCGACCACCCTTGACCACTTTGGTCACGCGGTTGATCGCGATCATTTTTTCGCGCATGCCGTCATCCGGCTTGTCGCTTGCCATCTTTGCTTGCATTTTTGCCATGATCGTACCCTTAGAACTTCAGACCGGCTTCGCGGGCAGCTTCTGCCAGCGCTTTGACACGGCCGTGGTAACGGAAACCGGAGCGGTCGAACGCTACTTCGGTGATTCCGGCTTTCAGTGCTTTTTCTGCTACGCGCTTGCCGACCAGAGCGGCGGCAGCGGCATTGCCACCCTTGCCCGATTTGCCAGCCAGCTCGGCGCGCACTTCCGCTTCCACGGTCGAGGCCGAAACCAGTACTTTGGCTTCCGGGGAGATCAGGTTCGCGTAAATGTGCAGGTTGGTGCGGTGTACCGACAGGCGGTTCACGCCCAATTGCGCGATCTTGATCCGGGTTTGACGTCCGCGGCGCAGACGAGATTCTTTTTTGTCCATCGTCAGCCCCTAATTACTTCTTCTTGGTTTCTTTGATCTTAACCACTTCGTCCACATAGCGGACACCCTTGCCTTTATATGGCTCAGGGGAGCGGTAAGCGCGAACTTCGGCAGCCACCTGGCCAACCTTTTGACGATCGATACCTTTGATAACGATTTCCGTCGGGGTTGGGGTTGCGCACGTTACGCCGGCTGGCATGTCGTGCACGACAGGGTGGGAGAAGCCCAGGGACAGATTCAGCTTGTCGCCTTGAGCCTGGGCTTTGTAGCCCACGCCAACCAGGGACAGCTTCTTCTCGAAGCCCTTGGTCACGCCGGTAACCATGTTGTTGACCAGCGCGCGCAGCGTGCCGGACATGGCGTTCGATTCGCGGGAATCGTTCACTACGTCGAAGGTCAGGGTGCCAGCGTTGTTTTCTACTTTCACCAGGCCGTTCAGGGACTGGGTCAGTACGCCCAGCGGGCCTTTTACGGTGATCGCTTGTGCGGAGATGGCGACTTCAGCGCCAGCTGGCACAGCGATAGGCATTTTAGCTACACGAGACATTATTGCTCCTTACGCGACGTAGCAGATGACTTCGCCGCCCACGCCATTGGCGCGTGCTTTGCGGTCGGTCATGACGCCTTGCGGGGTCGAGACGATGGCAACGCCCAGGCCGTTCATCACGGTCGGGATTTCGCCCTTGCCTTTGTAGACGCGCAGGCCCGGACGGGACACGCGCTCCAGGCGCTCGATTACAGGACGGCCTACATAATATTTCAAACCGATCTTCAGTTCCGACTTGCCACCGTCCACGGTGACAGCGAAATCTTCAATGTAACCCTCGTCCTTCAGGACGTTGGCAATCGCTACTTTGACTTTCGACGATGGCATGGCCACGGTCGTTTTTTGCACGCCTTGGGCGTTGCGAATGCGGGTCAGCATATCGGCGATAGGATCGCTCATACTCATTGCTTGTTCTCCTATTACCAGCTAGCTTTGGTCATACCCGGGATTTCGCCTTTCATGGCGAATTCGCGGAGTTTGGTACGGGCCAGACCGAATTTACGGAAAGTGCCACGGGGACGGCCGGTCATGGCGCAGCGGTTACGCTGGCGCGACGGTGCCGAGTTACGCGGCAGGGCCTGCAGCTTCAGGCGTGCTTCGTAACGCTCTTCTTCGGTCTTCGACTGGTCGTCGATGATTGCTTTCAGAGCGGCACGCTTTGCGGCGAATTTCTCCACCAGGTCTGCACGCTTCTGTTCGCGGTTAATCAGTGCAAGTTTTGCCATGTTCTTAGTTCCGGAACGGGAATTTGAATGCGGCGAGCAGCGCTTTGGCTTCTTCGTCGGTCTTAGCGGTCGTGGTGATCGAGATGTTCATGCCACGCAGCGCATCGATCTTGTCGTAATCGATTTCCGGGAAGATGATCTGCTCTTTGACGCCGATGTTGTAGTTGCCGCGACCATCGAACGATTTGCCGCTGACGCCACGGAAGTCACGCACGCGCGGCAGGGCCACGGTGATGAAACGGTCCAGGAATTCATACATGCGGGCGCCGCGCAGGGTCACCATGGTACCGATCGGGTAGCCTTCGCGGATCTTGAAACCTGCGATAGCCTTGCGGGCCTTGGTGGTCACTGGCTTCTGGCCGGCGATCTTGGTCAGGTCGCCAACGGCGTGCTCCAGCACTTTCTTGTCAGCGATAGCTTCGCCCACACCCATGTTCAGGGTGATCTTGGTCAGGCGAGGCACTTCCATTACCGACTTGTAACCGAATTTTTCGGTCAGTTCGGCAACGATCTTGTCTTTATAAACTGCTTGCAGACGGGCCATTTCTTATTACCCTTTCACTACTTCGCCGTTCGACTTGAAGACGCGGACTTTTTTGCCGTCCACATCCTTGAAGCCTACGCGATCTGCCTTACCGGTCGCAGCGTTGAACAGAGCAACGTTGGACACGTGAATAGGCATGGTCTTGTCAACGATGCCGCCAGTTACGCCAGTCATCGGGTTCGGCTTCACGGCCTTCTTGGCCACGTTGACGCCTTCAACCACGACGTGCTCTGCGTCTACGCGACGCAGCACGGTGCCGCGCTTGCCCTTGTCTTTACCGGTCAAAACGATGACTTCGTCGTTTTTACGAATCTTATCCATTGCTGACTCCTTACAGAACTTCCGGTGCCAGGGACACGATCTTCATGAACTTCTCAGTACGCAGTTCACGCGTTACTGGTCCGAAGATACGGGTACCGATCGGCTCCAGCTTGTTGTTCAGCAGGACAGCGGCGTTGCCGTCGAACTTCACCAGGGAACCATCTTGGCGGCGCACACCTTTGGCGGTACGCACAACCACGGCGTTGTAAATTTCACCTTTTTTGACACGGCCACGTGGCTGAGCCACCTTCACGGTGACTTTGATCACGTCGCCAATGCCAGCATAACGGCGCTTGGAACCGCCCAACACCTTGATGCACAAAACTTCTTTCGCACCGGTGTTGTCGGCTACTTCGAGCCGGCTTTCAGTTTGAATCATAGTATTCTCTTTCCCAACTTAAGCCGAAGAATCCACACAATATGGACCTCTCGGTCAGTCTTGGTCCCGCCATCGGCAATGCATGCCTTTGTTTGGGTGCTTGACCTTCATACAAGTACTGACCGCGATCCATGTCTGCGGAGAGACACTTTGCGGCGATACATGAACGAAGCCCGCAAGTATTACATAAAACCTGCGGGCCTGCAAGAACTAATTAAAACTGCCTCCCGAGGCTTGCGCCGGGGAGGCAATTTCAATTAAACGATTTGTGCAGCTTGCACTACACGGGTCACCGTCCACGCCTTCGTTTTGGAGATCGGACGGCCTTCCTGGATCTCGACCGTATCACCGGCCTTGACCTGGTTGGACTCGTCATGTGCGTGGTATTTCGCCGAGCGCACAATGATCTTGCCGTACAGAGGGTGCTTCACGTGACGTTCGATCAGAACGGTAACGGTCTTGTCCATCTTGTCGGAGACCACTTTACCGATCAGCGTGCGCTTGAGCGACTGTTTCACTGGCTGGTTCATTTGGCTTCCTTCTGATTCATGACCGTTTTTACACGCGCGATATCGCGGCGTACCTTCTTGAGCTGCGAAGTGTTGCTCAGTTGTTGCGTAGCGACTTGCATACGCAGGCCAAACTGGGCCTTCAGCAGATCGGCCAGCTCTTTTTGCAGAGCTGCCTGGTCTTTGCCGCGGAGTTCAGATGCTTTCATATTTCACTCCTATTATTGGCCTACCTGGCGCACCACGAAGGTGGTAGCCAGCGGCAGTTTGGCAGCAGCCAGGCGGAACGCTTCGCGTGCCAGTTCTTCTGCGACGCCGTCCATTTCGTACAGGACTTTGCCTGGACGGATTTCAGCGACGTAGTACTCTGGATTACCTTTACCGTTACCCATACGGACTTCGGCAGGCTTGTTCGAGATCGGTTTGTCCGGGAACACGCGGATCCAGATACGGCCACCACGTTTGATGTGACGGGTCATGGCACGACGTGCCGATTCGATCTGGCGAGCCGTGATACGGCCACGCGCCACGGCTTTCAGGCCGAACTCACCAAACGACACATTGGTGCCGGTGGTGTGCGAAATGCCGGTGTTGCGGCCTTTCTGCTCTTTACGGTACTTCCTGCGGCTAGGTTGCAGCATGGTTTATTCTCCTGCTTTCTCAGCAGCAGCCGGCTTGGCAGCGCGGCGGGCAGCTGGCGCGCCTGGCTTGGCGCCTGGGCCTGGACGTGGACCACGGCCTGGTTTGCCGTCGTCACGGCGTGGGCCGCGTGGTTTCTTCTCGTCAGCCGGGGTATCGATCACCGGTGCTTCGCCAGCGGCGTTGCGGTCACCTTTGTATACCCACACCTTGACACCGATGATGCCGTAGGTGGTTTCAGCTTCGCTGGTGCCGTAATCGATATCGGCGCGCAGGGTGTGCAGAGGCACACGGCCTTCGCGGTACCATTCGGTACGGGCGATTTCGATGCCGTTCAGACGGCCCGACGACATGATCTTGATGCCTTGGGCGCCCAGGCGCATGGCGTTCTGCATGGCGCGCTTCATCGCGCGGCGGAACATGATGCGCTTTTCCAGCTGTTGCGAGATCGAGTCGGCGATCAGTTGCGCATCGATTTCCGGCTTGCGGATTTCTTCGATGTTCACGTGCACAGGCACGCCCATGATCTTCGACAGCGACGACTTCAGTACTTCGATGTCTTCGCCTTTTTTACCGATCACCACGCCCGGACGGGACGAGTACACGGTGAAGCGCGCGTTCTTGGCTGGGCGCTCGATCACGATGCGGCCAACAGAGGCGTTCTTCAGTTTCTTTTTCAGGAAAGCGCGAGCTTTCAGGTCTTCGTTCAGCATGGCAGCGAAATTGCCGTTGCCAGCGTACCAGCGCGAGGCCCAGTTACGGGTGACTGCCAGACGGAAACCGGTTGGATGAATTTTCTGACCCATCTTTTGGCTCCTTAGTTACCGACGGTCACGTACACGTGACAGGATTGTTTCGAGATGCGGTCACCGCGGCCTTTTGCACGGGCGGTGAAACGCTTCAGGATCGGGCCCTTTTCGACGTAGATCGTTTTCACGAACAGCTCGTCGATATCCGCGCCATCATTGTGCTCGGCGTTGGCGATAGCCGACTCCAGCACTTTCTTGATGATCGCAGCGCCTTTTTTCGGGCTGAACTGCAGGATGTTCAGCGCAGCGTCAACCTTCTTGCCGCGGATCATGTCGGCCACCAGGCGGCCTTTTTGATCCGACAGGCGCACGCCTTTGAGGATTGCTTTGGTTTCCATTATTTCTTAGCCTTTTTGTCAGCAGCGTGGCCCTTGAAGGTACGGGTCAGCGCGAATTCGCCGAGCTTGTGACCAACCATGTTCTCGGAAACGTACACAGGCACGTGCACCTTGCCGTTGTGCACGGCAATGGTCAGACCGATGAAGTCAGGCATGATGGTCGAACGACGGGACCAGGTTTTGATTGGCTTTTTGTCTTTCGACGCTTGCGCGGCTTCGACTTTCTTCACCAGATGGGCGTCGCAGAACGGCCCTTTTTTCAATGAACGAGTCATGGTTTATCCTTATTTCTTGCCGCGGCGCGAAACGATCATCGAAGACGTACGCTTGTTCGAGCGGGTCTTCTTGCCCTTGGTGTGCTGGCCCCATGGCGATACTGGGTGACGACCAGCTGCGGTACGACCTTCACCACCACCGTGCGGGTGGTCGATCGGGTTCATCACCACACCGCGGACGGTCGGGCGAACACCGCGCCAGCGCATCGCACCGGCTTTACCGATCTTGCGCAGGCTGTGTTCAGCATTGCCGACTTCGCCGATGGTGGCGCGGCACTCGATGTGCACGCGGCGCACTTCGCCGGAGCGCAGGCG
>CBIHOX010000059.1:0-31037 GCA_966211685.1 uncultured Pseudoduganella sp.
ACATGTCCATCACCATCTTGCCTTCGTTCAGGCGCAGCAGGCCGTGGTCGACGAACACGCACGTCAGCTGGTCGCCGATGGCGCGGTGGATCAGCGCGGCGGCCACGGACGAATCCACGCCGCCCGACAGGCCCAGGATGACTTCATCGGTGCCGACCTGGGCGCGGATCTTCTCAACCGCCTCGGAGATATAGTCCGGCATGTTCCAGTCGGCCTTGATGCCGCAGATTTCATGCACGAAGCGCTGCAGCATGACCTTGCCCTGCACCGTGTGCGTGACTTCCGGGTGCCACTGCACGCCATAGAAGCGGCGCTCTTCATCGGCCATGGCGGCGATCGGGCAGCTGTCGGTGTTACCCATCAGCTTGAAACCTGGCGGCATTTCCAGCACCTTGTCGCCATGGCTCATCCACACCTTCAGCATGCCGTGGCCTTCGTCGGTCACGAAGTCGTTGATGCCGTCCAGCAGTTTCGTATGGTTGCGCGCGCGCACTTCGGCGTAGCCGAATTCACGCACCAAGCCGTTTTCCACCTTGCCGCCCAGCTGCGCAGCCATGGTTTGCATGCCGTAGCAAATGCCCAGCACCGGCACGCCCAGCTCGAACACGGCTTGCGGCGCGCGCGGCGCGTCGCCTTCCAGGGTCGAACTGTGGCTGCCCGACAGGATCACGCCGGACGCGCCATAGTTGCGCACGAAGTCGTCGCCGATATCGTACGGATAAACTTCGGAGAACACGCCGGAATCGCGCACGCGGCGGGCGATCAGCTGGGTGACCTGGGAACCGAAATCGAGGATGAGGATTTTAGAGTGCATGGATGTGGATAAATGCTAGGGAAATGGGTACGTCTGGTACGGCCGGTCCAACCGGTGAAAGTCCAACCGGTGAAACAACGCCGGCACCGCGTTGCGCAGGTGCCGGCGTCGATGAAGCTTATTCCGAACGGTAGTTCGGCGCTTCCTTGGTGATTTGCACGTCGTGCACGTGCGATTCGCGCATGCCGGCCGAGGTGATTTCCACGAACTCGGCTTTTTCTCGCAATTCGTCGATGGTGGCGCAGCCGCAATAGCCCATGGACTGGCGCACGCCGCCTACCAGCTGGAACAGGATCGCCAGCACGGAGCCCTTGTACGCCACGCGGCCTTCGATCCCTTCCGGCACGAACTTGTCGGCCTTCATGGTCGCGTCCTGGAAGTAGCGGTCGGCCGAGCCGTCGGACATGGCGCCCAGCGAGCCCATGCCACGGTACGACTTGTACGAACGGCCCTGGTACAGGATCACTTCGCCCGGCGCTTCTTCGGTGCCGGCAAACATGGAACCCATCATGACGGTCGACGCGCCGGCGGCCAGCGCCTTGGCGATGTCGCCCGAGAAACGGATGCCGCCGTCGGCGATACATGGCACGCCGGTGCCTTCGAGTGCCTGCGCCACGTTGGAAATCGCGGTGATCTGCGGCACGCCCACGCCGGCAACGATGCGGGTGGTGCAGATCGAACCGGGGCCGATACCGACCTTGACCGCGTCCGCGCCGTACTCCACCAGTGCCTTGGCCGCGGCTGCCGTGGCGATATTGCCGCCAATGACGTCCACCTGCGGGAAGCGTTCCTTGATCCACTTCACGCGGTCCAGGATGCCTTGCGAGTGGCCGTGCGCGGTATCGACCACCAGCACGTCCACGCCGGCCGCCACCAGCAGTTCGATCCGCTCTTCATCTTTCGCGCCCACGCCAACTGCCGCGCCCACCAGCAGCTTGCCCTGCTTGTCTTTCGACGCATTCGGGTGCTCGGTGGATTTCTGGATGTCCTTCACGGTGATCAGGCCGCGCAATTCGAAATTGTCGTCCACCACCAGCACGCGCTCCAGGCGGTGCTTGTTCATCAGGCGCTTGGCTTCGTTGGTGTCGGCGTCTTCCTTGACGTACACCAGCTTGTCGCGCGGCGTCATTTTCGCGCGTACTTCCGCGTCCAGCTCTTGCTCGAAGCGTAAATCGCGGTTGGTGATGATACCAACTACTTGTTTACCCTCTACCACCGGGAAGCCGGAAATGCCATACTGCTCCGTCAGCTTGATGACTTCACGGATTTTCATGTCCGGCGGAATCGTGATCGGATCGCGCAGCACGCCTGCCTCGAAACGCTTGACGCGGGCCACTTCGCGGGCCTGGTCTTTCGGTTTCAGGTTCTTGTGGATGATCCCGATGCCGCCTTCCTGTGCCATGGCAATGGCCAGGCGGGCTTCCGTGACGGTGTCCATGGCGGCCGACAGCAGGGGGATATTCAGGGAGATGTTGCGGGTCAGGCGAGTCTTGAGGGACGTATCCGCAGGGAGGATATTGGAATACGCTGGAACGAGCAGCACGTCATCGAAGGTGAGTGCTTTTTGGAGTAAACGCATAGTACATTTCCTATTGGCGCAAAAGTAGATTATACAGAAAATCAGCCAATTCGTCTTTACCCATCGGAAATTCGGTGACCATGATTGACTTCAAAGGGTTTTCATGGAGAATCAGCCTGTCACTCAAAGGGTTGCCACAATGAAATATTTACACCATCGCCTGATAACTGCCGTGCTGCTGGCCGCGGCCTGCGCGGCGCCGCTGGCCCATGCGCAGGCGCCGTACATCTGGCTGGACGACAAGGGCATGAAACAATTGTCGGACCAGCCGCCACCGCCCTCGGTACCGCCCAACCGCATCTTGCGGCAGCCCCGCAATGCGCAAGCCGCCGCGCTGCCGGCGGCTGCGGACACGCCGGCGGCTGCCTCCACAGCCACCGCCGCCTCCACGCCCCATGGCGCAGGCCCCGACGACAAGGTAAAGCGACCACCCACGCTGGCCGAGCGCAATGCCGACTTCGCCAAGCGCCAGGCGGAGGCGGCTGCAGCCAGCCAGAAAGCCGCGCAGGAAGCGTCGCAGCAAGCCGCGCAGGCGGCCAACTGTGAAAACGCCCGCAGCAACCAGATGGCGCTCGATTCCGGAATCCGCATGAGCCAGTTCGACAAGAACGGCCAGCGCAGCTTCCTGACCGATGCGCAGCGGGCCGAGCGCAGCAAGCAAAACCAGGCGGTACTGGCGGGATGCGCACGCTGACCGTACACTGCGTGTCGCCATGCGGTCATGACGATCGTAAAGCACGGGGCCGGCGCAAACCGTACGCCAACGACACTGCCTGCGCAGCGCCCGCGACGGGCGGCGCAGGCCACCGATTCCAGCGCCAACAAGAAAAGCACAACATCAACCAATGAGCAGAACATCGAATGGCAAGAGCCGCGCCAGCGGCCGTGTAACCCTGGCAGCCGTGGCTGCCCATGCCGGCGTGGCGACCATGACAGCGTCGCGCGCCATCAGCCAGCCCGAACTCGTGTCGTCGCTGTTGCGTGAGCGGGTAGAAAAAGCTGTCGAAGAACTAGGCTACGTACCCAACCGCGCCGCCCGCGCACTGGCCTCGTCGAAATCGAACGTCATCGTGGTGCTGGTGCCGTCGCTGGCCAATGCGGTGTTCACCGCCGTGATGGCCGGCATCCAGGATGCGCTCGATCCGCATGGCTACCAGATCCTGATCGGCAATACGCGCTATTCGGATGCGGAAGAAGAAAAGCTGTTGAACGTCTACATGCAATCGAACCCGGACGGCATTTTGCTGTCCGGCCTGTCGCACAGCAAGGGGGTGGAAAAAACCCTGGCCACCTCGCGCGTACCGGTGGTCTCGATGATGGACATCTCCACCGATCCGGACCGGGTCTCGGTCGGCTTTTCCCAGATCCAGGCCGGCTACCAGATGACACGCTACCTGCTCGACAAGGGATACCGCCGCATCGGCTTCATGGGCGCCCAGCTCGATGAACGCACCATCAAGCGCCAGGAAGGCTACCGCATGGCGATGGCCGAAGCCGGCAAGCTGGACCCCATGCTGGAAATGATGGTGCCCGATCCGTCCACCATTGCACTGGGCGCGGAACTGGTCGAGCGCATGCGCGCCAGCATGCCTGGGCTCGACGCGATTTTCTGCTGCAACGACGACCTGGCGCATGGCGCCATCTTCCAGTGCCAGCGGCGCGGCATCGCCATTCCGCAAGAGCTGGCCATCTGCGGCTTCAACGATTTGCCGGCCTCGGCGCTGATGCACCCGTCATGCACGACGATCGCCACACCGCGCTACCAGATCGGCTTTGAGGCCGCCACGCTGCTGCATGCGCTGATCAAGGGTGAACAGCCGGAACGCCAGCATATCGACCTGGGTTTCACGGTCATGGCGCGCGAAAGCGCCTGACGGGCGGTATTTCCCCGTGCGAATTTAGTCCAGCAATATCCATTTTTTCTTGTTGGCATTCAGTTCGAAGGCAAACGTGTTGCACTGGTTGATCGCATCGCGCAGCTCCGCGACTGGACGGCCGTGGTCTATCAATAACTGCAGTTCGCGGCCGTGAGATTGGAGTACCCAGCACGCGTGGTCTATGTCCAGGGCCTGTCTTACGCGCGCCGCATTGTAGGTCTTGGCAAAGGCGTCCAGCGCGGCGTTGCACAATGTGGATATCGCCGTGGCAATTGCAGTCAGCTGGCCTCTTGCCGCATCCCCCAGCCCCAGCACCGTGAGCGTCGCGCCGCCGAGCAGCGCGGTAAAGATGGCCAGGCCGGTGCGTACCTTCTGGACCAGCGCATAGCGTTTCATCACGATGTGCGTATTCCCGGCTATGCCTTGCTGGGCGGCGTTTGCCAATTCCAGTGCAACGTGGGCTTTGTGAACGTAATAAGCCCACTCCTGCTCTTCCGGCCCCATGGGCAAGCCTTTTGCCAATTCCTTGCCGAAGTCCGGGTAACGGTCCTCGATACGCTTTACCGCCGCGGGATCGAAGCGCTTGGCCAGCGTGGCCAGTTCACCCACCTGTGGGCGCAGTTTTTCCGGCATATTCATGAGCATGCACCTCCGAGCCTGCAGGGAATATACATATACAGGAAACCCACGATGGATTTGAATTTATTGAGCAAGGGTTTGTAAATCGGCGCCCGGACCGTAACCGCATTACCTTCATGCACACTTCGGAGAAAATTATTGGAAATCCAGATCTGGACATTTTCTTCCGAAATATTTTCCGTAAATTCGCGCATATTAGAAGAATTCTTTATTGCATTGAGCAAACGCGGGACAACTTCTTCCGCATACAAGCGATTGGTCGTTCCTGCATAATCGCGTATCTCCGGATGCGACGCGAAATATTCCGCTGTATAACACCCGAGCATGAACAAGGGGCGGTTGGCGTCCCTGGCAGCCTGTGTAATTGCTTCAAAAGGCAGCAGCTCGCCCGTCGACTGGATTTGAAAATGCCTGTCGACGACGTGGCCAACCAGGATCACCGGGGATTGCGGGTCCCCGCGGTGAATCAAGTCCAGGATGTGGGCCAGCGGGTTGGACGGCAATTCATCGGCGGACCTGATGTGGTGACGCGTACCCAGGGTGCCCAACATGTCTTTGACCTTGCTGTTCAACTCAAGCGAAACAATTTGTATATCGCCGCGATGAAACGGTATTTGTCCGAATTTATGCCATGCCACCCAGTCGGGCGGTACGCCTCCGCGCACACAGCATTCGTTGAAGCGGGTTGCCCACCGCGGGGGAGGCGCGGGCCGGTCGATGCGCACCAGGGGAAATACCAGCTCCGCACCGTGCACATACAGTTCCGCATGCCTGAAGCTGCTGGTATTGATGCGCAAACTCTGGTCGTCCTTGTTGAAAATATGCTGAAATTCCGGTGAATCGACGTCTTTATCAAGAAACACCTTTAATATAGTGGAATCAGCGATAGCTGCATCGCCAATCAAGGTCTTGATTGCCGCTTCGATTTTGCCGGCATCACCCAGGTCCGCGACTTTCAACGTAATCACTTGCGGCACAGTGGAGGGCGGCCGGACATAATTTGTCGTCAGGTAGACGTCGCCTAAATAGGTTTGCAGGACCACGTAGGCTTGGGCAATATCGGAAGTGGCACCGCCAAGTGCCTTGATTCTGTTCCAGTACGCGCGTTCCGCATGGGTTCGTTCACTGGGAAAAAGGTCGCGTTCGCCAGCTGTGCCAAATTTCCCGGCATGAAACTCCCTTGCCGCTTCGGGAATGGTCCGCGTTTCCGGTGTCGGTACTCTTGGGCGATAGATTTCAGCCGGCCTGGAATATGCCGGACGGCCCGGTGGCGGGCGTGTCTGCGCGGGGACGGACATTAACACAGCCATTGTAAAAACCAATAGCTTTGAAAAAATCCGCTTTGCAATGGTATCCATGATTATCCCCTAAAGCAGCCTCGTCAATATTTTGAACCGGCATGACCAGGCTTTAACCTTATGCTAGAAAACCATCAACGAAAGACAATCACACTTTGTCACATGCCTTGATTTCTTCTGATATGTGTCGAATAAATCACACAAATGGTGTCGCTATTCACTTTCCCGCGATTTCGACCGGGCAATTACACCGGCATCATTGACAGTTTCCTCATCAATGGACATACTTTCAATTTTTGATAGCGCTATCACATGCACTACCCTGCTTTCACCAACCGGTGGGTCATCATGGGCGTGTGCGGCTGCGGGAAAAGCGCGGTGGGCCGCCGCGTGGCCGCGCTGCTGGGGGCCCGCTTCATCGAGGGCGACGAGCTGCATGCGCCGGCCAGCATTGCGAAAATGGCGTCCGGCGTGCCGCTGGACGACGGCGACCGCGCCGCGTGGCTGCAGCGGCTGCGCGACGAGATCCGCGCCGCGCGCGAGCAGCACCAAGGTCTGGTAGTGTCGTGTTCCGCGTTGAAGCGGCGCTACCGGGACCACTTGCGCGAAGGCGATCCCGCGCTGCGCTTCGTGCACCTGCACGGCCAGCGCGACCTCATTGCGCGGCGCCTGGCGGCCCGTCAGGGCCATTACATGCCCCCTGTCCTGCTCGACAGCCAGTGGGCGGCGCTGGAGCCGCTGCAGCCCGACGAAGCCGGCATGACCCTGGACATTGCCGCGGCGCCGGAACAATTGGCGGACGCGGTCGCGGCAGCCGCGCGGCGGTAGCGCCGCCTTCGCCAGGCGGCGATCCTCCAACCGCATCCGCATCGTCTGCCGGCTGCCACGGCCCAACACGCCTGCGCCGCACCCGCGACGGCACGCGGCGCGCAGGGGCCGGCCTGACAACGAGTCCGGTGGGACAATGGCAGCCGCGGCCATTGCCCATCCGCATGCGCCTTGGGCCGGCTATTGTTCCCTCACGCCCGGAATGGTGCGCGTGGCGCGGGGGAATTTGCCTTTCAGCGCATCGACGCCGGACTGCGGCCTGGCCAGCGGGCTCAAGTCCGCGCGGCTGGCGCGAATTTTTTCCGTATCGATGCGCAGGGCGCGGTCGCGGTTTTCCACCAGCCCGGGTTTGGCTTCGCCGTCGCGATTGAACGACCAGGCCAGCATCGGCATCCCCAGCGGCAGCTTGTCGTGGTCCGGGCCGCTGCTGTCCCACATGTGCCAGGTCTTGCCGTAGCTGTTGAGCTTGGATTTCATCAGCGCTTTTTCCGCCACGCCGGGAATGCCGGGTGCGACCAGCTGGCCGGACAGGATCTCGCCATTGTGCGGATGCCAGTATTGCCGCTCATTGTCGGGCAGCGTGGCGAACAGCCGTTCCGAGATGATGTATTCGACGCCGTTCATGTTGGCGTCCCTGGTGTTGCCGTCGAAAAGCACGCATTGCGCGAAGTCTTCGTTCATCTGGTGGCAGTAATGGTGCGCTTCCATCTGGTGTTCCGGCTGCTCCTTCATCGGATGGAAACCCACCAGGTAAATGTCGAAGCGCGCCAGTGGACGGCTGCTTTGCATGACTTGGGCGCCGGTTTCCAGCAGCCGGGTCTTGCCGGTCTTGGGTGTGCCGGGTGGCTCCACCGGCGGGGTGACGCTCGGTTGCGCCATGCAGGCGCCGCAGGCGGCCAGCGCCAGCGCGGCCGCGGCAATCGGATGGTTCATCGCGCCTCCTGAAGACATGGGATGCGCCCAGTCTAAAAGCCGCGCCCGCGCCGCCACGGCACAGTTCCGCCGCGCAACTGCGTCAGTCGGCTTTTTTCACGGGCCGGCGGCGCCGCGCATGCTTCGGGTCGGCTATCAGCGGCCGGTAGACTTCCACGCGGTCGTGTTCGCGCAGCACGGTATCGTGGCTCTTCTTCTTGCCGTAAATTCCGACCGGCATGGCCATCACGTCCAGGCCCGGCACGGCTTGCGCCAGGCCGCTGGCGCGCAGCGCATCGGCAATCGTGGCGCCCGCGTCCAGGCTCAGGTCGCGCAGGAATTCCATGCTGTCGGTGGCGTAGCAGACCGCGACACGGATTTGTGCGCCAGCGGCCGGTGCCTCATTTGCCATAGACGGTCTCCGCGCGTTTGCAGAAGGAATCGACGAAACTGTTGGCGATCATGCTGAACACCGGCCCGATCACCTGCTCCAGGATACGGCTGGAAAATTCGTAGTGCAAATCCAGTTCCACCTTGCACGCATCGTCGCGCAGCGGCTTGAAGGTCCAGGTGCCGTCCAGGGTCTTGAACGGGCCGTCCACCAGGGTCATGCGGATTTGCGTGGGACGCGTATTGACGTTGGACGTGGTAAAACTCTGATGGATGCCGTGATAGTGGATCGCCACGCTGGCCACCACGCCGTGTTCGCTGCGGTCGCGCACCTCGACGCCGCCACACCATGGCAGAAATTTGGGATAATCTTCGACCTTGGCCACCAGTTCGAACATTTGTTCGGCCGAAAAGCCGAGAATAACCGACTTATGTACTACTGCCATTGTGTTACCGTTGTTATGATGTTGGTCTGCAAAGACCGTAGTTTAACCGACAAGCTTGTTTTTCCCTACCCATGACTATTGCCGATAACAAAAAAGCCTTTCACGATTACTTCATCGAGGACCGCTATGAAGCGGGCATCATGCTCGAAGGCTGGGAAGTCAAGGCAATCCGCGACAACAAAGTCCAGATCAAGGAAGCGTACGTTACCATCAAAGGCGACGAACTGTTCCTGTTTGGCGCCCACATCAGTGCGCTGCCCACCGCGTCGACCCACATCCGTCCCGATGCCGTGCGTACCCGCAAGCTGCTGCTGCACCGCCACGAGCTCGACAAGCTGATCGGCAAGGCCACCCGCTCGGGTTATACGCTGGTGCCGCTCAACCTGCATTACAAGGGGGGCCGCGTGAAGTGCGAGATCGGCCTGGCCAAGGGCAAGAAGCAGCATGACAAGCGCGCCGCGGAGAAAGACCGCGATGCCTCGCGTGAAGTCGCGTCCGCAATGAAACAGCATCGTCGTTAATGCGCCACAATTTGGCATGAAGCCCGGCCCCGCGCCGGGCTTTTTACTGGCGCCGATTTTCTCGCCAGAAACAAGCATGGTAAACTGGGGAAGCAAGTACGCGCACCAACCAGGCGAGGATGAGATGGCAAAAGTGAATCAGGCGAAATTGAACACAGGCGTGCTGGCCATGGCCGCGGCAAGCGCGCTGTTGGCGGGATGCGCCAACCAGTATGCGCCGGCGCCCGCGCCCACGGATTTCCCGGCCTCGAGCCAGCCGAAATTGCAGGCCGCCGCCCACTGGGGCGCCATTGCCGGCACGATAGAACAGCGCCTGACGGAAGACTTGCGCAAGGCGCCGCAGCGCCCGTATTACGTTGCTGAACCGCCGCCGGAAGCGTCGCCGTTCCAGCGTGCGCTCACCGAACACATCACGTCGGCGCTGGTGAAGTCCGGCCACGTGGTGTCGCGCGTGCCCGCCGGCTCGCTGAAGGTCGACGTCGACGTGCAAGCCCTGACGTTTTCGCCGCAGCGCGCCCAGCGGCTGCCGGGCGCGATACCCACCGCCATCGCGGCCGGTGTGTGGATGCTGGCGCTGACGTCCGATGCGGTGCTGGCGACCGGCGCCGGCGTGGCCGCGCATGAAGCCTACAACTACCGCCTGGGCCAGTTCGGCGCGGGACCGATACCCAAGACGGAATTGATTGTCACGGTTTCCATTTCTGATCAGTATCGTTATTACGCCCGCAACAGCTCGGCGTATTATGTGGCGGACAGCGACCGTTCGCTGTACGGCTTGCCGGACGACGATGACAAGGCCTTTAAAACTTTTTCCATCCGGGGTGACAAATAATGCACAAGCTGGCAACTGCAACCTTGCTTTCCTTACCGCTGTTGCTGGCTGCGTGCTCGGTGGTCG
Source organism: uncultured Pseudoduganella sp. (assembly GCA_966211685.1). GTDB lineage: Bacteria > Pseudomonadota > Gammaproteobacteria > Burkholderiales > Burkholderiaceae_D > Rugamonas. The sequence continues at coordinate 10,203 of CBIHOX010000059.1, forward strand.
CGCCGCAGAAAGAAGAAACCAACTACGCGACGGTGTCGTCCAACCAGTTCATCGCGTCGAACTATAAAGCCGCCGACACGCTGCTGGCGCAGCTCAACGGCAAACTCGCCGGCGACAAGCCGCTGATCATGGCCACCGTCGTCAACATCGATGCGCTGGAACAGACCACGACGCTGGGCCGCCTGATTTCCGAACAGATTTCCACGCGGCTGGCGCAAGGCAAGTTGAACATGCTGGAAATGAAGTTGCGCAACAACGTCTACATGAAGCGCAACCAGGGTGAAATGATGCTCACACGCGAAGTGACGGACATGGCGCAAACGCACAAGGCGCAAGCCGTGGTGGTGGGATCGTATGCGGAAACCAGCGACATGGTGTTCGTCAATGTGAAAGTCATCCAGCCCAACACGAATTACGTGCTGGCAGCGCACGATTACGCGCTGGCCAAGGAAGGCATCGTGCGCTCGATGCTGATGCAGTAAGCCGGCCCTAGCCGCCCTGCCCGTCCAGTATCCGCACCACATGCGGCAGCACCTCCTGTGCCGCCGCTCCCACTTTCAGCCCGATCAAATCGTCGGCGCGCGTCACGCCCGCATTGATGGCGGCAATCGGTTTGCCGCCGTGCGCCGCCATGCGGCAAAAGCGGTAGCCGGAAAACACCATCAGCGACGATCCCACCACCAGCAGGGCGTCGGCCTGCTCCATCGCATGCAATGCGGCCTGCGTACGTTCGGCCGGGATACTGTCGCCAAAGAACACCACGTCGGGCTGCAGCACGCCGCCGCAGGCGGTGCAGGCTGGCACGTTGAACTGCTCGAGCGCCTCGGGCTCCACGTTGGCGTCGCCGTCGGGCAGCGCACGCACCTGCCGGTCGGCGGCATGCAGGTGGGGATTGTCATCGATCAGGCGCTGCTGGATATCGGCCCGCGCATACCGCGTGGCGCACGCCAGGCAGCGCACGTGGTGGATATTGCCGTGCAGTTCGATCAGGCGCGTGCTGCCGGCGCGCTGGTGCAGCCCATCGACGTTTTGCGTGATGACGGCGCCGGCCCTGCCGCCGCGTTCCAGCGCCACCAGCGCGCAATGTCCGGCGTTGGGCGCCGCGCCGGCCAGGGTCGGCCAGCCCAGCAGGCTGCGCGCCCAGTAACGTCGCCGCACCGCATCGGAACGGCGGAAATCCGGGCCCTGGATCGGCGCCCGGCCGCGCCGCACACCATCCTTGTCGCGGTAATCGGGAATGCCGGACGCGGTGCTGAGGCCAGCCCCGGTCAAGACCAGCACGTGGCGGTGGCGCTCCAGGAACGCCGCCAGTTCCGCCGCGCCGGCGGCGGCTTCGTGTTCAGTGAAATAACGCATGACGCCATGCTACCCGATCCGGGCAGGCGCTGCGTGGCAGCAAGGGCGCCAGTCCATGCCGGGCGGCCAGGCGCAGCCGTTTAGCCGTTTAGCCGTTTAGCCGTTTAGCCGTTTAGCCGTTTAGCCGTTTAGCCGTCCAGCAGGCCATCGTGCCGTTGTGCCGTCGTGCCCCGGTGCCGTGGTAGCTTTACGCGCGGTTATGCCGCTTCAGCCACGGGCGTCTGGCATACATCGACCCAGGTGCCCTGCGTCACCTCGGCCAACTGCGCGACCGTGATGCGCACCGCCGTATGCACGTCGCCCGCGGCGGGCAGCACGGTGTCGTAGGCTTGCAGCGACTGGTCGAGGTACACCGGCAGTGGATGGGCCAGGCCGAACGGGCAGACGCCGCCGACCGGGTGCCCGGTCAGCGCCACCACGTCGTCAGCGGCCAGCATCTTGCCCTTGCCCAGCGCCTCCTTGAACTTGCGATTGTCGATGCGCGCATCGCCGGCCGCCACCAGCAGGATCACGCGGCTGTCGCCCAGGCGGAACGCCAGCGTCTTGGCGATCCGGCCCGGCTCCACGCCATGCGCCTCGGCCGCCAGCGCCACCGTGGCGGTGCTGGTTTCCAGTTCAATGATGGGGATGTCGAATTGACGGGATGAGAAAAATTCGCGGACTGATTGCAGGCTCATGATTGTTTGGTTTGCGGGAACGTGAAGCCCGCCTGGTACTGGTGATAGCCGTCGAAATCCTCCTTGCCGACAGGCACGCCGTGGCTGCGCAGGATCGAATGGGCCGTCACCAGGTGGAAAAAGAAATTCGGCAGCGCATACGACAGCGCATAGTCGCTGCCGGAAAACACGGGCGACACCAGCCCCGCGGTCGTGACGATTTGCCGTTCCTCGGCAGCGTTGATCTTATCGGCCGGCACTTGTTCCAGGAAACTCACGGTGGACTGGATGCGCAGCCGCAGTGCATTCCAGTCCTGGTCGCCGCCGGCCAGCACCGGCAAGTCCGCGCCCAGCAGTGGGCATACGGCGCGCACCGTGAAGCCGCACGCCGTGGTGACTTGCTGCGCAAACGGGAACATGCCTTCGGCCAGCGCGGCGCTGATCAGTACGCGCCCGGTGCGCCGTTCGTGATTTTCCGCAACACCCAACGTTGAATGCAGTTGTTGCAGGTAATGAATAAATACGGGCACAAAGGCCGAATACAGCGTAGTACTCACGATAGTCCCGATATATTGATTTCAAGCTACACAATGCCACTTTGACGGGGTATTGGCAACCAGCCTAGTATTGCTGTTCAGACAGTTCTTACGAGTCCGTTACGGGAGACCGCATGCAATACCCGCATCACCTGATATTCGCCTGCGCGTTGGCCGCGGCATGGGGCGCAAACGCAGCAGAACTGGGCGTCCTGGCTCCAGTGATTATCAACCAGGAAGCACAAATGCAGGCGCGCCCTTCAGGCAAGGGCAATGCGCCCGTGCTCGGCCGGGTTACTTCCGGCCCCCTGTTTGACGCTATTCAAAAAGAAGCCACACAGGGTTTCACGGCCTCGGTGCTGGCCCTGGACGAACTCGCGGCCGAGGTGGCGGGCACGTCCCACAGCGGCGTCACATGGCTGATGCTGGCACAGGAAGATGGCGGCTATGCGCGATGGGGCTTCTGGCTGCAGGAAGGCGGCCAGCGGCGCTACGTTGACGAACCGATGGTGGACCTGGTGGCCGACGTCGACAGCGTGGCCGATGGCAGCTTTGAAGAAATCTTTGCCCATGAACTGGGCCACGTGATGTTGCGCCGCCTGCTGCCGCTGCCGGACGGTTACTCGCGCACGCCGCACCACAGTTACAGCACCACCGACCAGCCGACCGCCTTCGACGAAGGGTACGCCACGCATTTCCAGGCGCTGGCGCGCCGCCACACGCGCAACGCGCAATTGCGCGCGCAAGACATGGGCGCCCTGCCGCGCAGCTACCTGCCGCTGTGGCAGAGCAACCTGGACCGCGCCTACCGCATCGACGGCGTGCGCCACAACTGGTTCGTGCACCGGCAGGTCGCCCTACCCGGCGCTGCCGGCACTTCCGACGCGCTCGAGCGGCGCGAACTGAGCACGCTGTTCGACCGCGAACAATTGAAAAGCGCCCCGCAAATCCTTGCTTCCGAGGGCGCGGTGGCGACCTTCTTTTACCGCTGGCTGGGCGCCGGCGACGGCACACCCACCGCGCTGCGCACACGCTACGCGCCGCTGTTCGAAGGCTTGAAGGCCATGGCGGCGTTGCCGATGGATGCTGGAACGCCCTTGCTGCCGATGCTGGCCGCTACCCTGGCGCGCACCTCGCCGGAGGCCGGCAGGCAGCTGGCGCAGGTGCTGGTGGAAACCAGCTACGGCGCACTGACCTCGCCGGCGCTGGCGGCGCAGTCGGAAGCGCTGGCGCGCATCGGCCGCGGCGGCAACGGCCAGGCGTTCGTACCGGCGCTGAAGGAAGCGCGCAAGGCGCTGGCGGCCGAAGTGGCGGACGTGCAGGCGCACCCGGAGAAACTGGCCGCCCTGGCGGGACCGGCGCTTTGGCTCAAGCACCCGACCCGCACCTGGCCCGGACAGGAAGCACCGGCGCCACTGTTCATCGACTTGAACACCGCCGAAGCCGAACATTTGCTGGCGCTGCCGGGCGTCACGCCGGCCGCCGCGCACCAGGCGCTGGCCAGCCGGCGCAAGGACGGCAATTTCAAGTCGGTATCGGACTTCGCGCGGCGCGCCGGGCTTGGCGCCGTGCAGTTGAAGGACCTGGAAGCCATGGCGGCTGCGGCGCGTTCGGCCGGTCCGTATTCCCGGCAATGAGGGCGCCCTTGAAGCCCGTATGGCCGAGCATCCTGGCGTGCCTGGCCGTCCTGTCCGCGCCGGGGCACGCTGACGCGGCGGACCGGATCAGCGCAGCCGATGCGCTGGCGCGCGCAGAACGCTTCATTGCCGACAATGGCTACACGAGTGCGCCACCCAAAGCCGTGCTCGACCCGGAGTCGCTGGAATTCACCGGCGACCGCGACAAGCTGCTGGCCTTCCGGCGCAAGTCCCTGATACCGCAAGCCATTGGCGTGCGCGCCGGCGCCCGCGGCCGCGCACAGGGGTGGAGCGTGGCATTCGATTACACGGACGGGCCCGGCAAGGACGGCGTCTGCCGCGTCGTGACCATGGACCCCGACGGCGCGCACATGGCGGTGCAGCATGTCGACGGCATCCGCACGTACTTTGCCGGGCATTTGCCCAGGTAAGTCCTGCCCGGCAGCGGCGTGACGGCGTTCTCCGTCAAGGCCGCTTGTCGCCCCAGCGCCAGCGCGGCGGTTCGCCGGTCTTGTAGCAGACCCCGATGAACGCCGCCGCCAGTACCGTCACGTAAATAAAGTAACCGACCGGCGTCGTCCTGGGGTCGATGGTCAGCGCGCCACCTGTCAGCGCCGCCAGGAACACCAGCAACACCAGCCAGCCCTGCCACGTGACAGGCGCGCCCCAACCCCAGCCATATTTCTTCGCGGGGAACCAATACTTCTTTTGCTCGGTCATCGTCCTCTCCTAGACAGCCGCCACGCGGGCGCGCAATTGCTCCACCATGGCGCGCCATGCCGCGTGCTCGTCGCTCTGCGCCCATTCGCCGGCCAGCTCCGAGCGGTCCGACACGATCAAGTCCAGCGCCTTCAGCGATTTGTCCACCAGGTCCGCACGGCGCTTGAATTTCTTGCGCACCGCGTCCACCCACGCATCGACGTCCTCCATCGGTTCGTCGCCGGGCTGGCCCTGCAGGCGCGCCAGCACGTCGATGGCGGCCAGCGCTTCGCAGGCAAACGGCATCGGGATGAACGATTCGCCTTCGTCCAGCACGTTGTTCAGCGTGTCTTCGATGTAATACAGGTCGTTCGATTCCTGCAAATCCTGTACCCAGTCCAGCGCCAGGTCGTTATCAAATGGCCCGATATTCCATACGCCCATCGCTTGCCCCTATCAAGTCTGTTGCTGTGTCTTGACCACTTGCAGCGCCGTGGCAATCAGGCTGCTCATGTCGCCGACGTTGGCCGGCACGATCAAGGAATTGTTGGTCTTGGCCAGCTTTTCAAACGCGCCGACATATTGCTCGGCCACCTTCAATTGCACGGCGCCCTCGCCGCCCGGCGCCTGGATCGCCGCGCCCACCTGGCGCAGCGCGGCGGCCGTGGCGTCGGCAATCGCGACAATGGCGGCCGCCTCGCCCTGCGCGCGGTTGATGGCGGCCTGCTTGTCGCCTTCCGAGCGGGCAATCGCGGCTTCGCGTTCGCCGCTGGCGATATTGATCTGTTCCTGCTTGCGCCCTTCCGACGCGGCAATCAGCGCGCGCTTGCCGCGTTCAGCCGTGATCTGCGCCTGCATGGCGTGCAGGATTTCCGCCGGCGGCGTCAAATCCTTGATTTCATAACGCAGCACCTTCACGCCCCAGTTGGCCGCCGATTCATCGATGGCGTTGACCACCGTGGTATTGATGTGGTCGCGTTCTTCAAACGTCTTGTCCAGTTCCATGCGGCCGATCACCGAACGCAGCGTGGTCTGCGCCAGCTGCGTGATGGCGGCAATGTAGTTCGACGAACCGTAGGAGGCGCGCATCGCGTCCGTCACCTGGAAATACAGGATGCCGTCGACCTGCAGCTGCGTGTTGTCCTTGGTGATGCACACTTGCGGCGGCACGTCGAGCGGGATTTCCTTCAACACATGCTTGTAGGCGATGCGGTCCACGAACGGCACCACGATGTTCAAACCCGGCCCCAGGGTCGCGTGGTATTTCCCGAGCCGCTCCACCACCCACGCATGCTGCTGCGGCACCACATTGATGGTCTTGAACACAAACACCAGCGCCAGGATGAACAGCACGACCGTGACGTTGCCGATTCCAAATTCCATAAGGTTCTCCGATTGATGAATCAAGCGCCGACGATCAGCCGGCTGCCCCGTACTTCACGTATCGTGTACACGCCGGCGGCCAGCGGGCTGCCCGCCGCCAGTTCCACGTCCCACAATGCGCCGCGGTACATCACGCGCGCCGTGCCGTTGTGCCAGCCCGGCACCGCGACGGTCTGGCCGATGTCCATGTTCACGTTGGGGTCGACCGCCGCATCGATGGCACGCGGCCGCCCCACCTTGCTGCGCCACAGCAGCCCGGTCGCCAGCACGCCGACCACGGCCGCCACCAGGGTCTGCGCCGGCAAGCCGCCGCCGACCAGCGCCGCCAGCGCGCCGGCCCCCAGGCCGATGGCGATCATCAGCAGGTAAAACGTTCCCGTCAACAGTTCCAGCACCACCGTCACGCCGGCGGCCCACAACCAGAACGACCAGTCAGCCATTTGCGTTCTCCCGTTCTTTGCACATCAATCCGGCAAAAAATAAAACCTGCGGCCCGGTCGGGCGGCAGGTTTGTCAATCAGGCTGCCAGCCGTGCCGCCCGCCTTGCTTGCATTGTAGCTAATTTTTGCGGGTTTTCGGCAATATCGGCAGCCTTGGGCGGCAAAATTCACGCGCCGATCAGCCCCTGTCCGCAGACCCGCACCGTATTGCCGGTGACGCCATGCGCGCCTGGCGTGCACAGGAAGGTGATGAGTTCGGCCACGTCGCGCGGCAAGCCGCCCTGCTGCATGGAATTCAGCCGGCGCCCCAGCTCGCGCGTCAGGAACGGCATCTTCTGCACCATCGCGGTTTCAATGAAGCCCGGCGCCACCGCGTTGACGCCGATGCCGCGCGCCGCCACGCGCGGCGCCAATGCCGCCACGTAGGCAATCAGGGCGGCCTTGCTGGCCGCATAGTTGGTCTGGCCAAAGTTGCCCGCCACCCCGCTGATCGAGGACAGGCAGACAATCCGCCCCTCGTCGCGCAACACGCGCCCGGTCAGCAGCGTGTCGTCGATGGCGGCAATCGCGGCGAAGTTCACGTTCAGCACGGCGTCCCACGCGGCCGCGTCCATCTTGGCCAGGGTCTTGTCGCGCGTGATGCCGGCGTTGTGCACGACGATGTCGACGCCGCCGAAGCGCTCCTTCAGGAACGCGGCCAGCTGCGCCGGCGCGCCGTCGGCGGCGATGTCGAGCGCCAGGGGCACGCCGCCGATGCGCTGGCACACGGCGTCGAGTTCCGTGGCCGCGCCCGGCACGTCGGCGCACACCACGGTGGCGCCTTCCTGCGCCAGCCGCTCGGCCGTGGCCAGGCCGATGCCGCGCGCCGCGCCCGTGACCAGCGCCACCTTGCCCGGCAGCGCGGGCGCGAACGGCGCCGCCGCCGGCGCCCTGACCGCCATGGTGACCGTCACGGCCTGGCCTGACACATACGTGGCTTGCGGGCCGCAAAAGAAATGCACCAGCCCGTCGAGCCGGTCGGCCGCTTCGCGCTGCACGTACGCCAGGTTGGCGGTCGCGCCCTTGCGGCCCAGTTCCTTGGCCAGCGCGCGGCAAAATCCTTCGACCGCGCGCGCGGTGGCGGCCGCCACCGCACTGACGGCTTCGGCGGGATCGGGCGCGGCGATCAAGACCCTGCCGTTGCGGGCAATCCGGGGCATGGCGGGGTGAAAGCCGTCATACAGCGCGCGCAGCTGGTCCGGCGCGGCGCAGCCGGTGGCGTCCATCACCACGATATCGATGCGTCCGGCCTCGTCGTGCGGCAACTGGTGCAGCACGGTGGCGCCATCGGCCGCCAGCGCGCACGCCAGCTGGCCGGCCGCGTAGCCCTCGGGCGAGCGCAGCAGCAGAGCGCGCTTGCCGGCCAATGGCTGGGCTGCATAACCGCCGTCATGGCGGGCCAGGTCGGCCGGATGCGGCAAGCCCAGCGAGCGCGCCAGCCATCCGGTCAGGGGATTGCGGTGAAGTTGTTTCAGTAAATCGGCCATGATGGGAGAAAAAATCAAAACCCCCGCCACCAGACGGCAGCGGGGGTTTGGTGTTGCTCAGGTATGACTTGGACAGTGCCGGCGGTTCGACGCCGGCGTCAACCGCTTACTGCATCGAAGCGAGTTTTTGCCACGTATCGATCACCGAGTCCGGGTTCAGCGACATCGACTCGATACCTTGCTGCATCAGCCATACCGCCAGTTCCGGATGGTCCGATGGGCCCTGGCCGCAGATGCCGATGTACTTGCCCTGCTTGCGGCACGCCTGGATTGCCAGTTTCAGCAATTCCTGCACCGCCGGGTCGCGCTCGTCGAAGTCGGCCGCCAGCAATTCCATGCCGGAATCGCGGTCCAGGCCCAGGGTCAGCTGGGTCAGGTCGTTGGAACCGATCGAGAAACCGTCGAAGTGTTCCAGGAAGCGCTCGGCCAGCACCGCGTTCGATGGCACTTCGCACATCATGATCAGGCGCAGGCCGTTTTCACCGCGCTTGAGGCCATTGGCCGCCAGCAGGTTCACGACTTTTTCCGCCTGGCCCAGGGTACGCACGAACGGGACCATGATTTCCACGTTGGTCAGGCCCATGTCGTTGCGCACGCGCTTCATGGCGGCGCATTCCATTTCGAACGCGCCGGCGAAGTCGGCCGACAGGTAGCGCGCCGCGCCGCGGAAGCCCAGCATCGGGTTTTCCTCGTCCGGCTCGTAGCGGGAACCGCCGATCAGCTTCTTGTACTCGTTCGACTTGAAGTCGGACATGCGCACGATGACTTTCTTCGGCCAGAAAGCGGCCGCGATGGTCGCGATGCCTTCGGCCAGCTTGTCGACATAGAACGCCTTCGGCGACGCGTGGCCGCGGGCCACCGATTCCACGGCCTTTTTCAGGTCGGCGTCGATGTTCGGGTATTCCAGGATGGCTTTCGGGTGCACGCCGATGTTGTTGTTGATGATGAACTCCAGGCGGGCCAGGCCCACCCCCGCGTTCGGCACCGACTGGAAGTCGAAGGCCAGCTGCGGGTTACCCACGTTCAGCATGATCTTGGTCTGCAATTCCGGCAGCGCGCCGCGCGACACTTCGGTCACTTCGGTTTCCAGCAAGCCGTCGTAGATTTTGCCTTCGTCGCCTTCCGCGCACGACACGGTGACGAACGTGCCATCCTTCAGCACGTCGGTGGCGTCGCCGCAACCGACCACCGCCGGCACGCCGAGTTCACGGGCGATGATCGCCGCGTGGCAGGTACGGCCGCCGCGGTTGGTGACGATGGCCGAGGCGCGCTTCATGACCGGTTCCCAGTTCGGGTCCGTCATGTCGGCCACCAGCACGTCGCCCGGCTGCACGCGCTCCATTTCCGACGGATCGGAAATCACGCGCACCGGACCGGCGCCGATCTTCTGGCCGATCGCACGGCCCGACGCCAGCACGGTGCCGGTCGACTTCAGCTTGAAGCGCTGTTGCGCTTCATTGGCCTTCTGCTGCGATTTCACGGTTTCCGGGCGCGCTTGCAGGATGTACAACTTGCCGTCGCGGCCATCCTTGCCCCATTCGATATCCATCGGGCGACCATAATGGCGCTCGATGATGACGGCGTACTTCGCCAGTTCCACGACTTCGGCGTCGGTCAGCGAATAGCGGTTGCGCAATTCGACCGGCACGTCCACGGTCTTGACGGAACGGCCAGCCTTGGCTTCGCTGGTGAATTCCATCTTGATCAGCTTGGAGCCGATGTTACGGCGGATCACCGGCGACTTGCCCTGCTCCAGCATCGGCTTGTGCACATAGAATTCGTCCGGATTCACGGCGCCCTGCACCACGGTTTCACCGAGGCCGTACGACGAAGTGACGAACACCACATCCTTGAAGCCCGATTCGGTATCGATGGTGAACATCACGCCGGCCGCGCCCACGTCGGAGCGCACCATGCGCTGCACGCCGGCCGACAGCGCGACTTCGGCGTGGGTGAAGCCCTTGTGCACGCGGTAGGAAATCGCGCGGTCGTTGTACAGCGACGCGAACACGTGTTTCATCGCGTCCAGCACGTTGTCGATGCCCACCACGTTCAGGAAGGTTTCCTGCTGGCCGGCAAACGACGCATCCGGCAAGTCTTCCGCGGTGGCGGACGAACGCACGGCGAACGACACTTCGGTGGACGAGTCGGCCACCAGCTTTTCATAGAACGATTTGATTTCCGCTTCCAGGCGCGGCTGGAATGGCGTATCGATGATCCACTGGCGGATTTCCGCGCCGGCTTGCGCCAGCGAGCGGACATCGTCGATGTCCAGGCCGGCCAGGCGGTCGGCGATACGGTCGGCCAGCGACTTGCCGCCGTCGACCGAATACGACAGGAAGTCGCGGAAAGCCTGGGCCGTGGTGGCGAAACCGCCAGGCACGCGCACGCCGGCGCCGGCCAGCTGGGAAATCATTTCCCCCAGCGAGGCATTCTTGCCGCCGACGGACTCGACGTCCGTCATGCGCAAATGCTCGAACGAGGCCACATATACCGACTGCGCGGCCTGTCCGTCTTGCTGCTCCTTCAAAGTTGCTACGTTAGACAAGTTGGTCATTTAGACACCCTTACTGATGATAGAAACTTGTTGGCGGCTGCCCCGAGCTGTGTTCTTGTTATTCTTGACGCTGTGCAGCACAATCGTACCGTTGCTTGCCATTCTACAGCCTGCGGCCCAAATTGACGATTCACAATTATTAAATTGAGTAATACTACTATGACGAACGAGCAACGCCCCGCTCCCTTGCCCGAAGCAGCCCGCACGGTTTTCTTTGTTTCGGACGGCACCGGCATCACGGCCGAGACCTTTGGCCACTCGGTCTTGACCCAGTTTGATTTACGTTTCCGTCAAGTGCGCCTGCCTTTTATCGATACGCTGGAAAAAGCGTATGAAGCGGTCCGCAAGATCAATGAAGCCGCTATTGCCGACGGCCAGCGCCCTATCGTATTTTCCACCTTGGTCAAGACCGAATTATCGGAAGTGATCCAGCGCGCGCATGCGATGCACATGGACTTGATTCAGACGTTCGTGGCGCCGCTGGAACAGGAATTGGGCGTGAAATCCACGCACACGATTGGCCGTTCACATAATATCGTGGACAGTGAAGAATATAAGAACCGGATCGAAGCGATTAATTTCTCGCTGGCGCATGACGACGGCCAGTCGCATAAAAACCTGGCGTCGGCCGACGTCATCCTGGTGGGGGTTTCGCGCTCCGGCAAAACACCGACCAGTTTATACCTGGCCATGCAATACGGCATCAAGGCAGCGAATTATCCGCTGATCCCCGATGACTTTGAGCGCGGCAAATTACCGTCAGCGTTGTATGCATTTAAAAACAAGATCTTTGGATTGAGTATTACCCCCGAGCGCCTCTCGGAAATCCGCAATGAGCGCCGGGCCGGCAGCAAATATGCTTCGATAGAAAACTGCCGTTATGAAGTCAACGAAGCGGAATTGATGATGAAGCGCGAAGGCATCCGCTGGCTGTCGTCGACCACGAAATCCATCGAGGAAATCTCCACCACCATCTTGCAGGAGATCAAGCCGAACCGCCGCGAATATTGAGCCGGCACCACCGGCGTATTCCCGCCAACGGCCCGCCATGCGCAAGCAGGCGGGTTTTTTTTACGTCCACGATCCGGCCTTGTGGGCGAGCAGATGGGGAAATGCAACAGAAATTAGCTTGATCGCGCTAAAAACTAGCATAAAAGGCATGAAAAGCGCTGCGCGTCCCGTTATTTGTATAGACAGGAACCGGAATAAACAAAAGAAATAATTTCTGAAATGCAGAAAGGTGCCTGGCACCTTTTTGAAAAGCGGAAATAAAAAATGCCGGCAGCCTCGTGGCTAGCCGGCATCGGGAAGAAATGACTGGATTAAAAGAATTGACGCCAGTCGTTCAGCCAACCGGGAAATTCCTCGACCGGCATGGGTTTCGCAATGTAATAGCCCTGCGCATAGGTGCATCCCAAGCCTTGCAGGAAATCCCAATCCTGCTTGGTTTCCACGCCCACCGCAACGGATTTGCGTTCAAGGCTGCGCGCCAGGCCCAGGCAGGTTTTCAATACCGTGCTGATGGCGCGTTTTTTGGAGGCGCCATCGACAAAACTGCGGTCGATTTTCAGTTCGGTAAATGGCACCGCCGCCAGTAATTGCAGATTCGACCGTCCCGTACCGTAATCATCAATGGCAAGGCCAAATCCCTGCATGCGCAGCCGCAATAACCGTTCCAGGAAATGCGGATCGGCCGACAATACCGCCGACTCCGTCATTTCAAACGTAATATAATCGGCCATGATACGGTGCCGCTGCAGGCATGCCGTGATTTGCGCGATAAATTGCGGATGCGCCAGCGTGGCCTGGTCGACATTGATGGAAAAGGAAATCGGAATACCCTGGTCATGCAAGGTGCGGCACGCTGCCACGGTTTTCTCGATCATGGACCAGTCGAGAAAATCAATCCGGTTATTTTGTTCCAGCGCCGGCATGAATGCCGCCGGCCCCAATATGCCGAATTGCGGATGGCGCCAGCGCGCAAACATTTCCAGGCCTTTTACCTGACCGGTTTCCAGTTCTATTTTAGGCTGGAAAAAAGGGTCGAATTCGCGCGCCTGCAATCCGCGCCCGACGTCGGCAAACGAAAACTGCCGGCCCGAGCCATCGCCCTGACGTTGCTCGGGGCGCGCGTAATGCTCGACCAGCGCCTTGATGCGCTGCTCCCCAACCGGCCTGGCAATGGCGCCGAGCAAGTTCACGCCATAGGCTTGCGCCATGGTTTCGATGGAAAACAGCACGTCAGCTTTTTGCGCCCCGGCAACTATAATGCCGGCCGTGGAGCCCATTTCCGCCAGGCGGCGGATCAGTTCCAACGCATCGATGCCGGGCAGCGCCAGGTCCAGCAGCGCCACGTCGATAGGGGGCGCGATGCCGGCGGACAGGTGACGCAGCACCGCGTGCCCGTCCGGTGCATCGGCCACATGCTTCGCGCCCAGGCGTTGCAACATTGCAACCAGTGCGCTACGCTGCGCCGGTTCGCCTTCCGCGACCAGAAAATGCAATTCTGAAATTTCCATAGGCACTCCGAATACCTCCCGCGCACAGGCTGGCGAACTTTCCCTAAGGAAAATTATGCATCAGGTTCGATTTTGCCTGACTTGCTCGAAAAAGCATACTGCCGCACACGCCGCCACGTTCAGCGATTCGACCTGTCCCAGGTGGGGAATCACCACCGTGTGCGTGGCGGACGACAGCAGGGCGTCGGACACACCCTGCCCTTCATGGCCGAAGACCCACGCCACCGCGCCTTTCAGGTCCGCGTCATACAGCGTTTGCCGCGCATAGCCGCTGGTGGCCAGAACGGGGATGGACGACGCGGCCACGATGGCCGGCAAATCCACGTTTTCAAAGATATCGAGCACGAAATGCGCGCCCATGGCGGCCCGCAATACCTTGGGCGACCAGCAAAATGCGGTGCCGGCGCTGCAAAACACTTGCCGGATACCGGCCGCCGCCGCGCTGCGCAGGATGGAACCGACATTGCCGGGGTCTTGCACGTTGTCGAGCAAGACAGCATTGACCGTGAGCGAAGCCGGCAAGGCCTTGTGCGGCGTTTCCACCAAGAACATGATGCCGACGCCGTGTTCGACCTGCGACACCGCGTTGTACAGCGCTTCGGGCAGGCACAGCACATGGCCGTGCGCCTGCTGCACCTTGGCGACGATATCAAGCACTTCGGGGTTGTTCAGGGCCGGTTCGGCGACGATGCACTGTTCCGGCAAGCCGCGCAAGTCCAGCCATGCCTGCGCCAGGTGTACGCCGTCGAGCAGGGTGCGGCCGGCTTTCTTGCGCGCCTGCGAACTGGTGGCCAGGTGCTTGAGCTCTTTGTATTGCGCGTTGTCGCGCGAGGTGATGGTTTTCATAATAACAAGTCGCGCATCAGCAGCGCTTCACGCACCGGCGCGAACGAACGGCGGTGCACCGGCGACGGGCCATGCAATTTCAGGCGTTCCAGGTGCAGCGCGGTGCCATAGCCCTTGTGCTGGTCGAACGCATAGTCGGGATATTTGGCGTGCAACTCCACCAGCGCCGCGTCGCGCGCGGTCTTGGCCAGGATGGAGGCGGCGGAAATCGCTTCTTCCTTGTCGTCGCCGCCGATGATGGCGATGGTCTGGATCTTCATGACCGGGCACCGGTTGCCGTCGATCAGCGCCAGTGTCGGTGCCACCGACAGCGCCTCCACCGCGCGGCGCATGGCCAGCATCGACGCCTGCAGGATGTTGATCTTGTCGATTTCCGCTTCCGACGCCTGCGCCACCGCCCACGCCAGCGCGTGCGCGCGGATCAGCGGCGCCAGTTCGTCGCGCTTGGCTTCCGTGAGTTTTTTCGAGTCGCGCAGGCCGGGAATCGGTTTGCCCGGGTCGAGGATGACGGCGGCGGCAAACACGGGACCGGCCAGCGGCCCGCGCCCTGCCTCATCGACGCCGCAAATGACGTCATCGGGGGAATATGGCAAATCGTCGAACAGGCCCGGCTGCGGGGTTTTCATTTTCCTATCACCTTCAAGACAGCGGCAGCACTTTCCTGCGCACTGTTGCGCAGCAGGCTGTGGTGCATGGCCGTGAACCGTTCCGCCAGTTGCAGGCGGTGTGGCGCATCGGTCAACTGCTTCCACATGGCGTCGGCCAGTTTTTCCGGACTGGCGTCATCCTGCAGCAATTCCGGCACCACGAATGCGCGCTCCAGGATGTTGGGCAGGCCGATCCAGGGCTGGTAGCCAAAGTGGCGCAAAATCTGCCATTCCAGCGCCATCATCTTGTAGGCGATCACCATGGGCTTCTTGTGCAGCGCCACTTCCAGCGTCGCGGTGCCGGACGCCACCAGCACGGCGTCGGCCGCCGCGATGGCGGTATGCGACTGGCCGTCGAGCAAGGTGATCTCCACGTCCTGCAAACCGGCCTGCTCCACCATCTGCAGGAACAGCTGGCGCTGGCGTTCGCCCGCCATCGGCGCGATGAAACGCAGCGAACGGTCGCGTTTCAACAGCAGCTTCGCGGCGCCGACAAAGGCCGCCGTGTTGTACTTCAGTTCCGACATGCGGCTGCCAGGCATGATGGTGACGACATTCGCGTCTTCCGGCAAGCCCAGCTGGCGGCGCGCGGCGCCCTCGTCCACGGTGACGGGCACCAGTTCGGCCATCGGGTGGCCGACGTAGCTGACCGGCACGCCGGCCTTGCGGTAAATCTCTTCCTCGAACGGGAACACCACCAGCATGTGCGAGACCGCCTTGATGATCTTCTTGATGCGCCCGCCGCGCCACGCCCAGATTTGCGGGCCGATATAGTGCACGGTCGGGATGCCGGCGGCTTTCAGCTGCATTTCCAGGCCCAGGTTGAAGCCCGGATAATCGGCGCCGATGAAGCAGGCCGGGCGCTCGGCCAGCAACTGGTCGCGCAGCGCATTCTGGATGCCCTTGATTTCCCGGTAACGCGGAATCACGGCCAGCAGGCCGCGCACCGTCAGCTTGTCCATCGGCCAGTGCGATTCGAAGCCGTATTGCGCCATCGCCGGCCCGCCGATGCCGTGGAAACGCGCCTCGGGCAAGTGCGGGCGCAGGCCCGACAGCAGACGCGCCGCCAGCACGTCGCCGGACGGTTCGCCGGCGGCCAGCGCAATGGCGAGATCAGCGGACGATGCCACGGGTCGACGTATCGAGGAACAGGCGCATGGCGCGCGCATGCACGGCCACGTCTTCCGGCAACGCCTGTTCCTGCGCCAGCATGGCGGCTTTCGCCTCATCCAGCGTCAAGCCCGAGCGGTACAGGGTCTTGTAGGCGGCGCGGATCGCATTGATCTGTTCGCGCGTGAAGCCGCGGCGTTTCAAGCCTTCGATATTGACGCCGTGGGCTGCCGCCGGGTTGCCGTTCAACAGCACGAACGGCGGCACATCCTGCGTCAGGCTGGTGCTCATGCCGACAAACGCGTGCGGGCCGATCTTGCAAAACTGGTGCACGTTGGCAAAGCCGCTCATGATCACGTAATCGCCGATTTCCACGTGGCCCGCGATCTGGGCATTATTGGAAAAGATCGTGTTGTTGCCCACCACGCAATCGTGCGCCAGGTGCACGTAGGCGGAAATCCAGTTGTCGTTGCCGAGCTTCGTGACGCCCTTGTCCTGCACCGTCCCGGTATTGAACGTGCAAAATTCGCGGATCGTGTTGCGGTCGCCGATTTCCAGGCGGGTCGGCTCGCCATTCCATTTCTTGTCCTGCGGCTGGGCGCCGATCGACGAGAACTGGAAGAACACATTGTCGCGGCCAATCGTGGTATGGCCTTCGATCACCACGTGGGGGCCGATTTTCGTACCGGCCGCGATCGACACGTTGGGGCCGATCACGGAATACGGGCCGACCGTGACGCTGCTGTCGAGCTGCGCCTTCGGATCGACGATCGCGGTGGGATGGATGTTGCCCGTTGCGTTGCTCATCACTGCCCCGCAGGCTTGCTCGCGTCGTTGGCGGCACGGATCGTGCACATCAGTTCAGTTTCCACCGCCACCTGGCCGTCCACCGTGGCCACGGCCTTGTATTTCCAGATGCCGCGCGCCACGCGCAGGATTTCCACGTCCATCTTCAACTGGTCGCCGGGACCCACCGGGCGCTTGAAGCGGGTATTGTCGATGCCGACGAAATAGACCACCGAATTCTCGTCCGGCTTGATGCCCATGGTCTTGAACGACAGCAGCGCCGCGGTCTGCGCCATGGCTTCGATCATCAGCACGCCCGGCATCACCGGCTTGTGCGGGAAATGGCCGTTGAAGAATTCCTCGTTGACGGTGACATTCTTGATGGCGGTAATCGACTTGTTTTCCTCATAGCTGATCACGCGGTCGACCAGCAGCAGCGGATAGCGGTGCGGCAGGTAGGCTTTGATCTCGCAAATGTCCATCGTCTTGGATTCGGTAGTGGTCGTCATGTTATTCGTTATAGGTTGTTTTACTTGTCAGTTTCCTGGCCAGGTTTGGCGTTTTTTTCCAGCGCGCGGATTTTATCGCGCATTCCCGGCAAATTGCGAACGATCGCGGCCGATTTTTCCCAATCGGCGTTTTTCGCCAGCGGATAAAAGCCGGTGTACTGGCCCGGTTCCATGATCGAGCGCGACACCATCGACCCCGACGAAATGTGCACGCCGTCGACGATGGTCAGGTGGCCCAGCACCATGGCGGCGCCGCCGAACGTGCAGTGCTTGCCGATGATGGCCGAACCGGCCACGCCGACGCAACCGGCCATCGCTGTGTGGGCGCCGATGCGGCAATTGTGGCCGATCTGGATCTGGTTATCGAGCTTGACGCCGTCTTCGATGACGGTGTCGGCCAGCGCGCCGCGGTCGATCGTGGTCGAGGCGCCGATATCGACGTCGTCGCCAATGATGACGCGGCCGGTTTGCGGGATGCGGATGTACACCCCGCCTTCATTGGCGAAACCGAAACCGTCGGTGCCGATCACGGCGCCCGAATGGATAATGCCGCGCCGGCCGATCCTGCAGCGCGCCTGGAACGTCACGTTGGCAAAGAAATGCGTGCCGTCGCCGATTTCCGCATCGCGGCCGATGAAGCAGCCGTGTTCGATCACCACGTTGGCGCCGATCACGGCGCCCGCTTCCACCGACACGAACGGTCCGATGTGGGCGCTCGGATCGATCCGCGCGGCCGGGTCGACGAACGCGGACGGGTGGATGCCGGCCGGACGGGCGATGGCCGTCAGCGATTCGAAGTACTGCGCCGCGCGGGCGAAGTAGGCGTACGGGTTCTTGCAGACGATGCGCGCGCCCTGGTAGCTGGCGGCAATGAATTCGTCATCTTTTTCCGACACGATCAGGGCGGCGGCCTGCGATTGCGCGGCCTGCGTGCGGAACTTGCTGTTGCTGAGAAAGCTGATGTGCGAAACGCCGGCGTCAGCCAGCGGCGCGATCCCGGACACTTCCAGGTTCGCATCGCCTACCAGCTGTCCGCCCAGGCGTTCGACCAATGCTCCTAGTCGAGTGCCCATCGGGTCATCCTTGTCGTCGTTATTTGCCCTTGTCCAGCGCCGCCAGCACCTTGTCGGTGATGTCGATGCGCGGGCTGGCCCACACCGCGTCCTGCAGCACGATGTCGTAGCCTTCGGTGGCGGCCAGTTGTTTGATGATTTGCGTGGCCTTGTCGGAAATCACGGCCCGCTCTTCATTGGTACGCTGGTTCAAGTCTTCGCGGAATTCACGCTGGCGGCGCTGGAATTCCTTGTCCAGCTCGAAATATTCGCGCTGGCGCTTGAGGCGTTCGGCCTCGGCCAGGGTCGGCAATTCCTTTTCCAGTTTTTCCGACGCGCCTTTCAGGCGGCTGGCCAGGTCTTGCACGGCGCGCTCGCGCGCCTTGAATTCCTCGGCCAGCTTGTCGCCCGCCAGCTTGGCCAGGCGCGATTCATTGTAGATACGCTCCGTGCTGAGCCAGGCAATCTTGGACTGCGCGTGGGCCGGCGACAGCGCACACATGCCGATTGCCATCGCGGCAGCGGCAGTCACCGACACGGCGCGCATGGCGTTGGCAGCCAGAGCGGATACGGATGCAGTCTTCAACGTGTTTCTCCGAGAAAATATTAGAAGCCCGTGCCCATCTGGAACTGGAAGCGTTCCAGGCGGTCGCCCGGCTTGGCATTCAAAGGCTTAGCATAACTCAACTTCAGCGGACCGACCGGGGAAATCCAGGACAGGCCCAGGCCGGCCGAGAAACGCAATTCGGAGGCGCGCATGCGCTGGCCTTCCTGGAACACCTGGCCACCGTCGAGGAAGCCGAACCAGCGCAGGCTGCGGTCCTGGCCGGAACCCGGGAACGGCATCTGCAATTCCGCGTTGCCGATCAGGCGCGAGGCGCCGCCCTGGGCGTCGCCGAACGTCGGGTCGACAATACCCAGCGACGAGCTCAGGTAGCCGCGCACGGAACCGATGCCGCCCGCATAGAAGTTCTTGAACACCGGATACGGGTGGTCGCCGATGCCATGGCCGTAATCGATCTCGCCGCGCAGCGCCAGGGTGACTTTCGGGTGCAGCGGCTTGTACCACTGGTGCTCGTACACGGCGCGGTAATACTTGGAGCGGCCCGCGAAGTCCAGTTCCAGGTTGATGCGCTGGTACATGCCGACGGTCGGCGTGATGGCCGAGTCGCGCGAATCGCGCGCCCACGCGGCCGTCAGCGGCAGCGCGGTGGTGGTGGCGGTGCCGATACCGTCGGCATTGCCGGTCACGTTGGTGACATAGGTCTTGTACAGGATCGGCGACGAGATATCGGTGGTGATGCGCGAACGCTCCAGGCCCGCGCCGAAATACACCGTGTCGACTTCCGAGAACGGCACGCCCCAGCTGATCCTGCCGCCCTGCTGCTTGATCGAATAAAAGCCCTGGTTCAGCGCCGGCGGGTTCATGGTGCGCAGGTACAGGTCGAACGAGCGGATCACGCCGTCATCCGTGTAGTACGGATTGGTGTTCGAGAATTCGATCGTGCGGCTGTACTTGCTGGTGTTCAGGTTGATACCCACGGTATTGCCCGACCCGGCGAAGTTGGCTTGCTGGATCGAGGCGTTGAACGTGAATTTTTCCGCCTGCGAGAATGCGCCCCCGATCTGGAAGTTGCCGGTCGGTTTTTCCGTCACGGTCAGCTGCACGTCGACCTGGTCGGTGGTGCCCTGCGCTTCCGGCGTATCGATGGTGACTTCCTTGAAGAAGCCGGTGCGGTCGACGCGGTCGCGCGTGAGCTTGATCTTGTTGGCGTCGTACCACGACGATTCGAACTGGCGGAATTCGCGGCGGATCACTTCATCGCGCGTGGTGGTGTTGCCGGCGATGTTCATATGGCGCACATAGACGCGCTTGCCCGGATCGATGAAGAACGTGAATGCGACTTCGCGCTTGTCGCGGTCGATTTCCGGATTCGCGTTGACGTTGGCAAACGCATAGCCGAACGTGCCGAGGCGGTCGGAAATCAGTTTGTTGGTGGCGGTCAGGCGCTCGCCCGAATACGTTTCGCCCTTGCGCAGCAAGACCAGCTTGCGCAATTCCTCTTCGCGGCCGAACATTTCGCCTTCGAACTTGATGTCCGACACCTTGTACTTTTCACCTTCGGTAATGTTGATGGTGATATAGATGTCTTTCTTGTCGGGCGTGATGGAAACCTGGGTCGAATCGACCTGCATTTCAATATAGCCGCGGTTCAGGTAATACGATTTCAGCGATTCCAGGTCACCGGTCAGCTTGGTCTTGGAATACTGGTTGGCCTTGGTATACCAGCTGAACCAGCCGCCGGTATTCAACGCGATCTGGTCGCGCAATTCGCTGTCGGAAAATACCTTGTTGCCGACGAAGTTGATCTGCTTGATCTTGGCGACGTCGCCCTCGTCCACGGCAAACACGATGTTGACGCGGTTGCGCTCCATCGGGGTGACGGTGGTGGTGACTTTCACGCCATACAGGCCGCGCGACAAATACTGGCGCTTGAGTTCCTGCTCGGCGCGGTCGACCGACGCCTTGTCGAAGGTCTTGGCTTCGCCGACGCCGATATCCTTCAGCGCCTTGA
>CBIHOX010000060.1:0-30065 GCA_966211685.1 uncultured Pseudoduganella sp.
TACTTCATCCTGCTTCGCTGTTTCGTTTTCCAAACCGTCGCAGCGCTGCGGGGACAGAACTATAACCGAAGCCAAGCCGGTTCCGCAAGAGTAAAATACGCCCTTTGCCGTTCCGCTTCTTATCATCATGACCATCCTGCTCTCGACCCTGAATGCCCGCTATACCCATGCCTCGTTGGGATTGCGTTATTTGCTGGCCAACATGGGTCCATTGCAGGAGCAGACGAAAATCCAGGAATTCGTCATCGGCGCCAAGACCACGGAAATTGTCGAGCGCATCCTGCAACACAACCCGATCATTGTCGGATTCGGCATCTATATATGGAATGTCGAGGAAACCAATAAAGTCGTTGGCATGTTGAAACGCGTGGCGCCCCATGTCACGGTGGTATTGGGCGGCCCGGAAGTGTCGTATGAGACCGGGGAACAGGACATCGTCCGCCAAGCCGATTACGTGATCACCGGATGGGGCGACGTCACCTTCCCCAAACTGTGCCATGACATCCTGCACGGTCCGAAGCCGATCATGAAGATCCATACGGGCCACCAGCCGCCATTGTCCGAGGTCGCGCTGCCGTACGCGCTGTACACGGACGATGACATCAAGAACCGCACGATTTATGTGGAAGCATCGCGCGGCTGCCCGTTCAAGTGTGAATTCTGCCTATCGGCGCTGGACAAGACCGCATGGCCGTTCAATATCGATGCGTTCCTGGCGGAGATGGAATCGCTGTACCAGCGCGGCGCGCGCCTGTTCAAGTTCGTCGACCGCACGTTCAACCTGAACATCAAGACCAGCCTGAAGATCATGCAATTCTTCCTCGACAAGCTGGCCGCCAATCCGAACGATCCTGTTTATGCCCACTTCGAACTGGTGCCCGACCACTTGCCCGATGCGTTGAAGGAAGGCATCAGCAAATTCCCGCCCGGCGCGCTGCAATTTGAAATCGGCATCCAGAGCTTCAATCCGGAAGTGCAAACCCTGGTCAGCCGCAAGCAGGATAACCAGAAAGCCGCCGACAACATCCGCTGGCTGTGCGACCACTCGACCGCCCACATGCATGTGGACCTGATTGCCGGCCTGCCCGGCGAAACCGTGGAAAGCTTTGCCGCCGGCTTCAATAAACTGTGGGCATTGGGCCCGCATGAAATCCAGTTCGGCATCCTGAAGCGCCTGCGCGGCACCCCGATCATCCGCCATACGGAACCATACGGCATGGTGTTCGACCCGCACCCGCCGTACACCATCCTGGCCAATCGCGACATCGATTTCCCCACCATGCAGCGCCTGGTGCGCTTCGCTCGCTACTGGGATCTGGTGGCCAATTCCGGGCGCTTCACCAACACCCTGCCGGTGTTGTTGCAGGACGCCCCGTTCGAGCACTTCATGGCCTTTGCCGACTGGCTGTACGCCAATACCGACGCCACCCACCGCATTGCGCTGGACCGGCTGGCCGCCCTGGTGCAAAAGTGGCTGGTACAGCGCGGCATGGCGGCGCCCGAGGCGGCGGCGCTGGTGGCCAGCGACGTTTCGACCGGCAAAAAACACACCCATGACGCCCCGAAGGCTGCGGCGCCGCAGCGGCAGGTACGGCATCTGGCAGCGTGACGGCAACTGGTCTGTTCGAAGCTTCACCGAGACGGCGCCGCGCACCATTGCCGCAAGGTAGCGCCGGGGCACAAAGTCCCTTACACTTGAGCTTATGCCCAGCCCTCCCGCACCGTCTCTCAACGTCAGTCCCGAGGTTGTCACTGCCAGCGGGACATGGCAAGTCCACGCACTGGCCAACCGCAACACCGTCAAGGCGGTACAGGCATCGCTGAAACGCCTGAAAGGCCAGCCGCTGCGCTGGGACTTGACCGGCATCGAGGCGCTCGACCATATCGGCGCGCAAGTGCTGTGGAATGCCTGGGACAAGCGCCGCCCCGCCAGCCTGCAACTGGCCGACGGCCACGAGGAATTCTTCAAGCGCCTGGAAGACGCGGCGACACTGCAACTGCCGCGCCAGCGCGCGCACCGGCTTACTTCCGTCATGAAGCTGGGGTTTGCCGTGATGGGTTTCTTCGAGCACTTGCTGGGCTTCGTGAAACTGATCGGCCAGGTCACACAGGACGCCATCCGGTTTGCGCGCAACCCGATGCGCGGGCCGTGGCGCGAGATTTCCGCCAACATCTACCATGCCGGCTTCGAGGCGCTGGGCATCACCGCGCTGGTCGGTTTCCTGATCGGCGTGGTGCTGTCGTTCCTCTCCGCGCAACAGTTGCGCACCTTTGGCGGCGACATTTACCTGGTCAACCTGCTCGGTATGAGCGTGATCCGCGAACTGGGGCCGCTGCTGGCCGCGATCCTGGTGGCCGGGCGTTCGGGATCGGCCATCACCGCGCAACTGGGCGTGATGCGCGTGACCGAGGAACTGGACGCCATGCTGGTGATGGGCATTTCCCACGGCTTCCGCCTGATCCTGCCGAAAGTATTGGCGCTGGCCCTGTCGCTGCCGCTGCTGGTGATCTGGACCGACACCATGGCGCTGATCGGGGGCATGGTGTCGGCCAAGATCGAATTGAACCTGTCGTCGCGCTATTTCATCCAGAAATTGCCGGATGCCGTGCCGCTGGCGAATTACCTGATCGGCCTGGGCAAGGGCGTGGTGTTCGGCATGCTGATCGCGCTGGTGTCGTGCCATTTCGGCCTGCGCATCAAGCCCAATACGGAAAGCCTGGGCCATGGAACCACCACGTCGGTGGTGACGGCCATTACCGTCGTGATCCTGGCCGACGCCGTGTTTGCGATCGTCTTCAATGGAGTGGGATATTGATGACCGGCGACACCCATCCAGCGGACGATCCCTGCGCCTGCCCCGAGGGCAGCGGCGAACTGACGCTGGACGGCAGCGTCCCGGTGGTGCAGATCACCAACCTGCAAACGCGCTTCGGCCGCACGGTGGTGCACCAGGACTTGAACCTCGATATCGAGCGCGGCGAAATCATGTCCATCGTCGGCGGTTCCGGCACCGGCAAGACCGTGCTGCTGCGCCAGATGCTGGGACTGGAGCGCCCGACCCGCGGCTGCGTGCGCATCTTTGGCGAAGACATCACGCAAGCCAACGCCGAACACCTGCAGCAATTGCGCAACCACTGGGGCATGCTGTTCCAGCAGGGCGCGCTGTATTCCGCGCTGACGGTGTTCGACAATATCGCGCAACCGCTGCGCGAATTGCGCACGCTGCCGGCCGACGTGGTGCGCGACGCCGTGCTGCTGAAAATGAACATGGTGGGCCTGGGCCCGGAACACGCCAACAAGATGCCGGCCGACCTGTCCGGCGGCATGATCAAGCGCGTGGCCCTGGCGCGCGCCCTGGCGCTGGAGCCGCAGTTGCTGTTCCTCGACGAACCCACCGCCGGCCTGGACCCGGACCTGTCGGAAAGCTTCGTGGCGCTGATCAAATCGCTGCACCGCGAATTGAACCTCACCGTGGTGATGGTCACGCACGATCTCGACACGCTGTTCGCGCTGTCGACCCGAATTGCCGTGCTGGCGGAAAAACACGTGATCGCCGTCGGCCCCACGCGCGAGGTGATCAAGGTCGAACATCCCTTCATCAAGGAATTCTTCCTCGGCGGGCGCGGCAGGCGCGCGCTGGAAGCGCTGGATGACAAGAACAAGGAATGAGCATGGAAAACAGATCGCACGCCCTGATGACCGGATTTTTTACGTTGACGCTGCTGGCGGCCGCCATCCTGCTGGGCATCTGGTTCAACCGCGACCGCACGGAGCGCGACCCGTACCTGATCGCCACCACGCTGTCGATCCCCGGCCTCAATCCGCAAGCCGCGGTGCGCTACCGCGGGCTGGAAGTGGGCAAGGTCGACGAGATTGACTTCGACAGCAAGGTCGCCGGTCAAATCCTGATCCACCTGTCGATCGATCCGGAAACGCCGGTCACCAGGACTACCTACGCCACCCTGGGCTACCAGGGTGTGACCGGCATCGCCTACGTGCAGCTCGACGACGAACAGGTGGGCTCCCCGCTGCTGGGCACCAGCAAGAAAAAACCGTCGCAAATCCCGCTGCAGCCAGGCTTGTTCGACCAGCTGGAAAAACGCGGCAAGGCCATTTTGTCGAAAGCCGAACAGGTGGCCGACCGCATGAACAGCCTGCTCGATGGCGATAACCGGCAAGCCATGGTGCAAGCCTTCACGGATGTCAGCGAAACCGCGCGCGCCTACCGCGAGTTGCCTGCCAAACTGCAGCCGACGCTGGACAAATTGCCGACGCTGGTGCAGCAAGCCAATGGCACGCTGGCGTCCGTGAACCGGCTGGCCGACGATGCGAAAGGCATCACCAGCAGCCTGCAGGGTCCGGACGGCGCGATTGCGCGGCTGAACAACACCGTGGACCGGGTCGGGCTGTCGCTGGAAACCGTGGCGGGCGGCATCGAACTGGAGACGCTGCCCAATATTAATGCACTGACCGATGAAACACGGTCGTCGATGCGCTCGGTGCGCCGCGCCATGAATACGCTGAACGACCGGCCGCAAAGCATCTTGTTCGGGAATTCGGAAACGCCGCCGGGGCCGGGGGAACCGGGCTTCACGGCGCCGGACGGCAAGCGCTGACGCGCGCGCCATGTTGCCTGCTTGCGCTGATTGCGCTACCCTTGCCGCCCGGCCGCGTGGGCAATCCGTGCAGCGGGGCGCGGCCGGGCGCCGGTGGCGATGACGGCATGGCGGGCACGGTCCGCGAATTACCCGTGCGGCCCGTGCTGCCCGTGCTGCCCGTGCTGCCCGTGCCGCCCTACGATAGAGGAATGAACCATGACGATACCTTCCATCCGCCGTATCTTCACGCTGGCCGCGCTGCTGTCGCTGGCGGCCTGCGCATCGAAAGCGCCTGCTCCCGCCGTTTATGATTTCGGCCCGCTGCCCGCCGCGCCAGTTGCCGCCACCGCCACCGCCGCCGTAGCCGGCATGCCGCCAGCGCTGGTGGTGGCCGACGTCAGCGGCCCCGCTTCGCTGGACAGCAACCACATGGTGTACCGCCTGCTGTATGCCGATGCGCAGCAGGCCCGCCCCTATGCCCACAACAACTGGAGCGTGACGCCGCTGCAGCTGATCTCGCAGCGCCTCAAGGGCCGCATCGCGCAGGCGGGGGTGAAGGTGGTGGCCACCACGGATGCCGCGGTCGGCCTGCCGCTGCTGCGTCTCGAAGCCGATGACTTCAGCCAGCACTTCGACAGCGCCACCCACAGCACCGGCCAGGTCTCGCTGCGCGCATCGCTGTTCCGCAACCACAAGCTGGTGGACCAGCGCACGTTCACGCGCGGCACCGAGGCGCCCAGCGCCGATGCGGCCGGCGGCGCGCGCGCGCTGGCCGCGTCGACCGACGCCATTGCCGCCGACATCGTGGCGTGGCTCAATACGCTGCCGCAGCAATAAAGCAGGCATGGCATGAGCGAGCAGCCGCCCCTCACGCAACCGACGGTGCGCCAGCGCATGCCGTCGCCGGTGGCGCGCGCCACCCTGGTTGCGTATGCGGCGCTCATCGTCTACGCCAGCTGGTATCCATTCTCGGGCTGGCACAACCAGGGCCTGTCGCCATTCATCTTCCTGCAGCACACGGCAATGCCGCGCTACTGGACGCGCTTCGACGCCATCATCAACGTGGTCGGCTACATCCCGTTGGGCACCCTGATCGTGTATGCGCTGTACCCGCGTGTGCGGGGCGTGCTGGCGTTCATCGTGGCGGCACTGCTGGGCGCGTTGATTTCCGGGACCATGGAAGCGGTGCAGACTTACCTGCCCAGCCGCGTGTCGTCCAACCTGGACTTCTACACCAATGCCGGCGGCGCCACGGTTGGCGCGCTGCTGGGCGTGCTGACCGTCAGCCGCCTGCTCGATGGCAGCCCGCTGTACCGGATCCGGCAGCGCTGGTTCGTGCAGCACACCAGCCAGGGGCTGGTGCTGATGGCGCTGTGGCCGCTGGCGCAGATCTACCCCCAGAGTTTCCTGTTCGGGCACGGACAAATCCTGCCGATCGTGTCGGACTGGATGTCGGAATGGCTGGACATGAGCATCGACCTGGTGGAATTGTTGCGGCCCGGCGTGGAATTGACGGTGGAGCAGTACTGGCTGTCGGAAACCATCGTGACCGCCTGCGGCATGGTGGGCGCCGGCCTGACCCTGCTGTGCCTGACGCGCCGCCCCGCGCCCCGCGCCTGGCTGCTGGCGGCGCTGGTGCTGTCGGCCGTGGTGGTCAAATCGCTGGCCACGGCGCTGCTGTTTTCACCGGAAAACGCGTTTGTCTGGGTCACACCGGGGGCCCAGGGCGGCTTCCTGATCGGCGCGATCATGCTGTCGGGCCTGGTGTTCGCGCCACAAGTGGCGCAGCGGCGGCTGGCGGCCATTACCATCGTGTTGAGTTTATTGATTGTCAACACCACGCCGCTGAATCCGTATTTCCTGTCCACGCTGCAGGGCTGGGTGCAGGGCAAATTCCTCAACTTCAACGGCGCAGCGCAATTCCTGGCCGTGATGTGGCCATTCTTCGCCCTGTGGTTCCTGCTGTTGCCCTCCCACAAGCTGAACCGCCAATAATTCCCTATTGAAAAAAGGTGCCTGGCCCTTAAATTCCAGCCAGCAAAAAGGGGCCAGGCACCTTTTTGGAATTTGGCAATAAACGTCCAGGGCCGGGGGCGGGTATCATTACGGGCTGGAAGATATGAGGCCCATCATGAGCGACGACAACAAACCGTATTTCGAGCGTCACGTGTTCTTTTGCATGAACAAACGCGACGACGGCCGCAACAGCTGCGGCGACCATGGCGCGGAAACCGCGCAAAAGCACGCGAAAAAACGCTGCAAGGAACTGGGCATCAATGGCCACGGCAAAGTCCGCATCAACCAGGCCGGCTGCCTGGACCGCTGCGACGAAGGCCCGGTCATGGTGGTTTATCCGGAAGGTACCTGGTACACCTACGTCGACACCAGCGACATCGATGAAATCATCGATTCGCACCTGGTGGGCGGCAAGCCGGTGGAACGATTGAAGATTTGATCCCACATTCCCATGCTGAACAAAAATTCTGAACGCTTTACCCTGCCCGGCGGCGCCGGCCAGATGGAAGGCTTGATCGACATGCCGGCCGATGGCGCCGCGCCGCGCGGCATCGCACTGGTGGCGCATCCGCACCCGCTGTATGGCGGCACCATGGACAACAAGGTCGCCGTCACGCTGATGCGCACCTTTGTCGCGCTGGGCTACGTGGTGGCCCGCATCAATTTCCGCGGCGTCGGCGCGTCCGAAGGCGTGCATGACCACGGCCACGGCGAAACCGACGACATGGGCTTGCTGTACCAGCACATGACGGAAAAGTTCCCCGGCTTGCCGGTGGCGCTGTCCGGCTTCTCGTTCGGCACCTACGTGCAATCGCAACTGGCCCGGCGCCTGGCGGAGGCCGGTACCCCGGCCCAGCGCCTGGTGCTGGTCGGCGCGGCGGCCGGCAAATGGCAAATGGCCGATATCCCGGCCGACACCATCCTGATCCACGGCGAACTCGACGACACCATTCCACTGCAGGCCGTGCTGGACTGGGTCCGCCCGCAAGACGTGCCGGTCGTCGTGATTCCAGGCGCCGACCACTTCTTCCACCGCAAGCTCGGCCATATTAAATCGTGGGTCCAGGCGCTGTGGAAAAATGACGGCGCCGGCAGCCAAGCGGGCGACTCCGCCGAGGATTGAACCTCTATAATGTCGGCCATTCTTCAGACCAACCAGATTTCCGCACCATGAAAAAATACCTCGCAGCGCTGGCCACCAGTGTGCTGTTGATGACGTCCGCGGTCGCGCAGACCATCCCCGCCCCGACCATCGCCGCCAAATCCTGGCTGTTGCTGGACATGACCAGCGGCCAGATCATCGCGTCGCAAGATCCGAACGCGCGCGTGGAACCGGCGTCGCTGACCAAGATCATGACCGCCTACCTGACGTTCCAGGCCATCCGCGATAAAAAGCTGGACTTGAACCAGAAGGTCAACGTTTCCGTCAAAGCCTGGAAAGTCGATTCCAGCAGCTCGAAAATGTTCATCGACCCGGCCACGCCAGTGTCGATCAATGACTTGCTGTATGGCTTGATGGTCCAATCCGGCAATGACGCGGCCGTGGCGCTGGCCGAAGCCGTGGCCGGCGACGAAGGCACGTTCGTGACCCTGATGAACCGCGAAGCGCAGCGCATGGGCCTGACCAATACGCATTTCGCCAATCCGCACGGCTTGCCGAGCCCGGAAAACTACTCGACCGCGCAAGACTTGTCGGTGCTGGCCAAGCACGTGATCAAGGATTTCCCTGACTTCTACAAGATCGATTCGGTCAAGAGCTTTACCTACAACAAGATCACGCAGCCGAACCGCAACCGCCTGCTGTGGCTGGACCCGACCGTCGACGGCATGAAAACGGGCCACACGGAAGCAGCCGGCTATTGCATGATCGCGTCGGCCAAGCGCCCGAACGGCGCCAATGGCGACCGCCGCCTGATTTCCGTGGTGCTGGGCACCGCATCGGATGGCGCGCGCACGGCGGAAAGCCAGAAATTGCTGAACTGGGGCTTCCAGAACTTCGATACGGTCAAGCTGTACAGCAAAGGCCAGGTCATCGAAAGCCCGCAAATCTGGAAGGGTTCGATCAACAACGTCAAGGTCGGCTTCACGCAGGACGTGCTGGTGACCGTGCCGAAAGGCGTGGCGCAAAAGATGAAACCGCAGTTGGAACGCAAGGACCCGCTGGTGGCCCCGCTGGCGGAAAACACCCGCGTGGGTTCCGTCAAGATGATGGTGGACGGCAAACCGCTGCTGGAAGTGCCGGTCGTGACCCTGGAGCCGGTGGGCCAGGCATCGATCTTTGGCCGCGCGATCGACTCCGTGCGGCTGTGGATGAAGTAACCGTGTAACAGCGTGGCAGCCTGGTTTCACCGGGCCGCCACGCCGCCGGTGGCGGGGGTAGGCGCCTGCCGCTGCGCCTCCCTGCCGCCGGCGATATTGCCGGCCCCGCCTTGGGGATTTCCATCGCCCCATCCCGGCCCTCCCGCATCGCCGGCTGAATTGCTGCCCGTATCGCCCTCGCCGGCTGCATGGCGCCCCTCAATTCCCTGGTCCCTCCTGCTTTTCCCGTTATCCAGCGCCAGCGCCGCCAAGCCGTATAATCACCGCCTGTAGCGCTACCATTCCTATAACGACGACACACACGGAAGACACATGACCACCACCCATCGCACTGACCTGGCCTGCCCCACCCTTACCACCTACGCCGGCGGCCTGCAGCTGTCACGCATCGTCGCCGGCATGTGGCGCATGACCGAGTGGGACATGGCGCCGGCGCAGCGCCTCGCGTTCATCGAGCAATGCATGGCGCTGGGTGTGACGAGCTTCGACCACGCCGACATTTACGGCGACTATGGCGTGGAGACCCTGTTCGGCGAAGCGCTGGCGTTGAAGCCGTCGCTGCGCGGGCAAATGCAGATCGTCAGCAAGTGCGGCATCAAGCTGCTGTCGGCGAAGCATCCTGCCCACACCATCCAGCACT
This sequence comes from uncultured Pseudoduganella sp., assembly GCA_966211685.1. GTDB lineage: Bacteria > Pseudomonadota > Gammaproteobacteria > Burkholderiales > Burkholderiaceae_D > Rugamonas. Next base: position 9,575 of record CBIHOX010000060.1, read on the forward strand.
ACGACACCACGGCGGCGCACATTGCCGCCTCGGTCGACCATTCGCTGCGCGCGCTGCGCACGGATTACCTGGACCTGCTGCTGATCCACCGCCCGGACCCGCTGATGGATTTCGATGAAATCGCCGGCGCCTTCGAGCGCCTGCGCGCGCAGGGCAAGGTCAGGCACTTCGGCGTGTCGAACTTCAGCCGCCACCAGTTCGAGGCCTTGAACCGGCGCATTGCACTGGCCACCAACCAGGTGGAATTCTCGCCGCTGCACCTGGCGCCGATGCTCGATGAAACCTTCGATGGCTTGCAGGACCACGGCGTGGCGCCGATGATCTGGTCTCCGCTGGGCGGGGGCCGCCTGTTCTCGGGCGGCGACGCGGCCGGCGAGCGCCTGCGCGCCATGATCCAGCGCGTGGCGGACGACATCCAGCGCCCGTTCGCGTCCGTGGTGTTTGCGTGGATCATGCAGTTGCCGTGCCGTCCGGTGCCGCTGACCGGTTCCGGCCGCATCGGCGCCATCGCGGAAGCCGTGGAAGCCACGGAATTTGCGCTGAGCCGCACGCAGTGGTTTGAAATCCTGCGCGCGGCGCGCGGCCACGAAGTGGCCTGAAGTGGCCTGATCAGATATCTTCGTTGCCGTACACGATGGGGGGCGCAATGCCCTTCCATCCGGATTTCCACGCCATGTTCAGCGCCAGCGTGCCGATCACGTACACCACGAAGAACAGGGCGAAGAACGACGTGGTCAGCCACGCGAACAATCCCAGGCACAGCACCAGCAGCACCAGCGCGGCCTTGCTCTTCTTTTGCTTGGAGCTGGGGAAGCGGATGGTGGACACCATCAGGAAACCCACCACCAGCAGCAACAGCACGATCAGGTAGCCGTGCAGCGCGGTGGTGGCCGGTTCCGGCCACGCCACCACGGCCGACGCCACACAGGCCGCGCCTGCGGTAATCGGCATGCCGACAAAGTATTTCGGATCGGTGCGTCCCACCATCACGTTGAAACGGGCCAGCCGCAGCGCGCCGCAGGCGACGAAAATGAAGCTGGCGATGCCGCCGATGCGCAGCAATTGCGCGTGGTCCTGTCCCAGCAGGACGAAGCCATAGCAATACAGCAGCACGGCGGGGGCGCAACCGAAGTTCATCACGTCGGCAATCGAATCGAGCTGCACGCCGAATTCCGAACTGGTGCCGGTGGCGCGGGCGACGAAGCCGTCCAGCGCATCGAACACGCCGGCCAGCACCAGCAGCGCGGCCGCCATCTGGTAATCATGCGCATCGCCGATGTAGGCATTGTCGACGGAAATCACGATGCTGCCGAAGCCGCACGCAATCGACAGCAACGTCACGAAGCTGGGCAAGGCAAATTTGGCGCGCTGCAGGCGCTGCTTGGGTAATGTCATCAGTAAAAGTCGGCTGAATGGTTGGCTGGATTGTCGGCTGAATATTGGCTGAAGTATTGGCTGAATTATCGGCTGCTCTTTGGCCGGATTGCCAAGGTTGATAATCCTCTTATTTTACCGCGCCATGCCATCCCGTCTTGACATGTAACAATTGTAAGCAGCGTCGCCAATGCCGAGCCCTGGCATAAAATCAAAGCAAGGAGACTCACATGGACTTCCAACTCCCCTTGCGCATGCGTATCCCTTTGAGGGCAGTGGTCCTTGCCGCCGCTTTGGCTGCCGGCCTGGCTGCCTGCGGCGGTGGCGGCAGCAGTTCGACCACCGCGCCGCCGCCCGCCCCGCCCGTCGTTCCGCAACAGCCGGGCGCCCCCAAGCAAAGCGGCGACGCCGCCACCGACGGTTATAACTGGTTCAATTACCGCCGCCAGCAAGTCGGCTTGTCGGTCCTGGCACGCAGCGGGCTGATCGACATTGCCGCGCAAGGCCATTCGGATTACCAGCGCCTCAACAACACCATCACGCACGAACAGACTGCCGGCAAGCCCGGCTATACGGGCGCCACCCTGCAACAGCGCCTCAATGCGGCCGGCTACCGGCTGACCGGCGCCAACATTTATGGCGAAGTGATTTCCGCGGCCGGTGAAACGTCGGGCTTTTACCACGCGGAAGAGTTGATCAGCGCAATTTACCACCGCTTCGTGATTTTCGAACCCGTGTTCCGCGAGATGGGCACCGGCGCCGCCACCAGCAGCAATTACACGTATTTCACGGCGGACTTCGCCGCCAGCGGCGGCTATGGCCCGGGCGTCGGGCGGGGCAACCTGGCGCACTACCCCGCCACCGGCCAGACCATGGTGGCGGTGAACTTCTTCAGCGACACGGAAGCCCCGGACCCGGTGCCGGACCGCAATGAAGTCGGCTACCCGATCAGCGTGCATGCGGACGTGACGTCCATCATCACCGTGCAAGCCTTCACGGTGCGCCAGCGTGGCGGCGCGGACTTGCCGGTGCGGCTGCTGTCGAATGCAACCGACAGCCACACGCCGAAATCGGTTGCCGCCATCATCCCGCTGGCGGTATTGAAATCCAACACTGTCCATGACGTGACGTTCACCGGCACGGTGGACGGCATTGCCGTCAGCCAGAATTGGTCTTTTACAACAAGATAATGCGCGTTGTTGTGCACTAACCCCGGCAGGGAGTGCTATCGTGTTGTCTCGGACATTTCAGCGCGAGACTGTGATGACTACCTACGCCGATCCCGGCACGTCCCCCGCCAGGCAACATATCCTCAACATCGACGAAGGCATGGACCGCCTGATGGGCGACCAGCGCCTGTACATGCAATTGCTGCGCCGCTTCCGCCAGGATTACCAGCACGTCACGGGCCAGGTACGGAGAGCGCTGGCGCAGGGCGACAAAGAAGGCGCGCGGCGCCGCGTGCACAGCCTGAAGGGCGCGGCCGGCATGATCGGCGCGCAGGAAGTGCAGCAACTGGCGCTGGCGACGGAACAGGCGTTCCTGTCGGCGGGACTGGAATTGCGGGCCAACCTGGAATTGCTGGACGCCGCGCTGGCGGGCCTGCTGCGCGTGCTCGACGCTTACCTGCAAGACACAGTGGACGGCCCCGGCGCCATCGGCCACACGCGCTCACCGGCAGGACCGGAAACCCACGCGCTGCTGGCGCGGCTGGCCTTCCTGCTGGACGAAGGCAATGGCGACGCCATCGACCTGCTGGAACAGTCGGCCACGGTGCTGGCCGACTGCCTTGGCGTGGCGCGCTTCCAGGAGGTCGCGTCAGCAGCCCATCAGTTTGATTTCGAAGGTGCGCTGGCCGCGCTGCGGCCGGCGCTGGCCGGCTGACAATGCCGCAACTGCTTACTTCGTAAATTCGTCTTCTTCATCGAACGCATCGTGGCATTCCTTGCCGCAAAAGCGCTTTACGCTGTCCAGAGGTTTGTCGCAATACCAGCAAAAACCTTTGGGCGGCAGCGACTGCCGGGTGTCCACTCGGCGCGCCATGGGAGGCGGCATCGTGCTTGCTTCGTCGGGCGGATTATTCAGTAGCGGCTCCACGGATCTCCCCTTTCCAAACGCTGATTCTTCTTGGCAAAACCTCACATTGCCTGAACCCATAATAGCAGCATTGCCTCGCGGCTACAGGCTATCTTGTGTGTGTTGTTTCACACTTCAACACAAATTTTCCCGTCTGTAGAGGGATAAAAAATCTTTAAATTGAAATGAAAAAAATGATAGTAGGGATAGCGAAATAGCATCGCCCGCAATCCCCTGGGCAACGTAGCGCCGCCTGCGTGGGAGGGCCGCATAATCGCCCACCTGCGCCTGTCCTCCATCCACGGATTCACGGGTTTCAGCTGTACAGACAAGGAGTGGCCATGTGGGATTTCACCGCGCTGGAACTGGCGCGCATCCAGTTCGGCTTTACCATCGCCTTTCACATTATTTTTCCCGCCATCACGATCGGCCTGGCCAGCTACCTCGTGGTGCTGGAAGCATGCTGGCTGCGCACGGGGCGCATACTGTACCGCGACCTGTACGGTTTCTGGTCGCAAATCTTTGCCGTGAACTTTGGCATGGGGGTGGTGTCCGGCGTGGTCATGGCTTACCAGTTCGGCACCAACTGGAGCGCCTTCTCCGATGTGGCCGGTGCGATCACCGGGCCGCTGCTGGCGTATGAAGTCTTGACCGCGTTTTTCCTGGAAGCCGGCTTCCTCGGCGTGATGCTGTTCGGCTGGAACCGCGTGGGCCCGGCACTGCATTTCGCGTCGACCGTCATGGTGGCGCTCGGCACCCTGATTTCCGCCACGTGGATCCTGGCGTCGAACAGCTGGATGCAGACACCGCAAGGCCATGCCATGGTCGATGGCCGCATCGTGCCGGTGGACTGGCTGGCCGTGATCTTCAACCCGTCATTCCCCTACATGCTGGCGCACATGAGCGTGGCGGCTTTCCTGTCCACCGCGCTGATGGTGGGCGGCGCGGGCGCCTGGCATTTGTTGCGCGGCAGAGATAGCCCGGCCGTGCGCACCATGTTCACCATGGCGCTGTGGATGGTGGCCATCGTGGCGCCACTGCAGGCGTTCATTGGCGACCGGCACGGACTCAATACGCTGCGGCACCAGCCGGCCAAGATCGCGGCCGTGGAAGGCCACTGGCGCCATGGCGCGCCGGGCGAAGGCGTGCCGCTGATCCTGTTCGGCTGGCCGGACATGGCGCGCGAGGAAACCCGCTACAAGGTGGAAATTCCGCGCTTGGGCAGCCTGATCCTGACGCACAGCCGCAATGGCGAAATCCCCGCGCTGACCGACTTCGCGCCGCGCGACCGCCCCAACGCCACCATCGTGTTCTGGTCGTTCCGCGTGATGGTGGGGCTGGGCGTGCTGATGATCGTGCTGGGCCTGTGGGGCGTGCTGCTGCGCTGGCGCGGCAGCGTCTGGACGCACAAGGGCTTTTTGCGCTTTGCCGTGGCCATGGGCCCGGCCGGGCTGGCAGCCTTGCTGGCCGGCTGGGTCACGGCGGAAGTGGGCCGCCAACCCTGGGTGGTGTATGGCGTGCTGCGCACGGCGGACGCGGTGTCGCCGCACGGCGCGGCGGAACTGGGTGTCACGCTGGCCATCTTCGTCGCCGTGTACTTCGCCGTGTTCGGGACCGGCATCGCCTACGTGCTGCGGCTGATCCGCAATGGGCCCAGCGCCGGGGGCGCGCCGCGTGACGGCGGCGGCGGACCGGGGCCGTTGCGCACGGCGGCGCGCCCGATGTCGGCGGCCGGCCCCGCGAATGGCGACGGCGAGGCGGCGGCTGCGGCGGCGCCGGGGGTGCATTGACATGAGCCTCGACCTGACCATTGCCTGGGCCGCCATCATCGTGTTCGGCATCATGATGTACATCGTCATGGATGGCTTCGACCTCGGCATCGGCATCCTGTACCCGTGCTTCCCCGACCGGCATGAGCGCGACGCCATCATGAACACCGTAGCGCCGGTATGGGATGGCAATGAAACGTGGCTGGTGCTGGGCGGCGCCGGCCTGCTGGCGGCGTTCCCGCTGGCGTACTCCGTCATCCTCAGCGCGCTGTACCTGCCACTGATCTTCATGCTGGTGGGGCTGGTATTCCGTGGCGTGGCGTTTGAATTCCGCTTCAAGGCGCTGGAGCATGAACGCCACCTGTGGGACAAGGCTTTCATCGGCGGCTCGGTGGCGGCGGCGTTTTTCCAGGGCGTGGTGCTGGGCGCCTATATTCAGGGCATACCCGTCACAGGCCGCACCTATACCGGCGGGCCGCTGGACTGGATTTCGCCGTTCGCGCTGTTTTGCGGCGCGGGCCTGCTGGTGGCCTATGCACTGCTGGGCGGAACATGGCTGATCATGAAAACCGAAGGCGCCCTGCAGGAACGGGCGCGCCGCATCGCGCGGGTGCTGGTGTGGGCGCTGCTGGCGGCCATCGCAGCCATCAGCATCTGGACGCCGTTGACCGATGCGCGCATCGCGGCGCGCTGGTTCAGTTTCCCCAACCTGCTGTGGCTCTCTCCCGTGCCGCTGCTGGTGGCGCTGTGCGCCTGGCGGCTGCTGCGCGCGCTGGCCGCCGGCAAGGAAAAGGCGCCGTTCCTGTACACGCTGGCGCTGGTTTTCCTCGGCTATGCGGGGCTGGCCATCAGCGTCTGGCCGCACGTGGTGCCGCCGGACATCTCGCTGTGGCAGGCGGCCGCGCCGGCGCAAAGCCAGGGCTTCGCGCTGGTCGGCGCGCTGGTGACCGTCCCCGTCATCCTGGGCTACACGGTCTGGTCATACCGCGTCTTCCGCGGCAAGGTGCGCGTCGGCGAGGGTTATCACTGATGCGCGCGACGGCATCGACATGGCTGAAACGGCTGGGATGGCTGGCCCTGATCTGGTGCGCCGGCGTGGCGGCGCTGGGAATGGTGGCGCTGGCCATACGGTGGCTGATGACAGCCGCCGGCATGCGCGCGCATTAAGCACGCCATGCAACGCCAGCGGCGGATCGGGTGGGCGCCGGCGCCAGGCATCCCAGCCCCGTCAACGCCGCCTCCACCGCCTCGTCGAGCGGCGTATGCGGTTCATGGCCCAGCGTGGCGACCAGCTGCGCATTGTCCATCCGCACCGGCTGCCGCCACAGGTAGCGCATCTCCAGCAATTCCCGCAAGGTCGGCACGAATGGCGAGGCGAGTTTCAACAGCCACCACGGCACCGGCTTCACGGCCGGCGTCTTGCCGCCATGGCGCGCCACCACACGCTGGATGGCCCGCACCATGGCCGTGCCGTCTTCATCCCAATGGCCGCGCATGTGGAAGGCTGCAAACGGCGGCAGGGTATCGCGCCGGCCGATCAGCGCCACCATGGTGCGCGCCACGTCGGGCAGGTAAGCCCACTGGTGGCCCACGCCGGCGTCGGCCGGGTTGCTGATGGCGGTAACCAGGCGGCCGGGTTTGATCATTCCCTGCCCAAACCAGCTGTTGCCGAGCTGCGGCCCGAAGAAGTCGCCAGCCCGCACCACCAGCACGCGTCCGCCCTGCCGCGCATGGTCGTGCAGGCGCTGTTCCAGCTGCACGCGGATCGCGCCCTTGCGGGTATGCGCGTGCTGCGGCGACGCTTCCGTCACCAGCGGGAAGGCGTCCGGGCCATAGTTGTACACGGTGCCGGGCAACACCACCAGCGCGCCGGTGGCGCGGGCCGCGGCAATCGTGTTGTCGATCATCGGCAGCACCAGCCGCCCCCAGTCGCGGTAGCCGGGCGGATTGACCGCATGCACGATCACGCCGCAACCTTGCGCCGCCCGCACCACGTCGCCAGCGTTCAGCGCATCGCCGCGCAGCCACGTGATGCCGTCGCGCTGTTCGAAGGGTTGCGCGGACGGCTGCGCCATGCCGCGCTTGAGCGCCTTGACCGTCCATCCCGCGTCACGCAGCTGGCGCGCTACTTCGCCGCCGATGCCGCCGCTCGCGCCCAATACCAGTACTGTTTTCCCTGCCGTCATTGCCGCCTCCCTGTGTGTATCGATGGGTGACAGCGTAACGCCGGCGCGGTTCATTTAAAATTAGCGAACTTGAGTCGTCGGTTATACAAAAATGTATGGACAACATTGAATGGGAGTGGTACCGGGCTTTTCTCGGCGTCTTGACGGAGGGCTCGCTGTCCGGCGCCGCCCGTGCGCTGGGTATCACGCAGCCCACCGTGGGCCGCCATATCGCGGCGCTGGAAAAGGCGCTGAACCTGGTGCTGTTCACGCGCTCCCAGGCCGGCCTGCTGCCGACCGACGCGGCGCGCGCGCTGCAACCGCACGCGCAAGCCATGGCCAGCACGGCGGCGGCGCTGGTGCGGGCCGCCTCCGGCGAAGGCGGCATCCAGGGCGTGGTGCGCATCACCGCCAGTGAAGTCATGGGGGTGGAAGTCTTGCCGCCCATCGTGGCGGCGCTGCGCGAACGGCACCCGGGCGTGAAGATCGAACTGGTGCTGTCGAACCGCCTGCAGGATTTGCTGCACCGCGAAGCAGACATCGCCGTGCGCATGACGCAGCCCAAACAGGGCCAGCTGATCGCACGCCACGTCGGCCACATTGAAATGGGCCTGCATGCGCGCACCGATTACCTGCGGCGCCATGGCGCGCCCGCCACGGTGGATGACCTGGCCGCGCACACGCTGATCGGCTTCGATGAAATCACGCCCTATATCCGCCAGGTCATGGGCGCGCTGCCGGACATCAGCCGCGACATGTTTTCCATCCGCTGTGGCAGCGACCTGGCGCAACTGGCCATGATCCGCGCCGGCGCCGGCATCGGCTTTTGCCAGGCGCCGCTGGCACGCCGCGATCCCGCGCTGGCGCGCGTGCTGCCGCAGGCGCTGACGCTGCACATGGGCACGTGGATCGCCATGCACGAAGACTTGCGCAACAGCCCGCGCTGCCGCGCCGTGTTCGACGCGCTGGCGGCGGGATTGCAGGCCTATCTGGCGTGAAGCGTAAAATTATTTTCGTGGTGGTGGAATAAACCGCGCGCGGCCCGCGTCCATGCAGGTATCACCCCCACGAAAAGGAGCACACCATGAAACAACTGCCATTCGCCGCCCTGCTGCTGTCCGTCAGCGCCGCCGCCTTCGCCGGCCCGGCCGACGATGCGCGCGCCCACTTTACCGCCATCGGCGCGGGCGACGTCGACAAGGTCATGGCAGCCTATGCCGACCAGGCTTCGTTCGACTGGATCGGCGGCCCGCTCGATGGCCGCTACAACGGCGCCAGGGATATCCGCGCATTGTGGGAAAAATTCGCCAAGGCGCAGGGTCCGCTGAAAGTCTCGGTCGACAAGGTGGAAGAAGCGGCCAACCCGAAAGGCGCGACCGTCACCGCCAACGTGCTGTTCGAAGGCAAGCAGCCGATCAAGGTGCGCTACGTGCTGGTGTACCGTGAAGGCAGGATCGTCGGCGAAACCTGGCAGATCGCGCCAGCACTGGCAATTACCGCGTCCGGTTCCTGACGCACGGCCATCCCGATGGAACCGTCCGCCGCCGCGCATATCGAGCGCTTGATGCTGGGCTGCCTGCCCAGCCTGCGCCGCTATGCGCGCGCGCTGACGGGCGACACCGCGTCCGCCGATGACCTGGTTCAGGAAACCCTGGCGCGGGCGTGGGAGCGCGTGGCGTCGTGGAGCGGCATGGGCGATATCCGGCCCTGGCTGTTCTCCATCATGCACAACTTGCGCATGGACCAGGCGCGCAAGCCGGAACTGGTGACGGTGCCCATCGATGACGATGCGCTGGCCGTGGCCGACGGCCAGCGCCAGCCCGACAGCCTGGCGCTGCGCGACCTCGACAACGCGCTGCGCAGGCTGTCCCGCGAACACCGTGAAGTGCTGTTGCTGGTGGCGCTGGAAGACATGTCGTATGCCCAGGCGGCCGAAGTGCTGGGCTGCCCGGTCGGCAGCGTGATGTCGCGGCTGTCGCGGGCCCGCGCGCAATTGCGCACGCTGATGGAAACAGGGCCGGGCAATGTGTTGAAATTGGTGACATCATGAAGACCCCTCCGATTCCCGACGAAGACTTGAACGCATACGTCGATGGCGAACTGCCGCCGGCCGAACGCGACGCCGTGGCCAGGCTGCTGGCGCACGACCCGGCGGCGGCCCATGCCGTACAAGCCTACGGCGCGCAGGAACTGGGGCTCAAGCAATTGTATGGCGCGGTGGCGCATGAAGCGGTGCCGGAGCGGCTGCTGGCGGCGGCGCGGGCGCCGGCGGGTATTACCGGGCCGCTGGGTAGGCCGGAGGTGCCCGATGCGCGCATGATGTCGGCGGCGGCGAATGCACCCGATACATCCGGCGTGTCAACCGCGGCGGGAGCGTCCGCGCCGCCGCCATCCACATCAGCGGCTTCGGCCGCGCCCCCGCCAACAGCGCGTGCTGCCTTGCCGCGCTGGTCCTTATACCGCATGGCGGCGGGCCTGCTGCTCGCCATCGGCGGCGGTGTCGCGGGCTGGGTGGCGCACGGCCAGTGGCAGGGACCGGTCGACGCACAACTGGCGGCGCAAGGCAACATCCGGCAGGCCGCGGCCATGGCCACCTTTGCCCGCCAGGCCGCGGTGGCGCACGCCGTCTACAGCCCCGACGTGCGGCGGCCAGTGGAAATCACGGCCGACCAGGAAGAACAGTTGGTGAAATGGCTGTCGAAGCGCCTGAAAGCCAGCGTGCGCCCGCCCAAACTAGGGGCGCTCGGCTATGAATTGATCGGCGGCCGCCTGCTGCCCGGCGCCAGCGGCCCGGTGGCGCAATTCATGTACAACGACGCGACCGGCCGGCGCATCACGCTGTACGTCTCCGCCGACAACCAGGACAACAAGGACACCGCGTTCCGCTTCGCGCAGGAAGGCGACGTCAGCGTGTTTTACTGGATCGACGGCCGCTTCGGCTATGCGCTGTCGGCCAATATCGGCAAGGCGGAACTGGCGCGGCTGGCGACGGCGGTGTATGGGCAGCTAGAGCAGCGGGAAATAAGATAATGGCAATACGGCTCAAAAAATGAGCCGTAAATCCAGTAATACGTTTCATTTTAAAGCGTGGCCTCTAAGTACGGTAAAATACGGCTCAAAAACTGATCCGTATTATTCATGAATACGCCTCACGCCTTTCAATACGTCTGGCAATCCCCCGGCTGGCCCGCATGGCGCTTCGATGCGCCAACGCTCAGTACGCCGCTCGCACAAGCCCGGCTGCATCAAGGCCGGGTTATCGGCAAGGCTGACGCCATCGGCCTGAGCGGCGAAGCAATGGCCCAGGTAGTCAATGACATCTGGATTGGCGAAGTGATGGCCACCGCCGCCATCGAAGGCCAAAAACTCGATGCGGAACAAGTCCGCTCTTCCGTGATGCGGATGCTCGGGGTAGGCGGAAGCGGCCATGTATCGCGCCACGTGGATGGACTGGTGGAGGTGATGCATGACGCGACATCCCATTTCGACGTACCGCTCGACAGCGACCGTTTGTGCCGGTGGCAATCCGCGCTTTTTCCGGGCGGCACCTCCGGCATTCGCCGCATCGACGTGGGCAAGTTCCGCACGCACGCGGAAGCGATGCAGATCGTCAGTGGCAGGCCTGGACGTGAAGTCGTGCACTTCCGGGCGCCGGACTCGGCAAACGTGGCGACAGAAATGGCACGCTTTATCACATGGTTCAACCAGCCTGACGCCATGGATGGCATTGTGCGCGCCGGCATCGCGCACCTGTGGTTCGAGACGATCCATCCGTTTGAAGATGGCAACGGACGGGTCGGCCGCGCCATCATGGACATGGCGATCGCACAGGACAGCCAATCGCCGACACGCCTTTACAGCATGTCACGCCAGATGGAAGAAAACCGATCCGCGTATTACGATGCGCTGAACCACGCGCAGCGGGGAAACCTGGACGTCACTGACTGGCTGCTGTGGTTTGTGAACCAGTTTTCCGCAGCCTGCACAAAATCGGAAAGGCTGATCGACCGCGCGCTGGAAAAAGCCCGATTCTGGGCCACGCACGCGGCGCAGCCGTTCAATGAACGCCAGCGCAAGACAGTGCAGAAACTGCTCGATGCGGGCGACGGCGGCTTCCTGGGCGGGCTGACGGCGGAAAAATACTGCAAAATCACCGGCGCATCGAAAGCCACCGCCACCCGCGACTTGAACGACCTGGTGGCGCGGGAAGCCTTGCTGGTCCGCGGCATTGGCAAGGCAACCAAGTATTACGTCAACGTGCCGGGATGGCGGCACGAGGAAGGCAAGGCGGGGTTGTCGCAACGTTAGGTGTGCATGCCTGCACTCATTGCGGACTTTACTTGCCGCCCTGTCTGCTGCCTCATTTACCAATACAGAACCTGCTAAATATCACCCCCAGCAAATCATCCGGCGTAAACTCCCCGGTAATGCTCGACAGCTGGTTCTGCGCCAACCGCAATTCTTCCGCGAACAGGTCCAGCGACTGGTCCGACACCGCGGCGTGTTCGCCGGCCAGCGACAAGTGTTTGGCGGCCGACTTCAGCGCGATCAGGTGGCGTTCGCGCGCCAGGTACAGCGATTCGCCGGTCTGCTGCCAGCCCGCGATGCGCAGCAATTCGGCGCGCAGCAGGTCGATGCCCTGGTGTTCGTGGGCGGACAGGTAGATGTGGGTGGCGTCTTCGGCCGCGTCGACGCCGGGCTTGTGGCCGGACAGGTCGATCTTGTTCCAGACCCGCACCACCGGCACCCCTTGCGGGAAGTTGGCGACGATGGCTTCGTCTTGCCGGGTCGGGCCCTGGTCGGCGTCCAGCAGGTGCAGGATCACGTCGGCCTTTTCCACTTCGCTCCAGGTGCGCTCGATGCCGATGCGCTCCACCAGGTCGGTCGCCTCGTCATGGCGGCGGATGCCGGCCGTGTCGATGATGTTGAGCGGGATGCCTTCGATCTGGATGGTCTCGGAGACCTTGTCGCGCGTGGTGCCGGCGATCGGCGTCACGATGGCCACGTCGGCGCCGGCCAGCGCGTTCAGCAGCGACGACTTGCCGACGTTGGGCTGGCCCACCAGCACCACGTTCAAGCCCTCGCGCAGCAGCGCGCCTTGCGCGGCCTGGCGGAACACGGTGTCGAGCGCTTCCACGATGCCGGCCAGCTGGCCGCGCGCGTCGGACTTTTCCAGGAAGTCGATTTCCTCTTCCGGGAAGTCCAGCGTGGCTTCCACCAGCATGCGCAGGTTCGTCACGCGGTCCACCAGCGCGTGGATGGTCTTCGAGAACGCGCCCGACAGCGATTGCGACGCCGACTTCGCGGCAGCTTCCGTCGAGGCGTCGATCAGGTCCGCCACCGCCTCGGCCTGCGCCAGGTCCAGCTTGTCGTTGAGGTAGGCGCGGCGCGTGAATTCGCCCGGTTCGGCCAGGCGCAGGCCCGAGTCGGCGCCGGCTTCCAGCACGCGCTGCAACAGCATCTGCAGCACGATCGGGCCGCCGTGGCCCTGCAGTTCCAGCACGTCTTCACCGGTGTACGAATGGGGCGCCTTGAAGTAGATCGCCAGCCCCTCGTCGATGACGGTGCCGTCGGCCTGCCGGAACGGGATGTACGTGGCGTGGCGGGGTTTTAGCGCGGTGTCGCCGAACAGCGCGGCGGCCAGCGGCTGCAAATCCTTGCCCGAGGCGCGCACCACGCCGATGCCGCCGCGGCCGGGGGCGGTGGCAATGGCGGCGATGGGGGAAGTGTCGAGTTTCATGGGGTCGATTCTAAAGAAAAAGCCCGTGGGGGACACGGGCCTCAGGTACTTCTGTGGTGATCATGCATCGGCGGATTACGCGCTGCGCGCTAATCCGCCCTACGGATATTGCCAACGTTCGCTGCAGGGCGGATTAGCCGGCAAAGCCGGCGTCATCCGCCATGCCCGCGCACCGGCTTACTTCGCGTCCGGGGCGAACTTCTTGGTGATCACGTATTGCTGTCCGATCGACAGCACGTTGTTCACCACCCAGTACAGCACCAGGCCGGACGGGAAGAAGAAGAACATCGCCGAGAAGGCCAGCGGCATGAACAGCATCATCTTGGCCTGCACCGGATCGGTCGGCTGCGGATTCAGCTTGAAGGTCACGTACATCGAGATCGCGTACAGCACCGGCAGCACGAAGAACGGGTCAGGCTGGGTCAGGTCGGTAATCCAGCCCACCCATGGCGCGCCGCGCATTTCCACCGACGCGTTCAGCACCCAGTACAGCGCCAGGAAGATCGGCATTTGGATCAGGATCGGCAGGCAGCCGCCGAACGGATTGATCTTCTCCGTCTTGTACAGCTCCATCATGGCCTGGTTCAGCTTTTGCGGATCGTTCTTGAAGCGCTCGCGGATCGCGGTCATCTTCGGCGTCACCACCTTCATGCGCGCCATGCTGCGGTAGCCGGCGGCCGACAGCGGGAACAGCGCCAGCTTGATCAGGATGGTGAAGGCAATGATGGTCCAGCCCCAGTTACCCAGCACCGCATGGATCTGGTCCAGCAGCCATTGCAGCGGCTTGGCCACCACGGTCAGCTTGCCGTAATCCTTCACGCGTTCCAGGCCGGTGGCGACTTTTTCCAGCGCCTTGTCTTCCTGCGGGCCGGAATACAGCTTGGCCGTGTTCGACAGCGTGGCGCCCGGCGCCAGCGTGCCCAGTTGTTCCAGCACGCCGATCGCGTACAGGTTGGTGTCGATCTTCTTGGTGAAGATGTCGCGCTGCTGCTTATCCTGCGGCACGAAGGCCGACACGAAGAAGTGCTGCGAGATCGCGATCCAGCCGTTGTCGGCCTTGGTGGCGTGGTCCTGCTCCAGCGGCGCGGAAGGGTTCTTCTGGTGCGCGGCGTCGGCTTTCTCGATCTTGTCGAAGGTCAGCTTTTCATAGTGCTTTTCTTCCGTGTACAGGGTCGGGCCGGTGTAGCTGGAATTGAACCAGGTATCGCCTTCCGGCTTGTTGCCATCGTGGACCAGCTGCATGTACAGCTGCGGCGCCACCGGCGCGGCCGACACGTTGGTCACGTCGTGGCGCACGTCGATGGTGTAGTCGCCGCGCTTGAAGGTGAAGGTCTTCACCAGTTTCACGCCGCCCTGCTCCGCTTCCAGCACCAGTTGCACCTGGTTGCCGTCGCCCAGCACGCGGGCGCCCGGCTTGGCGGTGAAGCCGCTGGTGTGGTTCGGCAGGCCGGGGGCGCCCACCAGGCCGGTTTGCGCCAGGAACTTGCGCGTGCCTTCCTGCTGGAACAGCACCTGGTTCTTCTTCGTATCGACCTTGTCGTGGTGCTTCAACAGCTCCAGGCGCGTGATCACGCCGCCCAGGGTGTCGATGTCGGCTTTCACCACGTCGGTGGTGATGGTGATGGTTTCACGCTTGAACGGGGCCACGTCGGTGGCGCCCGGCGCAGCGGCGGCGACGGCTGCCGCGCCCGCGGCAACGGCGGCGGCCGATGCCGGCAAGTCCGACTTCTTGGCGGCGGCGGTGGCAGCCGGTTGCGGCGGTGCGAACATGGAAGGACGGCCGGTGGAGATCATCCAGTTGTTCCAGAGCAGGAACAGCGATGCGCCGAACACGATCCACAGTATGGTACGTTTATTGAGTTCCATTACGACACTTAATTGAGCGTTAAGAGGAGTGTCTGCAACCGCAAGCGGTCGAAGAATGCTTGGCCGGGACGGGGTCGACCCCGCCCGCGTTCCAGGGGTGGCAGCGGCACACGCGGCTCACTGCCAGCCAGCTGCCGCGCGCGGCGCCGTGCACACGGAGCGCCTCGATCGCATAGTTGGAGCAGCTGGGGTAGAAACGGCAGCGCGGCCCCAGCATGGGGCTGATCGCTACCTGGTAAAAGCGCAGCAGCAAGGTCAGCAACCGGCTCATTTGGCCGGACCCACAGGAAGCTTCGCCTTCTTTTGGGAGGCAAACAGGCGTGTGAGTTCCTGGCGCAGTTCCGCCTTGAGTTTGGTGGTCGTGGCCGGCTGGTCTTTGCTGTTGACGGGGCGCGACAAACGCACCACGCAGTCGATAGGAGGCAGAGCGGTCACGCGGAACAGTTCGCGGGTGACACGTTTGATGGTGTTGCGCGTAACGGCGCGCGGCGCAAAGCGTTTCGCCACCACCACGCCCAGCCGCGCATGCGCCAGCTGGTTGGGGCGGGTGTAGAGCACGAAGTGCGCGCTTTTTTGCGCAGGGCGCAAACGAAAAACGGATGAAAATTCATCCGTTTTTATGATGCGCCGAGCGCGTGCGAAGTCGTGTGAACCTTCGCCTGTCGAGCCGTTCGTCTGAAGGCTGTCCACGCGATCAGCTAACAAGCGGATGGCTTATACCACTGCCAGACGCTTGCGGCCCTTGGCGCGACGCGCGTTCAGAACCTGACGGCCACCACGGGTAGCCATACGAGCACGGAAGCCGTGGGTACGCTTGCGGCGCACTACGGAAGGTTGGTAAGTACGTTTCATGTTGGTCTCGCTGAAAAAGCAAAAAAATACAAAACCGGGGCCGATACCCCGTCTTTAATATGGTGCCAATGACATTTCGCGCACCTATGCCGTCCGCGGCACAGCTGGGTCCATCTCATCGCCCGCTACTGGGATCCACGCTTATCCATATATGTTCATGTGAATAAACACGGCATACGGGCGGGGAACCCTGAATTATCAATAGATTGGCGGCCCTTGTCAACCATCAAGGTGCGGCCGATACAAATGCGGCCCGTTGAAGGATGGTATTTTCAGCCACAAATGGCCCCAAGAGTATACCCTCCAAACGCAAAAAAAATCCCCGCGCCCCTGTGGATAACCTTGTGCATAGGGAGTAGAATAGCGCGTTACGCTTGGCGATCGGACCGCCTTGCCGCACTTCTTACAGATAGACGATTCATGGAAAATTTCTGGCAGACCTGTTCCGCGCAACTGGAACTGGAACTGACACCGCAACAATTCAATGCGTGGATTAAACCGCTGGTCCCCCTCGATTTCGAGGAGGGCAAGTTGCGCATTGCCGCGCCTAATCGCTTCAAGCTGGATTGGGTCAAATCCCAGTTCGCCAGCCGCATCACCGCGCTCGCCTGCCAGTACTGGGAAGCGCCGACCGAGGTGCAGTTCGTGCTGGACCCGCGCCTGTCCGCCAACAAGAAGCCGCCGGTGGCCACCGCCGCCGCTGCCGCTCCCGGTGCGTCCGATGCGCCGGGCGTGACGGGTGCGCCGGCCGCGCCGGCCATCACCGGCATCTCGAACGCGGTGCAGGAAAACCTGGCCAATTCGCCGCGCCGCGAGCAAAGCCGCATCAACACCGACCTGACGTTCGACAGCTTCGTGACCGGTAAGGCCAACCAGCTGGCGCGCGCCGCGGCGATCCAGGTGGCGAACAATCCGGGCGTGTCGTACAACCCGCTGTTCTTCTATGGCGGCGTGGGCTTGGGTAAAACCCACCTGATCCACGCGATCGGCAACCAGGTGATGGCCGACCAGCCGAACGCGCGCATCCGCTACATCCACGCGGAACAATACGTGCGCGACGTGGTGACGGCGTACCAGCGCAAGGGCTTCGACGACTTCAAGCATTACTACCACTCGCTGGACATGCTGCTGATCGACGATATCCAGTTCTTCGGCGGCAAGAGCCGCACGCAGGAAGAATTCTTCTATGCGTTCGAAGCGCTGATCGCGGCGAAAAAACAAATCATCATCACGTCGGACACGTATCCGAAAGAAATCACGGGCATGGACGACCGCCTGATCTCGCGCTTCGATTCGGGCCTGACGGTGGCGATCGAGCCGCCGGAACTGGAAATGCGCGTGGCGATCTTGCTGAAGAAAGCCAAGTCCGAAGGCGTGACCCTGAACGACGACGTGGCCTTCTTCGTGGCCAAGCACCTGCGTTCGAACGTGCGCGAACTGGAAGGCGCGCTGCGCAAGATCCTGGCCTACTCGCGCTTCCATGGCAAGGACATTTCCATCGACATCGTCAAGGAAGCGCTGAAGGACTTGCTGTCGGTGCAAAACCGCCAGATTTCCGTGGAAAACATCCAGAAGACCGTGGCGGACTTCTTCAATATCAAGGTCGCCGACATGTATTCCAAGCGCCGCCCCGCCAACATCGCGCGGCCGCGCCAGATCGCGATGTACCTGGCCAAGGAATTGACGCAAAAGAGCTTGCCGGAGATCGGCGAACTGTTCGGCGGCCGCGACCATACGACCGTGCTGCACGCCGTGCGCAAGATCGCCCAGGACCGCACCAAGAACCCGGAATGCAACCACGAGTTGCACGTGCTGGAGCAGACGCTGAAGGGTTGATCGCAACGCCGCCTGGTTGCGCCCCGGGCGGCGTTGGTCCCACAATACTGTTGTAATAAGAATATCGTTAATTTTTCATTGAGGATACACACATGCAATTGGTCAAAACCACCCGAGATACGCTACTTCGGCCACTGCAGATCGTGAGCGGTATTGTCGAGCGTCGGCACACTATGCCGATTCTGGCCAATATCCTCATCCGCAAAGATGGCGAAAGCGTATCGTTCCTGTCCACCGACACCGAAGTGCAGATCACCACGCACGCGGAAATCGGTTCGGGCGCCGACGTGACCGGCACCACGGTGGCCGCGCGCAAGCTGCTCGACATTTTGCGCGCGCTGCCGGAATCCGGCGACGTGACGATGACCCTGCTGAACAAGCGCCTCACGGTGCAAACCGGTAAATCGCGCTTCGCGCTGCAAACCCTGGCGGCCGAGGAATTCCCGACCGTGCAGCAGGCCGACAGCTACAACGCCTCGTTCTCGCTGCCGCAAAAGACCCTGAAGCACCTGTTCAACATGGTGCACTTCTCGATGGCGCAACAGGATATCCGTTACTACCTGAACGGCCTGCTGCTGGTGCTGGACGGCCAAAACGTGATCGCCGTGGCCACCGACGGCCACCGCCTGGCGTTCTGCCAGGTGGCGACCGAACAGACCTTCGCGCGCCAGGAAGTCATCATTCCGCGCAAGACCATCATCGAGCTGCAACGCCTGCTGGAAGAAAGCGACGAGCCGGTGCAGCTGGACATCGCGGCCAACCAGGTGAAGCTGACCTTCTCCGACATCGAACTGATCTCGAAGCTGGTGGAAGGCAAGTTCCCCGACTACACGCGCGTGATCCCGAAGGGTTACAAGAACGACTTCACGATTTCGCGCGACGAGCTGCTGCGCTCCCTGCAGCGCGCCGCCATCATGACCAGCGACAAGTTCAAGGGCGTGCGCTGCATCCTGGCGCCGGGCAGCCTGAAAATCAGCTCGACCAACGCGGACCAGGAAGAAGCGGTGGAAGAACTGGAAATCGATTACGGCGGCGACGCCATCGACATCGGCTTCAACGTGACGTACCTGCTGGACGTGCTGAACAACCTGAAGTGCGACCAGGTCAACATCGCGCTGGGCGACTCGAATTCGTCGGCGCTGATTTCGATTCCTGACAACCAGGACTTCAAGTACGTCGTCATGCCGATGCGGATTTAAGCCGGCGGTACGCACGGCGGATTACGCGCGATGCGCTAATCCGCCCTACGGTCCGACGATACGCGGCGCATGATGTAGGGCGGATTAGCGCGCAGCGCTTAATCCGCCAGGCAGCACCAAAGAATTAAACAGTTTCGATAGAGAGAAAGCAGTCCATGTCCGAAAGCCAAAACGAGAATCCAGTTCCAGCAGCAGCAAAGGCGGAAGAATACGGCGCGTCGTCGATCCAGATCCTGGAAGGCCTGGAAGCAGTCCGCAAACGTCCGGGCATGTACATCGGCGACACCTCGGACGGCACCGGCCTGCACCACCTGGTGTTCGAGGTGCTGGACAACTCGATCGACGAAGCGCTGGCCGGCCACTGCTCGGAGATCCACGTCACGATCCACTCGGATAATTCGATCTCCATCACCGACAACGGCCGCGGCATCCCGGTCGGCCTGAAGATGGACGACAAGCACGAACCGAAGCGCTCCGCCGCGGAAATCGTGCTGACCGAATTGCACGCCGGCGGCAAGTTCGACCAGAACGCGTACAAGGTGTCGGGCGGCCTGCACGGCGTGGGCGTATCTTGCGTAAACGCGCTGTCGAAACTGCTGCGCGTGACGATCCGCCGCGACGGCAAGGTGCACCAGATGGAATTCGTGCGCGGCATCCCGCAAAACCGTGAAATCGAAATGCGCGACGGCGTGGCCGTCTCGCCGATCAAGGTCATCGGCGAAACCGACAAGCGCGGCACCGACGTGCATTTCTGGGCCGACGAGGAAATCTTCACGCACGTGGAATTCCACTACGAAATCCTGGCCAAGCGTATCCGCGAACTGTCGTTCCTGAACAATGGCGTGAACATCAAGCTGACCGACCAGCGCACCGGCAAGGAAGAAGTGTTCGCGTTCGAAGGCGGCACGCGCGGCTTCGTCGAATACATCAACAAGGCCAAGACCGTGCTGCACCCGACCGTATTCCAGGCCGTCGGCGAGCGCCAGTCGGACCAGAACACCACCATCACGGTGGACGTGTCGATGCAGTGGAACGACGCGTTCAACGAACAGGTGCTGTGCTTCACCAACAACATCCCGCAGCGCGACGGCGGCACCCACCTGACCGGCCTGCGCGCGGCGATGACCCGCGTCATCAACAAGTACATCGACGAGAACGACTTCGCCAAGAAGGCCAAGGTCGAGATCTCCGGCGACGACATGCGCGAAGGCCTGACCTGCGTGCTGTCGGTGAAGGTGCCGGAACCGAAGTTCTCGTCGCAGACCAAGGACAAGCTGGTGTCGTCGGAAGTGCGCGGCCCGGTGGAGGAAATCGTCGCGAAAACGCTGACCGACTTCCTGATGGAAAAGCCGAACGATGCGAAGATCATCTGCGGCAAGATCGTGGAAGCGGCGCGCGCCCGCGAAGCCGCGCGCAAGGCGCGCGACCTGACCCGCCGCAAGGGCGTGATGGACGGCCTGGGCCTGTCTGCCAAGCTGGCCGACTGCCAGGAAAAAGACCCGGCCCTGTCCGAACTGTACATCGTCGAGGGTGACTCCGCAGGCGGGTCCGCCAAGCAAGGCCGCGACCGCAAGTTCCAGGCGATCCTGCCGTTGCGCGGTAAAGTGCTGAACG
>CBIHOX010000061.1:0-29448 GCA_966211685.1 uncultured Pseudoduganella sp.
ATTACCGCGAAGTCCTGTTCCACGACGTGTCCTGCGACTTCAAGTTCATCACCCGTTCGACCATCCAGACCCGGGAAACCGCGACCCACGAAGGTAAAGAATACCCACTGGTGAAGATCGAGGTTTCGTCGGAATCGCACCCGTTCTACACGGGCCAGCACAAGATCGTCGACACCGCCGGCCGCGTGGAAAAGTTCCGCCAGAAGTTCGGCAAAGTCGGTTCGAAAACCGCCGTTGCAGCAGGCTGATCTGTCGCGCAATGCTAAAAAAGGCAGCCTCGGCTGCCTTTTTTTTCACCCGCAAGTCATACTTGCCCTTTCCGCATAATTCACCGTACCAATGAAGCCAGTCCGTCTTCCCGCCGCCGCCACCCTTGCGCTGCCCCGCTGGGCGCTGTTTGCCCTGGGCATGCTGTACATCCTGCCGGGCCTGATCGGCCGCGAACCGTGGAAGAATGACGACGCCGCCAGCTTTGGCGTGATGTGGACCATGGCGCAAGGCACATGGCAAGATTGGCTGTGGCCCAATATTGCCGGACTGTCCATACCCGACGAAGGCCCGCTGGCGTTCTGGTTCGGCGCGCTGTGCATCAAGCTGTTCGGGTGGCTGGTCGGCGACGTGCTGGCGGCGCGCGTGGCCACCGTCTGCGTGTTCCTGCTCGGCACCCTGTCGCTGTGGTATGTGACGTTTGCGCTGGGCCGGCGCCAGGATGCGCAACCGTTGAAGCTGGCCTTTGGCGGCCAGCCCGACCCCGATTCGTTTGGCCGCACCCTGGCCGACGCGGCCGTGCTGATCTACCTCGGCTGCCTGGGCCTGATGGTGCACAGCCACATGACCACATCCGAGCCGCTGCAAGTGTCGCTGCTGGCGCTGACCCTGTACCGTTCGGTGCGCTACATGGAATTGCCGTCGCTGCGCAACGCGGCGCTGATCGGCATGGCGCTGGGCCTGATGGCGCTGGCGCGCGGCTGGATTGCGCCGGCCTTCTTCACGGTGGCGCTGCTGCTGTGCGGCGCCTTCCTGGAAAAACCGCTGGGCCGCACGGTGCGCGACCTGGCGTTCGCTGTCCTGGTCGCCGCGCTGCTGATCGCGCCGTGGGCCATCCTGGCCTCGGCCATGCAACCGTATGGCGCGTCGCCGCTGCCGGGCTGGATGCAGTGGAATTACAGCCAACTGGCCGTGGCGTCGAGCACGTCCGTGCGCTTCTTCTTCCGTGTCGGCATCTGGTTCCTGTGGCCCGCGTGGCCGTTCGCCGGCTGGGCGATTTATGCGTGGCGCCGCCAGAAGCGCGTGCTGCACATCGTGGTGCCGGTCACCTTCGTCAGCATGGCGGCGCTGCTGGCGCTGTTCCACCCGGCCCCGGAACAGGGCCAGCTGCTGTTGCTGCTGCCGCCGCTGGCCATCATGGCCGCGTTTGGCCTGCTGACCATGAAGCGCGGCGCCATCAACGCGATCGATTGGTTCTCCGTCATGGTGCTGACCCTGTGCGCGGCCACGCTGTGGCTGTTCTGGAACGCCAAGCTCAATGGCTGGCCCGCCAAGGCGTCGCACAACGCGCTGAAACTGGTGCCCGGCTTCGTACCGCAGTTCGACACCATGGCCGTGCTGGTGGCCCTGCTGGCCACGGCCGGCTGGTTCGTGCTGGTGCACTGGCGCCTGTCGCGCCGCCCGTCCGTGCTGTGGCGCGCCGTGGTGCTATCGTCCGGCGGCGTGATCCTGGTGTGGATCCTGCTGATGACGCTGTTCTTGCCGGACATGAATTACAGCAAGAGCTATGCGACCGTGGCACGCCAGGCCGCCACCAATTTGCCGCCCGATACCGATTGCATTGAAACCAATGCCGGCCCGGCGCAGCGCGCCTCGTTCGCGTATTTCGGCCACCTGCCATTCATCGGGGTACAAGGCGGGCGCTGCAATATCCTGTTGCTGCAAGACAATTTGCGCGTCCCCGATGAGCAGGAAATCGTCCCTGCTTACCGCGCGCCGCATTGGACCCTGCTGTGGGAAGGCCGCCGCATTTCCGACCGCCAGGAACGCTTCCGGCTGTACCGCCGCGGCGCGCCGCAATAATTCGGGCCGGGTTTCGCACAGCAAGGCCGCCACCACACCGCGGCTTTTTTTGAAACAGCGGCGCGGCTTCCGCTACGCTGCACCGTGGCAACGACCGCAAGCGCCATGCTATGCTGTGCCACGATGAATGCCTACCAACGACTTTCCTGCCTGGCGCTGCTGTTGGCGGCGCCAGCCGCGCTGGCGGCGCAGCCGGCGGTTGCGCCGGGGGAGTCGCTGTTCATCCTGGCGGAACACTCACCGCCAGCCAGCATGAAGGAAGGGAACGACGTCACGGGCCGCGAAACTGAAAAAATCCGCGACATGCTGGGCCGCCTGGCCATCCCTTATAGAATCGACATCCTTCCGTGGAAACGTGCTTACACCCGGGCGCAGCAACAGAAAAACACGTGCGTGTATTCCACGTCGCGCACGCCGGAACGCGAAAAACAGTTCAAATGGATAGGCCCCACGGACGAAGCCGAATGGGTTTTCATGGGCCGCGCCGACCACAAATTCCAGTTGCGCCACCTGGACGACGCCCGCTCGCTGCGCATCGGCACGTATCACGGCGATGCGCGCGATGAATTCCTGCGCGCACGCGGCTTCAATGTGGAACCAGCGCCCAACGATGCCTCCAATCCCAAGAAACTGCTATTGAACCGCATCGACCTGTGGGCCGTGGGCATGCGCGCCGGCGCGTCATTGCCGGCGGAACTGGCCGGCGACAAGGGCGAAATCGTTCCCCTGCTGACCTTTCACCGCGTCAAGGTCTACCTGGCCTGCAATCCCAGCGTACCGGATGTGCTGGTTGAGCGCATGAACGGTACGCTAGACGCCATGCGCCGCGACGGTACTTTTGCCAAACTGGAACGCAAATACGCGGAATTGGAAAAACGGAAATAAAGCTTTACATCAATTCTTGCCATTCTGAAAAATTCTTTTGCAATCAAGGCATTGCAGGTTTTTCCATTATGTTGTGGGGCACATTTTTTTTCACCTTGAATGCCCACAAATGAGGCAAACGCCGCTATAGTCGCGTGTGTTCCCCTTGCCTTCAGGCATAGTCGCTGGCCTCGCCCCGCTCCGCGCGCCAGCCCGACAGGCCGCGTTCCGCAGTGCCCCGAGGCCGCGCTGCAGCGTGTCCGCTGTTATTGATTAGTCTGCCATGTTCAATTTATATAAATTACAGCTTGCGCTGAAAAACACCTGGGTTCGGATTGCTTTACTGGCCGGCATCGCGCTGACCGTTGCACTGGCCGTGTGGAGCACGGACGTGCCGCAAGACACCAGCCCAATCCAGCGCACACAGGACATTTCCCGCATCACGGCGCTGGCGGCGCAAAAAGCGCAGCTGGAATACCTCGTGGTCGCCAAACCGCTGTCGGATTCGCCGCGCTATATCTACAAATTCAAGGATGCGGCCACGCTGCACGTGGTGAAAGTGCCAAGTACTTCCCACCTGAGCCTGGAGCGCGAAGTATTGCTGCGCAATGGCATTCCTTATGCGATTGCCCAGGATGCGTGGCTGGCGTCGCACAAGGCGGTGTTACAGGACGAAGGCGGCCCGATGAGCGCCGCCGGCGATTTCCTGCGCCGCCATGCCTTCGATATCCTGGTGGTGGTGTTGCTGCTGTTCGTATTGAAATTCGGCTTGCCGGGCATGAACCCGAGCGCCACCGTGCTGTCGCCCGACCAGTTGAAGGGCAGCCTCGATGACTTGATCGGCATGGAAGACATCAAGCAGGAAGTGCTGCACCTGGAAGACATGATCCGCAACCGCGAGTTGTACAAGGAACACAACATCGACAAGCCGTTCAACGTCATGCTGACGGGCCCGGCCGGTACCGGCAAGACCAAGCTGGTGGGCTACCTGGCCAAGCGCCTCGACATCCCGCTGATCCAGGCGTCCGGCTCGGCGCTGGAATCGGGCTACGTCGGCGGCGGTTCGAAGGCGCTGAACGCCCTGTACCGCAAGGCGTCGAGCAAGGGCCGCTGCATCATCTTCCTGGATGAAGCGCAAAGCCTGTTCATGCCGCGCGGCCGCAGCGAAAAGAAATGGGAAGACGACACCGCGAACACCCTGCTGGGCCTGCTGGACGGCGTCAAGAGCGACAAGGGCCAGGGCGTGATCTGGGTCGTCGCCTCGAACTTCGACGATGCGTCGACGGAGATGGATGAAGCCATGCTGCGCCGCTTCTCCGTGAAGATCAATTTCCGCCTGCCGAACAAGAGCGAACGGCGCGCACTGATGGAATCGTTCCTCAAGCGCAAGCAGGAAGGCTGCGTCAACTGGGATGACATGAACCTGGACCAGGTGGCCGACATCACCGCCAACCTCAGCCCCGCCCTGCTGGAAACCGTGGTGGAGCGCGCCAGCATGATTTCCATCCAGGAAGGCAAAGTCATCGATACCGACATGATGTTCCGCGCCTTCGAGCGCGCCACCATCGGCTTGACAGACCGCGCCACCACGGCGGAAAAAACCCGCCAGCGCGAACGCATCGCGCTGCATGAACTGGGCCACTTCTTCATGCAGATCGACCCCTACCTGCGCTCCGGCATGGCGCTGGCGGACATCAAGGAAAAGTCGCATTTGCTGAAGATCAGCACGGAATCGGTGTCCAAGCTGGGCGCGCTGGGCTATGTGCTGTCGGCCGGCGACGACATGTCGCTGCGCACGCTGGAAGAACTGGAACAGGACGTGATCCAGCTGTATGGCGGCGTGGCGGCCGAGGAATTGTTCTATGGCGCACGCGGCATTTCCGTGGGCAGCCAGAACGATATCCAGAAAGCCACGTCCATGCTCGACACCATGGTCAACCGCCTGTCGATGTATTCGCGCTCCAAGCTCGACTACAGCCAGTTCAAGCAGGAAGCCAGCGGCGAGCACACGCTGCTGCAGGTGGAAACCAAGGCCGACGAACTGTACAGCTACACCCTGCGCGCCATCGGCGATTACCGCGCCGCCATGGACGCCATCAAGGACGTGCTGATGGAACGCTACGTGCTGTCGAAAGACGACATCTTCGCGCTGCTGGCCCAGCGCAGCGACATCCAGCCCGCCACGCCGCTGGCGGCGTAATCTCCACGGCGCCCGCCACGGCGGGCGCCACTCTCCTTCCCGGTCAGCGTTGCGCCAGCATCGCGGCCCCTTGCGGCAAGCGGCTGTCCAGCGACAGCTTGTCGAAATCGCGGATCGCCACGATCTCGCCTTCCTCGCGGAATTGCACCCGGGCGCCATTGGCGGTCATGAACACGCCGTGCTCCTGCGGCAGCAATTCCACCCGCGGTTCATGCTCCAGTTGTACGTAATAGCGCGCCACGCGCTGGGTGAATTTGATGCGCTGCCCGTTTTCCAGCAGGTAGCTGGTCGCGAATGCATCGAACTCGTTATTGGCCAGCAGGTAGCCGGACGAGCGCCGGATCTGCACGGCGTCATTTTGATCGGCAATCACTTGCGGCGCGGCCGAGGCGGCGCTCATGGCCAGCGTGGCGGCGGCAACGGCGGTGGC
Organism: uncultured Pseudoduganella sp.; assembly: GCA_966211685.1. GTDB lineage: Bacteria > Pseudomonadota > Gammaproteobacteria > Burkholderiales > Burkholderiaceae_D > Rugamonas. The sequence continues at coordinate 5,565 of CBIHOX010000061.1, forward strand.
GGCAATCAGGCGGATGGCGGATTTCATGTATGTTCTCCTCATAAAGGCGTAACTAAAGTCATCAATAAGGGCGCAACGATGCCGCCGCGGGTGGCGGCACCGGTGTGGCAATCAGAAGTCGGTTTGCGCGGCGCGCGCGGGAGGGCCCGTCAGCGGCGCGCGATATAAACGCGGTCGGCAGCGGCCGGCGCCCCGGCGGTATAGGGCATCCGGTCCAGGTGGATCAGGGCGATCGTGTCGCCGTCATCCGTGAATTCAACTTTCGCTCCCTGCGCGGTAGTGAATTTACCGGGCGCCTGGGGAAAGAGTTCAACAGGTACTTCGTTGTACATTTGCGTGAAAAACTGGCGGCGCCGCTGGAAAAAATGAATCACGATGCCGTTCTCGAGCAGGTACGGGCGGGCATACTGGTCAAATTCCTGTGGCGCCAGCCGGTAGGCCGCCGCCCCATTCGCCCGGTTGATCTGTACCTGCGGGCCGGCGCCGGCGGCCGTGGCCTCTTGCGCCAGCGCGGTGCTCCAACACCCTGCCAGCAAGGCCGCAACCATCGCGCCGATGGCCGTAGGTTTCATGCTTGCCTCCGTGGTTGTGTCCCCAGTTCCGTGCATCGGTCAGCCCCCGGCATTCACGCCTGTCCAGGGCGATTCTTCATACTAGCAGCCTGCTGCGGTAACAACAGAGCGGCCTTGGCTGATTATTTCTATGCAAGGGGACATCCCCATAGCCAGGTCAACGTGGCAAAGGGCTGGCAAGCGGCTAACCGGCCGCGCAGCGGGCGCGCGGGCATGGCGGAGGATAATTGGCAGCGGCGGGCGCTGCGGCGGGCAGATTCATCACGGTGCATCTCCTGAAGGGTGGGCCTGGTTGTCCCCGGCAGCTCGGTAATGTGCGGGGACAAGTTCACGATAGCAAAGCATTACCAGGCTTGCGCAAAACGCGCGACAAACCGCAATTTTGGTGGGACAGAATGCATGCTGAACGGACAAACTGCATGACGAAAATCAGGCTGGAGTCGTGCACGACACGATGCGATACAGCCGGGACCACGGGCCGGAAAAACCCGTCATATCCCATCCTCCGCCCTGACAAGCCGGCGCCCCGGAGGTAAGATATGCCGATGCTGATCCGTTCTTACTACCCCGGCGAAGAAGCGCACTTGCACGCGATTTTCCACTCCGCCGTGCATGGCCTGGCGCGCCGCGATTACACGGCCGAGCAATTGCACGCGTGGGCGCCGCAAGAGTATGACAGCGTGCTGTGGTCGCAACGGATGCGCGCCAACCAGACCCTGGTGGCGGAACTCGACGGGCGGGCAGTCGCGTTTGCCGACCTGCAGCCATCCGGCTACATCGACATGTTTTTTGTCGACGCGGCGTATGCGCGGCGCGGCGTGGGCAGCGCGCTGCTGCGCCACATCATGGACATGGCCGGCGCGCGCGCCATCGGTGTGCTGCGTTCGGACGTGAGCCTGACGGCCGAACCGTTTTTTTCCCGCCACGGCTTCCTGGTCGAGACGCGCAACCGGGTGCAGGTCCGCGGCGTCATGCTGGACAACGCCACCATGAGCCGGCTGCTGGCGCGCTAGCCGCACGGTGGCGCGCCGGCGGCGCCGGGTGCCACGCCGGCCGATGCGGCGCTGTGGCGCTTTGGCGGCAAGCACCGGGCCTGCCTTGCCGCCACGATCAACCGATAGCGCCTAGACTGGCCGCTGGCGCCGCCGGCGCGCCGCCAGGCCCACCACGCCAAGGCCGGCCAGCAGCATGCCGTAAGTGGCCGGCTCCGGTACCGGCGTCAGGACATAGGCGCCGCAAACGCTTTCTGACAGGTAGCAAGCCCTGCCCGTGATTTGCCCGGCTTCGTTGATGCCATTGGCCGTATACAAATCCCACCCTGGCGCCTTCGTCCGGTCGACCAGCGTATCCACGTCGATCAGCTTGCCGTTGTCGTACAGGAACGCATTGTTGGACCAGTCGTTGCCGACGATCTGGCCATGGCTGTTGATCTCTTCCGGTATGAAGGAACGGCCATCGTTGATGCCCAGGTCCGTGGTCGTCCCGTTCTGGTACAGGAAGGGGCGCCAGTTGCCGAAGTTGTCGCCATAGATGCCCGAGATGACGCCGGTTTCACTGATGGCGGTGGCGCGGGCTGTCACCATTGGCGTGGCCAATTCATGGAAACCGGCCGCGTCGTACACAAAGGCCCGTTCGACCCCGGCCGCATCGACAAAGCTGCCCACCACCGTCCCGGCGTCGTTGATATCGGCCGCCGACGACGATCGTCCGCCAAAGGTGCCGAGGTCCGTCACGACCCCGCCGGATGCAATGAAGGCGCTGCGCACGCCTTGCGTGCCGTACGTGGGTTCAAGGTAGCCGGCAACCGTGCCGCTGTTGTTGAGCGCCACGCCCGTCATATCCTTGTCGGCAGGATTGGCCAGATACGTGCGCACGCCATTCTGGTAGAGGTACGTGCGGTGCAATTCGCCCCAGTCGCCCTGGGCTCCCAGCACCGTACCGTGGTCGTTGATCCCGGCAAAAATCTGGTAGCCTTCCTCGGGCAAAGGAGTCGATGCCTGCTGCGTGCCCGGCTGCCACACAAAACCATAGGCGCTGAGGTTCCATGGCGCGAAGTACCTGCCGACCACAGTACCACTGGCATTGATGGCCGTGCCATCGAAATAATTACCTGGTAATACTTGCAGGCGGTAGCCATCGGCCGCCTGCGCCATTACCGGCATGGCGGCCGCCATCCAGCCCAAGATTTTCCATAAACGCATGATATTCCTCCAAGAAATTGCGCGCCCCATGGCGCGGCACTCTGGTCAGAGGCGATATCTTAAAGCGGGCTGAAGTCCGCACAATTGCTTATTTGACTATTTTTATTTTTATTTAATTGCGTGACTTTGTGTGTCTATGTGTGGGGTGAGCATGGCTTACACTGCGGCGCCCCTTAGACCTTCATCGGCAGAATCACCATCTGCAACCCTTCCAGGTGCAACCGCCGCTGCACCGCCAGCGCAGCCTGGTTGTGCAGCAAGCGGCTCATCCAGTTGTCGCTGGCGAAGATCAATTTGCTGGTGAAGAAAATCGCATTGGGGAATTCATTGCTGATTTCCTCGCACATGCGCGTGACTTCATCGACGGCGTCGGTGCCGAAGCCCAGGTAGGACGAGGAGGCCATGCCGTGGCTGTGACAAAAGTCGACGAAGTATTCCAGCGTGCCTTCAGCCTCGCGCCGCATGGCTTCCATCGCGCCTTCGCCGCCATAGGCGTGGGAGTCGACCGTACGGGCATTGACGAAGATGAAGTTCTTGAAGTGGCCGGGGAACATGCGTTGTACCCACAGCAGCGCGTGCAGGCCGCCGCCCTTGGACGAACCGACGATGAACACGGCGGTCTGGTTGTCGGGGTCCGGTTCCACCGCGCCCTGGTTCGGGCCGAACGGCTGGCTGGCAAAGACTTCATCGACGGAATGGATGGCGCGCTTGGTTTCGCGGTAGTGGTTGCGCACCCAGACGCAGAGCGCGGCAATGCCGCCGATGATGAGCGCCGCGGCCCAGCCGCCGTCCATGAATTTCTCGACCAGCAGCACACCCAGGATGCCGGCGCAGATCGCGAAGCCGACCGACGACAGCAGCAGACGCCCCCCCCATTTGCCGCCGGCGTCGCGGTTGCGCACCCAGTACAGGCACAAGCCGAACAGTGAAATCGCAAAGGTGAGGAATACGGAAATCGAATACAGCACCACCAGCAAGGTCACGCTGCCTTCGGTCCAGAACAGGATCGCCAGCGCCGCCACGCCCATCACGAGGATACCGTTTTGCGTCACCAGGCGCGTCGACAGGTAGCGGAACTTGTGCGGCACCCACGAATCGCCGGCCATGTTCGACAGCACCGACGGGCCGCCCAGGAAGCCGGTATTGGCCGCCACGAACAGCAGCCCCGCCTCGAACGCCAGCACCACCGCCAGCATGATCTGGTTGGCCACCGGCGAACCGGGGTTCATGTGGCCGATGATGCTGGCGAAGGTCGAGGCATTGAGGGTCTGGCCTTCGGTCGGCTGCGCGTCCCACAGCAGGTACAGCATGATGATGCCGCCCGCGGTAAACGCCAGCGACAGCGCCATGTACAGCATGGTCACCTTGCCGGTGCGCTCGCGCGGTTCGGCCAGCAGGTTGACGTTGTTCGACACTGCCTCCAGGCCGGTATACGTGCCGCCGCCCTGCGAGTACGCCAGCAGCAGCATGCCGGCCACGCCGGTCCAGCCCATGCTGCCGGCCAGGCTGACGGTTTCGTTGATGGTGCCCGGCACCAGGCCCGGCAGGTTTTCCGCATGGGCAAAGATGCCGTAGACGATCAGGACCAGGTGGGTAATGACAAAGCCGATGAAGATCGGCAGCAGGATCTGGATGGCTTCCTTCAGCCCGCGCAAGTTCATCACGATCAATAAACCAATGAAGAACGCTTCGGCCCACAATTTATAGGGCTGGAACCCGAGCGGCAGGAATGACGCCAGGGCGTCGACGCCGGACGCGATGGAGATCGCGATGGTCAGCACATAATCGAGCACCAGCGCGCAACCGGAAATCAGTCCCATGTACGGTCCCACCAGCTTGGTGGCGACACGGTAGCCGCCACCACCGGTGGGGAACAGTTCGATCACCTGGTTGTACGCCAGTGCAATGATGAACACCGTGACGGCCGTGGCGATTGCCATGTACAGGCCAAGATGAGTATGGGCGCCGAGCGCCTTGAATGTTTCTTCGGGACCGTATGCGGAAGAGGACAAGCCGTCCGCCCCCAGGCCGACCCAGGCCAGGAACGCCACCAGGGCCATCGAGTGGCGCGTTTCGCTTTTCATGGGGTCCAGGGCTTTGCCCAGGATGATTTCGCGGATCTTCTTGTACTTCATGCGGATTGAGGCGTTCGGCAGGGGTAGCAATGATGACACAAATGCCCATGACAGACATCAGCGCGACTGGTCTGGCTCGCAATAATTGCGTATTGACCATTACAATTTTGCCGAGACTGCACTATAATGTGGCTCTTGCATGTGCTTACCTGCCTCGGTGGTGGAATTGGTAGACGCAGCGGACTCAAAATCCGCCGCCGCAAGGCGTGCCGGTTCGATTCCGGCCCGAGGCACCAACACACAGCATGGCAATCAACCCGCATGACCGCTCAGGTATGCGGGTTTTTTGTTGCCTGCAGTCCCGGAAGCAACAACTTCGATATTTCCACACGGAAATGTGATACTGTATGTCGTTAGGATAATTGCCAATAACCTAACTACAATAAATCACATGGCTTCCCAAGCTCCCGCCGTGCTGGCCGGCTTTGCCATCGCATGCGCCTGCGCGGTATTTGCGATGGCGGCGTATGGATTGCTGCGCTACCGCCGCCTGTATTACCAGTTGCGCCAGCGTGAGGCATGGATGCGCGCCCTGCTGACCACGACGGTCGATGGCGTCATCACGGTCGACCGCCAAGGCGTCATCGTGGACTTCAACCGTTCCGCGGAACGCATTTTCGGCTGGCCACGGGCCGACATCATCGGCCGCAACGTGGCCGTGCTGATGGCCGATCCGTCCGCATCCGAGCGTGACGGCTTGCTGTACCACCTGAAACACGGCGACATCGGCGCCATCAAGAGCGACCTGGAATCGATGGGCGTGCGGCGCGATGGCAGCCTGGTGCCGATCCGCCGGGCGCTCGGGCATTCGCACAACCGTGGCCAGGATTTGTTCGTGCTGTTCATTACCGACATCAGCGAACGCCTGGCCATGACGCAGGCGCTGCGCGAAAGCGAACAGCAATTCCGTTCGCTGATCAGCCATATTCCCGGCGTCTCGTTCCGCTGCCTGGCCGGGCCGGGCTTCCCGCTGGTGTTCCTCAGCGATGGCGTGGAGCTGGTGGCAGGGTATCCGGCGCGTGACTTCATGGGCCCGGCGCCGCTGCGCACCCTGACGCAGCTGATCGTGCCGGCCGACGCGCCACGCATGGCCGAGGCGCTGGCGCACAGCATGGCGACCGAACAACCGTACCTGATCGAATATGCGCTGCAGCACGCCGACGGCAGCCTGCGCTGGATCTGGGAACACGGCGCCGTGGTGCGCGACGCCGGCGGCGCGGTGCGCTGGATCGATGGCGTGATGCTGGACATTACCGAACGGCGCCGGATGGAGCAGGAATTGCGGGCCGCGAAAGACAAGGCCGAACAGGCCGCCGCCGCGCGGGCCGCGTTCGTCGCCAACATGAGCCATGAAATCCGCACGCCGATGAATTCCATCCTGGGCTTCACCGACGTGTTGCTCGACAGCGGCTTGCAGCCGGAACAAAGGCGCCACCTCGACACCATCCGCAACGCGGGCCGTTCGCTGCTGCGCCTGCTCAATGAAGTACTGGACACCGCCAAGCTCGATAAAGGCGCGGTGGAACTGGAACTGGCCGATTACAGCCTGCTGGCGCTGATCGATGAACTGGCGTCGACCGCCAGCGCCGCCGCGCAAGCCAAGGGGCTGGCGCTGGAAATGCACTATGCGCCGGACTTGCCGCCGCACTTGCATGGCGATGCGCTGCGCATGCGCCAGGTGCTGGGCAACCTGCTCGACAATGCGCTCAAGTTCACCGCGACCGGCAGCGTATCGTTGCATGCGGGCGTCACCGGCGGCCAGCTGCACATCACGGTGCGCGACACCGGCATCGGCATTGCGCCGGAACGGCTGGGCGCGATCTTCGAACCGTTCACGCAAGCCGACGCCTCGATGACGCGCCGCTATGGCGGCACCGGCCTGGGCACCACCATCAGCAAGCAATTGGTGGAATTGATGGGGGGCAGTATCCGCGTCGACAGCACGCCGGGCGCCGGTTCCTGTTTCCACGTGCTGTTGCCGCTGGCGCCCGCCAAAGGCGATCCCGCGGCCATTTCCGCGCCGGCAGCGGGCGCCCCGTGCGCCTTGCCGCCGCTGCGCGTGCTGGCGGCCGACGACGTCGCGCAAAACCTGGAATTGCTGCGCGTGCTGATGGAAAAGCGCGGCCACATGGTGACCACCGTGGCCGACGGCGCCGCCTGCGTGGAGCTGGCCACGCAGCATGCGTTCGACGTGATCCTGATGGACGTGCAAATGCCGGTGCTCGACGGGCTGGCGGCCACGCGCGCCATCCGCGCCGCCGAAGCGCGGCACGGCCGGACGCGTACGCCGGTCATCGCCATGACGGCCAGCGTGCTCGATGCGCACCGCCAGGCCAGCCGCGAGGCCGGCATGGATGGCTTTGCATCGAAGCCGGTCGAGTGGGCAGCGCTGTCGCAGGAACTGGCCAGGGTGCTGGCGGTTCATGCCGCGCATGCGACGGCGACGGGTAGTGCGGCGATCACTGCCGCTGGATTGACCAGCTTAGGCGCTGGCGCTGGTGACTGCGCCGGCGCCGCTGCCGGCGCGCCGTCAGGCTTGCACGCGCCAGCCCTGCCGATACCCGGGCAGGCCGCCGCCTCCGCCAGGTCCGGGGCACACGCCGCCGGTCCGATTGCCGGCTGCGCCCCGCCCGCCCTGCCGCCCGTGCTGGACCGCGCCGCCGGCATGGCGCGCTGGGAGGGCGACGTGACGGCCTGGCGCGCCGCGCTGGTCCGCTGGGCCGAAGATTACCGCGACACCGCGCGCCAGTTGCATGCCCTCGATGAGGCGGGCGAACGCGCCGCCATCGGGGCGCTGGCGCACCGCGCGCGGGGCATTGCAGCCAGCCTGGGATTTGCCGCGCTGGCGCGCCTGCTGGACCAGGCGGAACAGGCGGCCGCGCGCACCGACGGCGCCGCCGCGTTTGCGCTGCACTCCGCGCTGGCGCAACTGGGCCCGGCGCTGGCAGATGCGCTCGATGCGGCGCGCCGCGAAATCAGCGCAGACGCCGCGCCTGGCACGCACACCGCGCCGGCCAAGCCCGGCGGCGCCACCACGGCCAGCACTGGCGCCGGGGCCGCCGCATTCGACCCGCAAGAAGCCGCGGCCGCGGCAGCCGCGCTGGAACAGGCGCTGCACCGCGGCGCCCTCGATGACGCGGCGCTGATCCGCCTGCGCCAGGCGCTGGGCAGCCACGAACTGGCCAGCGCGCTCGATACGCTGGAATCGGCGCTGGCCGACTTTGATTTCCCGCTGGCGCGAACCCGGCTGGCCGCCGTGATGTCCGCCACCCCGCAATGTGAGCCCACTCCATGACCACCCCTGTGCAACCGCTGATCCTGGCGGTCGACGATGAAGCCAACAACCTGCAGTTGCTGCGCCATATCCTGCAAGACCATTACCGCCTGCTGTTCGCCAAGGATGGCGCGCGGGCGCTGGAACTGGCGCGCCTGGAATTGCCGGACCTCATCCTGCTCGACGTGATGATGCCCGGCATGAGCGGCCACGACACGTGCCGCGCCCTGAAAGCCGATCCGGTCACCAGCGCGATTCCCGTGATCTTCGCCACCGCGCTCAGCGACCCGGCCGACGAAGTGGCCGGCTTCGACGCGGGCGCCGTCGATTACATCAGCAAGCCATTGAGCCCGCCCATCGTGCGGGCCCGCGTGCGCACGCACTTGTCGCTGGTGCGGGCCGACGAATTGCGTGAAACCCGGCTGCAGATCGTGCAGCGTCTTGGCCTGGCGGCCGAGTACAAGGATAACGAAACCGGCTTGCACGTGATCCGCATGAGCCACTATGCGCGCGTACTGGGCCTGGCCGCGGGATTGACGGAAGCCGCGGCGGAAGACCTGTTGCATGCCGCGCCCATGCACGATGTCGGCAAGATCGGCATCCCGGACCGCATCCTGCAAAAGCCGGCCGCGCTGGACAAGGAGGAATGGGCCGTCATGCAGTCGCACGCCACCATCGGCGCGCACATCATCGGCGAGCACACGCACGGCATGCTGGCGCTGGCGCGCAATATCGCGCTGACGCACCATGAAAAATGGGATGGCTCAGGCTATCCGCAAGGCTTGCAGGGACGGGACATACCGCTCGAGGGGCGCATCGTGGCCATTGCCGACGTGTTCGACGCGCTGACCTCGGCCCGCCCCTACAAGGCCGCGTGGCCGGTGCAGGACGCGTGCGATTACCTGCGCCAGCAAAAGGGGCGGCACTTCGATCCGGAACTGGTCGACCTGTTCCTCGGCAAATTACCGGACATCCTGGCGATCAGGGAGAAATGGGCGGAGAAATGACGCGCCGCACGCCTTCGGCTTCGGCCTGTTGCAGGCCGCGGTACAGTTGCAGGTAGTTGGACGCCATTTTTTCAGCGGTGAACAAGTCCCAGTAGCGCTGCTCGGCGCGGCGGCCCATTTCCGCCGCCTGTTGCGGGTTGTCCCACAATGCGCGCATGGCTTCGCGGAACGCGCGCGGGTCGCTGGGCGGCACCACCAGCCCGGTATCGCCATCGATATTGATGTACGTGGTGCCGGTGCCGATTTCCGATGAAATCATCGGCTTGCCGTACATGGCCCCCTCCAGCAGCGAGATGCCGAACGCTTCCGAGCGCAGGTGCGACGGGAACGCCAGCGCGTAGCACAGTTCCAGCAGCGCCACCTTGTCTTCCTCATCGAGCGCGCCGACGAACATCACGTTCTTCAAGCCCAGGCGCTGCGCATGGGCCTTCAATTCCTGCTCGATCGGGCCGGCGCCGACGATCACCACCGGGTACTCGGTGCCCGCCACCGCGTCCAGCAGGATGTGCAAGCCCTTGTAATAGCGCAGCACGCCGACGAACAGGAAGAACCGCTCGCCGCAGCGCTGGCGCCATTGCTCCTTGATTTCCGGGCGCGGACGCGGATAGATCGCCTTGTCCAGGCCAATCGGAATCGCGCACGCCTTGTCCTTGTAGCGCGTCAGCACCGGCGACGACGCGAGGTAATTCGGCGACGTCGCGACGATCGCGCTGACGCTGTTCAGGAAGCGGCGCTTGAGCGGCGTATAGACCGCCATCAGGGCCTTCTGGCGCACGATGTCGGAATGGTAGGTGACCACGCTGGGCTTGTTCACGCGCGCCATGAAATGCGCCATGTCGGTGAATGGCCACGGGAAATGGTAATGCACCACGTCGGCCTGGCGCGCCAGCCGCGCCAGCTTGCCGATGGCCGACAGCGACATGCCGTTGGATGCGATTTCAATGTTCAGCGGCGCGCGGTGCACCATGTGGCCTTCGAACTCGAGCTGCGCCGGGCCGCCATGGCGAGTCAGGGTCAGCACGTCGTTGCTGACGCCGAGCCGCCCCGTCCCGACGCAGATCTGGCGGATCACCTGTTCGATGCCGCCCCACGAATCGGGATAGTAAGTCTTGCAGAAGTGGAGTACGCGCATGGCCAGCGTCAGGACAGCAATTGGTGGTAAACCGCGGCGGTCTTGCGCGCGCACTCGGCCCACGTCAAATCCAGCGCACGCGCCCTGCCCGCCGCGATATGGCGCGCGCGCAGCGCATCGTCGCGCGCCAGTTCCAGCATCGCGCCGCCGATGTCCCGCACCGACAAGGGGTCGACTTCCACCGCGGCGCCCAGCGTGACTTCCGGCAGCGACGTGGTATTCGATGCGATCACGGGCACCCCCGAGGCAAACGCTTCGGCCACCGGGATGCCGAAGCCTTCATACAGCGATGGAAACACGAACACGCCCGCGCCGGCGTACACATGGCGCAATTGCTCGTGGCTGGTCAAGTCGCTGAGCCAGACCACGTTTTCGCCATTTTGCTGCGCGGCGCGGATCTGCGCCTGCAGCGGTCCGCTGCGCCAGCCCGGCTGGCCGACGATCACCAACTGGCGCCGCGCGCGCACCACCGGCGGCAGCGCCAGGTAGGCTTCCAGCACGCGCTCCATGTTCTTGCGCGGCTGCAGCGTGCCGACCGTCAGATAATAACCAGGTTGCAGGCCATGCAGCGCCAGCGTGGCCTGCACGTCGTGCGCGGCCGGCGCTTCAAGCCATTCTTCATCCATTCCGCACGGCACCACGCTGATGCGGCGCTCGTCGACGCCGAAGCATTCGACCAGTTCGCGGATCGCAAACTGGGTGTGCGCGATCACATGGTTGGCCTTGCGCGCGGCTTTACCCTGCAGCCAGTTCTTCACCTGGCGCAGGCGCGGGCTGCACCATTCGGGATGCTTGATGGTCAGCGCGTCGTGCAGCGTTGCCACCACCATGCAATCCATGCGCACGATGCGGTAATCGGTGGCGTGGTACAGGTCCACATCCGGCATTTTCAGGCGCACCGCGCCCGGCAGGACCAGGTCGCGCAAGGTGGCCAGCGCGAACGGCGCCGGCAGGCGCGCGCCGGCTTCCAGCGGCGTGCCGCCCGGCGCGAACGAATACGGCTGCACCGCGCATCCCTGGCGCGGCAGGCGGCGCACCAGCGCGCGGCTGTAGACGCCGATGCCGTCCAGCCGGCCGCCGGTCAGCGCCGGTTCGATCGTGGTGGTGGAAATCCCGATGCGCAAGGTATCAAGCCTCGTACATCCAGCGCAGCGTCTGTTCAAGCGGCACCGGCGTGATGGCGCCCACGACGCCGGCCAGCTTGCTGTTGTCGCCGACCAGGCGCACCACGTCATTGGCGCGCACGAAGGCCGGGTTCACGCGCACCTCGATCTCATAGCCGGCGATGCGGTTCATCATTTCCAGCGCTTCGCCCAGCGAATACGCGGTGCGCGAACAGATATTGAACGCCTGGCCGGTGGCCTTGGGCGCCTGCGCCAGCAGCGCACGGTAGCAGGCCGCGACCATGCGCACGTCGGAAAAATCGCGCCACACATGCAGGTTGCCCAGTTCGATGGCGGGCGCCTTGCGGCGGAAATGCGCGACGATCTTCGGCAACAGGAAATTTTCGTGCTGGCCCGCGCCCGTGTAATTGAAGGGGCGGGTCAGGATGATGGGCAGCCTGTCCATCCACAGCCGCGCCATGTATTCCATGGCCAGCTTGGAGACGGCGTAATCGTTGGCCGGCGCCGGCGGGGTCTGCTCGTCGAGCATCGGCAAGTCGGCGTTGCCATAGATGTTGGCGCTGGAGGCCACCAGCACGGCCGACGGTTTTTTCGCCTGGGCCGCCAGCGCTTCCAACAGGTTGCGCGTGCCCATCACGTTGACATGGTAAAACTGGCCGATGTCGGCATGCGCCACAAAGGCAATCGCCGCCAGGTGCACCACCACGTCCGGCTGCACCTGCTCCACCACGGCGGCAACGGACGCGCGGTCCGTCAGGTCGGCCGGCAACAGGTCCGGCCCGGCGCCATGGCCCGGCATCGTGGTGCCGACCACGCGGTAACCGGCTGCGCGCAATTCGTCCGCCACGTAGCGGCCGGTAAACCCCGCCAGGCCGGTGACCAGCGCGGTTTTGCCTTCGCCTTCACGGCGTGGCGACAGCAATTGCAGCGTTGTATCCATCAGAACGAGAAGCCGGCTTCGTTACGGCGCAGGTCCGCTTCCACCATCATCTGGCACAGCTCTTCCAGCGTGGTCTTCGGTTCCCAGCCCAGTTTCGCCTTGGCCTTGGCCGGATCGCCGATCAGCAGGTCGACTTCGGCTGGACGGTAGAACTTCGGCGACACGCGCACCAGCACCTTGCCGGTCTGGGCGTCGTGGCCGGTTTCCTGTTCGGCGCTGCCCTGCCATTCAATCGCAATACCGGCGGCCTTGAACGCCATCGTCACGAAATCGCGCACGGTTTCCGTGCGGTTGGTGGCCAGCACGTAGGTGTCCGGCTGGTCGGCCTGCAGGATGCGCCACATGCCTTCCACATATTCCTTGGCGAAGCCCCAGTCGCGCTTGGCGTCGAGGTTGCCCAGTTCCAGCACGTCCAGCTTGCCCAGCTTGATCTTGGCCACCGAATCGGTGATCTTGCGGGTGACGAATTCACGGCCGCGCAGCGGCGATTCGTGGTTGAACAGGATGCCCGAGCAACCGAAGATGCCGTACGATTCGCGGTAATTGACCGTCATCCAGTGCGCATACAGCTTGGCCACGCCATACGGGCTGCGCGGATAGAACGGGGTGTCTTCCTTTTGCGGAATCGCTTGCACCTTGCCAAACATTTCCGACGTCGATGCCTGGTAAAAGCGGATCTTCGGATTGACGATGCGGATCGCTTCCAGCAGGTTGACCACGCCCACGCCGGTGATTTCCGCGGTCGTGACGGGCTGCTCGAACGACACGCCGACGAAGCTTTGCGCCGCCAGGTTGTAGATCTCATCAAAGCCGCCGTTTTGCACCAGGCGGATCGACGACGACAGGTCGGTCAAGTCGTATTCGACCAGTTTCAGGTTCGGGTGTTGTTGAATGCCAAGTTCTTCGATACGCCAGAAATTGACCGAGCTGGTGCGGCGGTAAGCGCCGGTGACTTCATACCCCTTACTCAGCAGCAATTCAGCGAGATAGGCGCCATCCTGGCCGGTAATGCCCGTGATGAGCGCTTTTTTGGTCTTTTGCATGGTATTGAAATAATGACAAACAAACGGAATAGCCGGATATTGTAACAGAGACACCCGGCCGCCCTGTAGGCGCATCTGGGGCATTACAGAACTTACATATTGTTACAGAGAAAACAAGAAAAAACCCCGGCGTAGGCCGGGGTTTGTGCGGTGCAGCAAGCAGGCTTATGCGGCGCCGTTCTTGCGCTGCGCCACCGCGTCGACCACGCACAGCGCCGTCATGTTGACGATGCGGCGCACGGTGGCGGATGGGGTCAGGATGTGCACCGGCGCGGCGCAGCCGAGCAGGATCGGGCCAATCGCGATGCCGTTGCCGGCCGCGGTCTTGACCAGGTTGTAGGCAATGTTGGCGGCGTCGATGTTCGGCATCACCAGCAGGTTGGCATCCTGCTGCAGGTACGAATCCGGCATGATTTTCTGGCGCAGCTTCGAATCGAGCGCGGTATCGCCGTGCATTTCGCCGTCGACTTCCAGTTCCGGCGCCTGTTCGCGCACCAGCGCCAGCGCCTTGCGCATTTTTTGCGCGGATTCGCTGTTGGACGAGCCGAAGTTCGAATGCGACAGCAGCGCGGCGCGCGGCACCATGCCGAAGCGGCGCATTTCATCGGCCGCCATCACCGTCATTTCCGCCAGCTGTTCGGCGCTCGGGTTTTCATTGACGTGGGTATCCAGCATGGCCAACTGGCGTTCCGGCAGCACCAGCACGTTCATGGCGGCGTACACGTTGGCGCCCTGCTTCTTGCCCAGCACCTGGTCGATATACTTCAGGTGCAGGTCGGTGGTGCCGAAGGTGCCGCAGATCATGCCGTCGGCGTCGCCCTTCTTGATCATCATGGCGCCGATCAGCGAATGGCGGCGGCGCATTTCCAGGCGCGCGTATTCCGGCGTGACGCCCTTGCGGTTGGTCAGCTGGTAATACGATTGCCAATAGTCGCGGTAACGCTCGTCGTAGTCCGGGTTGATGACGTCGTAATCGACGCCCTGGCGCAGGCGCAGGCCGAATTTCTGCACGCGCGACTCCAGCACGGCCGGACGGCCCACCAGGATCGGACGGGCCAGGCGTTCGTCGACCACCACCTGCACCGCGCGCAGCACGCGCTCTTCCTCGCCTTCGGCGTAGACGATGCGCTTGAGTTCCGAAGGAGCCTGCTTGGCCACCGCGAACACCGGTTTCATGAAGGTGCCGGAACGGTAGACGAATTGCTGCAGGTGGTCGGCATACGCGTCCAGGTCCTTGATCGGACGGGTCGCCACGCCGGAATCGAACGCCGCTTGCGCCACGGCCGGCGCGATCTTGGTCAGCAGGCGCGGATCGAACGGCATCGGGATCAGGTATTCCGGGCCGAACGACAGGTTCTGGATGCCGTAGGTGGTGGCCACGATGTCCGACTGTTCGGCGTGCGCCAGGTCGGCAATCGCGTGCACCACGGCGATTTCCATTTCACGCGTGATCGTGGTGGCGCCGCAATCGAGCGCGCCGCGGAAGATGTACGGGAAGCACAGCACGTTGTTGACCTGGTTCGGATAATCCGAACGGCCGGTGCAGATGATGGCGTCGCCGCGCACGGCTTTCACGTCTTCCGGCAGGATTTCCGGATTCGGGTTGGCCAGCGCCAGGATGATCGGGTTGGGCGCCATCTGCTTGACCATGTCCTGCTTCAGCACGCCGCCGGCGGACAAGCCGAGGAAGATGTCGGCGCCGTTGATGCATTCGGCCAGGGTGCGGGCGCTGGTGTCGCGCGCGAAGCGTTCCTTGTCCGGATCCATCAGCTCGGTGCGGCCCTTGTAAACCACGCCGGCCAGGTCGGTCACCGTGATGTTTTCAATCGGGAAGCCCAGGTCGACCACCAGGTCCAGGCAGGCCAGCGCGGCGGCGCCGGCGCCGGACACCACCAGCTTGCATTCCTTGATGTTCTTGCCGACAACCTTGATGCCGTTCAGGATGGCCGCGCCCACGATGATCGCGGTGCCGTGCTGGTCATCGTGGAAGACCGGGATCTTCATGCGGTCGCGCAACTGGCGCTCGATATAGAAGCATTCCGGCGCCTTGATGTCTTCCAGGTTCACGCCGCCGAACGTGGGTTCCAGCGAGGCGATGATGTCGCACAGCTTGTCGGGGTCCGATTCATTGATCTCGATGTCGAACACATCGATGCCGGCGAACTTTTTGAATAGCACCCCCTTGCCTTCCATCACAGGCTTCGCCGCCAGCGGGCCGATATTGCCCAGGCCGAGCACAGCCGTACCATTGGTAATCACTGCTACCAGGTTGCCGCGGGAAGTGTACTTGTAGGAATTAGCGGGATCGACAACGATCTCTTCGCAAGGGGCTGCTACGCCGGGGGAGTAGGCCAGCGCCAGGTCGCGCTGATTGGTGAGTTGCTTGGTGGGGGTGACGCTGATCTTACCGGGTTTGGGACATTCGTGATACTCAAGTGCTGCCTGTCGCAACTGCTGACGAATTTCCTCTTTCTTATCAGATGACGAGTCCATGCTGATGTGGCCTTCCTATTTGTCTATCGGAAAGGCCAAATTCTAGCAGAGGGCCTCTTCCAATTCCGTAGGTATTTTCACGAAGTCAGGGCGAAAAACTATTGACTTAAAGGTTACAATAGATTTTTTATATCTTGGCGCATTCCTTAAGATCATAAACAAATATGCAGCGTCTGCTTATGTCGCAAAACGCATGTCAAAAATATGTTGTTTCATATGGCGCCGGCTGTGGCAATTCAGGAAACAACGGCGTGTTCAGCCCTGTGCTCTCACTGGACAATGCGATAGTGCAGGCATAGACTGGCCACATTGCATTCTTAGAAAGGGACGCAATGAGCTACCTGTTCTGGCACCGCTGCTTCGCCTATTCCCGCGTACTCTTTCCCCTCACGTTCATCCTGTTATTGTTCGCCCAGCAAGGCACCAAACTGGCCGCGCTGCTGGCCGCCACGTCGGTCGCATCGGCCATGCTGTGGCAATACAGCGGGCGCCGCCAGCGCCGCCGGCCCAACGTCAATTACGCGCCCATGCAGCTCGACGGCGAACACCATGGCTGACGATCGGCGCAGGCCGGCACAAACTTCGCCCGTGCCCATGGTGTCGGCCTTGGCCACGCTGGTGGCGACAGCGGCTTTGGTCGCGCTGCTGGCGCTGCCGCTGAGCGGCATGTGGTTCGCGGCCATGGTGGCCACCGTGGTGGCGGCGCTGATGGTCTATGTGTGGGCGCAAATGCGGCGCGCTGCCCATGCCGGCAGTGGTGGCGGTGGCGGTGGCCATGTGGGCCATGGCGCCGGCCATGACGATGGCGCGCAGTTTTACCCGTCCAGCGCCTTCATCGGCAACAGCTTCGACAGCGCACCGGATGGCGGCGCATCGGGCCGGGACGATGAACAGCGCAGCTGCCGCTTCGACTCGGGGTCGGACAGCGGTTCCGGGTTCAGCGACAGCGGCAATTCCGGCAGCGACTCCGGCAGCGGTTCCAGCGATTGCGGCGGTTCCAGCAGCAGCGATTAGCGGGACCGCGGCACTGGGCTGCTTGCCGCTGGCCGGCCACGGGCGCCGGCGGCGTTTCGGTACAATGCCGCATGCTCTCCGAATTCGACCTCATCACTGAATACTTCGACCGTCCCCGCCCCACGTCCGCCGTGCTGGGGATCGGCGACGATTGCGCGCTGCTGGCGCCCACGCCGGGCATGCAGACGGCCATCTCTTCCGACATGCTGGTGGAAGGCCGCCATTTCTTTGCCGGCGAAGACCCGCAACGCCTGGGCCACAAATGCCTGGCCGTGAACCTGTCCGACCTGGCGGCCATGGGCGCCACGCCGACCGGTTTCACGCTGGCGCTGGCGCTGCCATCGGCCGATCGCGCCTGGCTGCAAGGATTTTCGCAAGGCTTGTTTGCGCTGGCCGACGCGCATGGCTGTGAACTGATCGGCGGCGACACCACCAAAGGCCCGCTCACGATCTGCATCACGATCTTTGGCGAAGTGGCGCCCGGCCATGCCTTGCGGCGCGACGCGGCGCAGCCGGGCGACGATATCTGGATTTCCGGCACCTTGGGCGACGCGCGCCTGGCGCTGGCCGGCTATACCGGGGAACTGGCGCTGGCGCCGGCCGAACAGGAGGCGGCCGGCGCGCGCATGCACTTGCCGGTGCCGCGCGTGGCGCTGGGCCGGCTGCTGGCCGCGCAGCGGCTGGCGCGCGCCGCGCTCGATATTTCCGACGGGCTGGTGGGCGACCTGGGGCATATTTTGAAAAAGTCGCGTGTCGGCGCCACGCTGGACGTCGATGCGCTTCCCTGCGGGCAGGTGCTGGCCACCAAAGAGCGCGACCTGCGGCGGCGCTTCACTGCGGCCGGCGGCGACGATTACGAATTGTGCTTCACTGCCCCGGCCTCGTTGCGCGACGCCATCCTCGCGGCCGGCGCGCAATGCGGCACGCCAGTCACGCGCGTCGGCGTGATCGACGCGGCGCCGGGATTGCGGCTGGTGGACGCGCGCGGCGCGGCATTGGCGCTGCAATTGCAGGGATTCGATCACTTCGCCGGTTGACGCAAGATGATGTCACTCTGACGCTGCAATTGCAGGGACTCGGCCACTTGCCGGTTGAGGCCGGTTAAAACCGGTCACGCCAGCGCCGTATGGTCCTGGTCCGGGTCCCCTGCCCGGCGGCCGGTGCCGTGCATCAGCCAGTAGTGGTGGAAGGCCAGCCGCACGTTGTCGCGCAATTGCGTGTCGTCCCAGGGCTTGGTATAGAAGCGGTAAATCGCGCCGCGGTTGATGGAATCGAGCACCGCCTCCACGCCGGTATAACCGGACAGGATGATGCGTATCGTGTCCGGATACATTTCCTTGACCTTGCTGAGGAATTCCGTGCCGCTCATGATCGGCATGCGCTGGTCGCACAGGATCACCTGCACCGGGTACAGCGCCAGCAATTCAAACCCTTCGGCCGGCGACACGGCGGTCAGGATGCGGTACCCGTCGCGCCGGAACAGGCGGTGCAGCGACGACAGCACGTTGACGTCGTCGTCGACGATCAGCAGCGTTTGCGGCGGTTCTCCCATCTGGCTCGGGTCGGGCGGCAAGCCTTTGCCGGCCGCCACCAGCTGACCCAGGTCATCGGCCGTCAGCGCGCGGCTGAAGAAAAAGCCCTGGATTTCATCGCAGCGGTTGCGGCGCAGGTATTCCAGCTGGGCGCGCGCTTCCACCCCCTCGGCCACCACGCGCAATTTCAGGCTGTGCGCCATGCTGATGATGGCGACCGCAATCGCGGCGTCATTGGGGTTGGTGGTGATGTCGCGCACGAAAGCGATGTCGATTTTCAGCTTGTCGATCGGGAAGCGCTGCAGGTATGCAAGACTGGAATAGCCGGTCCCGAAATCGTCGATCGCGCATTTGACGCCCAGTTCGCGCAGCCGCGTCAACACGCCGATGGTGCGCTCGGCGTTCGACATCAGCGCGGTTTCCGTCAATTCCAGCTCCAGCAATTCCGGCGGCACGCGGTGCCGTTCCAGCGCCGAACGCACATCGTGTTCCAGGTCGCCCTCGATGAACTGGCGGCTCGCCACGTTGACCGCCACGTGCACCGGCCCCGTCATCGAACGGTTCCACAGCGCGATCTGGCGGCAGGCGGCGTCGATGATCCAGGCGCCGACGCGGATGATCAGGCCCGTGTCTTCGAGGATCGCGACGAATTCCGAAGGATACACCAGGCCCACGCCGGGCCGCTGCCAGCGGATCAGCGCCTCCACGCCGGCGATGCGGCCCGTGTTGAGGTTGACCTTGGGCTGGTAGTGCAGCACGAATTCGTTTTCATCGAGCGCGCGGCGCAGCGCCATTTCCAGGTCCAGCCGCGCCAGCACCTGCACGTTCATGCCGGGCGTGAAGAAGCGGTAGCCGTCGCGGCCGGCCTGCTTGGCGCCTTCCATCGCGGTATCGGCGTATTTGACCAGGGTTTCCGGGTCGGTCGCATCGTCCGGATACATGGCGATGCCGATCGACGCGGTCAGCGCGGCGGGATGCCCGTCCAGGTCGTACGGCGGGCGCAGCGCTTCGCGCACGTCGTTGACCACCGCCATGGCGTCCTGCTGGTCGCGCGTCATGGTCAGGATCAGCGCGAATTCGTCGCCGCCCAGGCGGCCAACGGTGTCGCGGATGCGCACGCACTGCACCAGGCGGCTGCTCAACTGGCGCAGCAATTCGTCGCCGGCGCCGGGGCCCAGCGTATCGTTGACGCCCTTGAAGCGGTCCAGCGCAATGAACAGCACCACGATGCGCCATTCCTTGTCGCGCGCCAGCTCGATGGCTTCGGACAGCGTCTGGAAGAACAGGGTCCGGTTCGGCAAGCCGGTCAATGTGTCGTAGTGCGCCATGTGGCGCAGCCGTTCCTCGGCCAGGCGCCGCTCGGAAATATCGCGCGCCACGCAAATGAGCGTGCTGCCGCCGCTTTCCGTGTGGACTTGCCAGTACAGTTCCACCGGCACCGCCGTCAAATCCCTGCGCGTCAATTCCTGCTCGATCAATTCCGGCGAACGTGCGCCATCGTTGGCCGCGTCGCGCGCCTGGCGGCTGCGCAGCGCCAGTTCGTCGCGCGTGCCCAGGCCAATGCGGGTCAGTACGGGCGCCGCCGCCGGCGTCGAGGCCGGCGTGGTGGCAGGCACCGCGACCGGCTCCGGCGCCAGCATCTGTTCGCGCCTGAAGCCGAGCATGCGGCAGGCCCCCTCGTTGACGTCGACCAGCGCCAAGGTGCGCGAATCGATCAGGAAGATCGCATCGGCCGTGGCGTCCATCGCGCTGCGGAAGCGCTGCAGCTCGGCGGTGCGTTCGCGCACGGTCTGTTCCAGCAGGGCATTGTAGTTTTTCGCTTCGCGGTGCATCAGCCGCACTTCCAGCATGCTGCGGATACGCGTCAGCACTTCGATCGGGTCGAACGGCTTGCTGACGAAGTCGCGCGCGCCCGCTTCCAGCGCGGCCAGCTTGTGGTCGGGCTGGGCCGTCACCACCAGCACCGGCAGGTAAGCGTCGGTTTCCAGCGGTTTCAGGGCCTCCATCACGGCAAAACCATCCATGCCCGGCATTTGCAGGTCCAGGATGATCAAGTCATAGCGGTTCTGCTCATGCCACGGCGCCACCACGCGCGGATCGGTGGTGGAGCTGACGGCCGTGTAATTCGACGACGACAGCAGGTATTCCAGGAGCTGAACATTGACCGCCTGATCATCCACTATCAAAATCTTGGCGTTCAGGATGTCCTCTGGGGTGATCATGTTCCTACCTTGCCAGCCTTTCTTTCCGCAATATGCGCCATCGTACTGTTGATGGCGTCCGTGAATTCATCGATGTTGATGGGTTTGATGAGGTAACGGAAGAATCCTGCCGCAATTCCTTTTTCCACGTCGCGCGGCATGGCATTGGCGGTCAGGGCGATCACGGGAATGTGGCTGGTGCGGGAGTCGGCTTTCAGCAATTTCAAGGCGTCGATGCCATTTACCCCAGGCAAATTGATATCCATGAGGATGATGTCGGGCTGGTGCGCCCGCGCCAGCTCGACGCCCAGGTGACCGTCCGGCGCGGCCACCAGTTGCAAGTCGGGGCGGAAACTGATGATTTCCTGCACCAGCTTGAGGTTGGCGGGATTGTCCTCGACATACAGCAGCGTGGTGGGGCGCGCCAGCACCGGCGCGTCGGCCGGCATCGCGTCGGCAATGGCCTGCCCCGCGTCGGGCAGCAGGCGCAGCGGCTCGGCTGCGCGCAATTCGATCCAGAACATGCTGCCCACGCCCTGGCTGCTGGACACGCCGATCACGCCGCCCATCAATTCCACCAGCCGCTTGGTGACCACCAGGCCGATGCCGGTGCCCTCTTCCGCGCCGGTTTCCTGGCCCAGCCGGTTGAATGGCTGGAACAGCTGGGCAATTTGTTCGGGCTTCAGGCCCATGCCGGTGTCCTGGACGGACAGGCGCGCCATGTCCGGCGCCGGCATCGAACAATCGACCACCACGGCGCCGCCTTCGCGGTTGTATTTGATGGCGTTCGATAGCAGGTTCAGCAGGATCTGTTTCAGGCGCGTGCGGTCGGCCGTCACGTTGATGCTGCAGGCGGGCGGGAACAGCAGGCGGATGCCGCGGTTGCCCGCCAGCGGCGCCGTCATGGTCTGGCACTCCTGCAGGATTTCGCCCAGGTCGACCGGCTCTATCGACAGCGCCACCGCGCCCGATTCGATCTTGGCCAGGTCGAGGATTTCATTGATCAGGGTAAGCAGGTGGCGGCCCGACTTCAGGATGTGGCTGGCGAATTCTTTTTTCTGCGCCAGGGTGGACGGCAATTTGTCCGATGTGAGGATTTGCGCGAAACCGAGGATGGCGTTGAGCGGCGTGCGCAATTCATGGCTCATCGATGACAGGAACGCGGACTTGGCCTGGTTGGCGCTCTTGGCTTCCTCCATCGCCATGGCCAGCTCGCCGTTGATGGCTTCAAGCTGCAGCGTGCGTTCATGCACGCGCTGTTCCAGTTCCTCATTCAGGCGCATGATTTCATGCTGCGCCTCGGCGCGCTGTTCGGCTTCGCGCGCCAGTTCCAGGTTGGACGATTCGAGTTCCTGCTTGCGCGCTTCCAGTTCCTTGGCGCGCGCTTCGATTTCACTGAGCATGGTGTTGAACGAATCGACCAGCTGCGCCACTTCATCTTCGCTGGTGCGCGGCGCGCGGCGCGAATAATCGCCGGTGGCGATCACGTCGCGCGCCACGTCGCGGATATCGAGGATGGGGCGCGTGATGATGAAGTCCGTGCGGCTCATGATCAGGTAAGCGATGGCCATGGCCGGCAGCATCACCAGCAGCGCGATGGTCATGTAGTCGCCGATGCGGCCCACCATTTCATATTCGGACCGCAGGTACACGGTGCCCAGGGTTTCGCCATTGTCGACGATGCGGCGGAACAGCGTCAGCTTGCCCGCTTCGTAGCGCACGCCTTCTTCCTGCACGCCGGTGGGGAAATGTTCATCCTGTCCCGGCGCCACGTAGCTGGCGAACAGCCTGCCTTTGGCATTGAAGATGGCGCCGGCATTGACCTTGGGCCGCAGCCGCAGCAGGGCCAGGGTTTCCTTGGCCAGGCGCTGGTCGTCGAAAGCCAGCGCGGCGGTGGACATATGGCCGATCAGCTCGGCCTGTGTGGCCATGTCGGCGGTCACGCTCTGGTGGTAGGCGCGCAAGTCATAGGCAATCAGCGTGGCCAGCGAGACCAGCAGCGCCACCAGGGTGCACAGTGTCACCACCCCCAGCAATTTTTGCCGCAATGAACGCATGACGATCATGACGCCCCCGGATGCACGCGGTAGGCCGCCGACAGCATGCGCGCACTGATGCGCAGGCGCGCGGTGGCGGCGGGTTTCAACGCCACTTCAAAGCGCAGGCGGTCGTCCGCCACGACGAAGTTGATAATGCTGCCATAGGCCAATGCCTCTTCACTGTCCGACACCGTCAGCAGCGGCTGGTTGCGGCTGGCAGCCAGGACTTCGGCCAGCGCTGCCTTGTCCATGGCGCCGAGAAACAGGATGTGCACGTTTCCCGGCGGCTCGCCCTTCTTTAATTTGCGCACCACAAGGGGGCGGCCATTGGCCGTGTGGCCCGCCACCGTGCGTTCCAGCTGCTCGGCCAGCGCATCGGCGCCCATCACGCCGATCACGACGGGGCTGTCGGGCCGCACGAAGCTGCCTTCCGGCCATTCGACGAAACCGGCGAATTTGTACAGGTAGGCCGCCTTGATCTGGCGTTCGACGGGGGCGGAAGGGGGCGCGTCGGCCAAGGCCGGCAACCAGGCCAGCGCCAGCAACAGGCGCCACACATGGAACAGATAACGCGGGGGCAAATACGCCATGGATAATCGGCCCAGGAAACGGCAATCGGATATGCCCGGCACCGATGTGCCGCGTGGATTATTGTATCGCCCCTCCTTGCGGAATGTGTGCACCTGATCCAAACGCGCCGCAGGCCAGTCGATTCTCACTTGCATGTTAAAACTAGCGCACCCTGCCGGGCCTGTGGGCTAGAATGGGCACGGTTCTATCATGCGGAGTTTCAAGTGGACAAGGCAACGGAAGCGCTGGCCGGCAAAGTAGGGGCGGCGCTGCAGGGCAAAGGCTGGATGCTGGCAACGGCTGAATCATGCACTGGCGGCGGGGTGGCGCAAGCCATCACCGACATCGCCGGCTCGTCGGCCTGGTTCGACCGCGGGTTCGTCACGTATTCCAATGAGGCAAAGACGGCCATGCTGGATGTGCCCGCCAGCCTGATCGCTCAGCACGGCGCCGTCAGTGCGGAAGTGGCCGCCGCCATGGCGGCGGGAGCGCAAGCCAACAGCGCGGCGCGGGCGGCAGTATCCACCACAGGCATTGCCGGGCCGGGCGGCGCGGTGCCGGGCAAGCCGGTCGGCACCGTGTGGTTTGGCTGGTCCATCGATGGCGT
>CBIHOX010000062.1:0-29301 GCA_966211685.1 uncultured Pseudoduganella sp.
CCTTGTCCGACCAGTAATCGTAGTGCGCGATGCGGCGCAGCGACGCCTCGATCGAGCCGATGATGATGGGCGTGCCCGGATACGCTTCGCGGGCGCGCTGCGCATACACGGTGACGGCGCGGTCGGGACGCTTGTTGGCCTCGCCGTTCGGCGTGTACGCATCGTCGGAACGCGGCTTGCGGTCGGCCGTGTAGCGGTTGACCATGGAATCCATGTTGCCGGCCGTGATGCCGAAATACAGCCGCGGCTTGCCCAGCGCGCGGAACGGGTCCACGGAATGCCAGTCCGGCTGGCTGATGATGCCGACGCGGTAGCCTTGCGCTTCGAGCAGGCGGCCGACCAGGGCCATGCCGAAACTCGGATGGTCGATATAGGCGTCGCCGGTCACGAGGATGACGTCGCACTGGTCCCAGCCGAGCTGTTCCATCTCGGCGCGGGACATAGGGAGGAAAGGCGCGGATGCAGCGCGCTCAGACCGCTTAGGAACGGTCGCAAACAAATTGGTGGGGGTCATAGGCGGGCATTGTACCGGAAATGCACCGCCTGCGCGCATCCGATAGTCTTTTTCAATTGGAAAATCTTATATTTTTCAATAACTTGTGAAGATGGACATGTCCACGTCAAACCAGGCACCATTCCTGCCTGTGATTGCTGCCTGTGAGTGTTGTACTAACGGAATTTATCGGAATAATCTTCTCTTCCCTTGGAGATTACCATGCGCCGTCGTCTCTATTACATGCTTCCGGACATCCCCAGTGCGCGCGCGATGCTCGATGAATTGCTGCTGGCGCGCATTGAAATCAGCCACATCAAGTTCCTTGCCAAGGACAAAGCCCTGCCGCCCGACATGCCCGACTGCAGTTTCCTGCAGCGCACCGATATCGTGCATGGAGCCCAGCTGGGCATGGTCATTGGCGGTATTGTCGGCCTGGCCACAGCGATCTTCCTGACCCTGTTCCCGCCGGACGGCTGGAGCATCCGCACCGCCACCATTTTGCTGGTGGCGCTGGGCGGCGCCCTGTTTGGCGGCTGGGCGTCCGGCATGAATGCCGCCGCCATTCCCAATACCAAACTGGAACAGTTTGCCCCGCGCATCGCCCAGGGCCAAGTGTTGATGATTGTTGACGTGCCACCGGGACGGGTGGCGGAAATCGAGGACATGATAGAAAAACGTCATCCCGACTTCAGCTTTGGCGGTATCGAACCGCCGATGCTGGCGTTTCCGTAACGCCGGCCGCCCGGGACTGCTGGTCCCGGGCTCCTCTTTCCGGGCCGGGGCCGTGCGGGCCCCGGCCTGCTGCCGCTATTAGCCCCTGCGTTAGATGCCTGCGTTAGATGCCCATGTTCGCCAGGATGGCGCCCAATTCGCGCAGCGCCGGTTCCAACGTCGGGTGCTTCGCGGCAAAGCGGGCGGAAATTTCCTGGGTGCGCTCGGCCAGCCCGTACGGCGACATTTCCTCGCCTTCCACGGCGCGCTGTTCCAGCAATTGGCGGATATCGCCATCGAGCTGGCGCAGCAAATCCTGCAATTCCTCGTCCACCGGGCCGGAATGGGCCAGCCGTGCATGCAAGGCTTTCAACGAGGTTTTCAAGTCGTTATCCATCGTGCTCCCCTGTCATCTCGGTAAGCAATTTATACACTGATTTGCCGCGCCCAGCTACGGATCCGCTCTTTCCTCCCTGAAAAATTTCCCGACTTCACAAAAGTGCCAGGCACTTTTTTCCATTTAAGAAAGTTCCTGGCATCTTATTGCTTTTAAACAAACTATGACGGGGCTTATTTTTCAGTCAAGCCACGTCGCTCCAGCAGCGGTTCGATTTGCGCATCGCGGCCGCGGAAGTTGCGGTACATCTGCATCGCATCCATGGTGCCGCCGCGCGACAGCAGCATCTTGCGGAACCAGTCGCCATTCTTGCGCAGCATGCCGCCGTTTTCCTGGAACCAGTTGACGGTGTCGGCGTCGAGCTTTTCACTCCACAGGTAACCGTAGTACCCGGCCGCGTAGCCGCCCGCGAAAATGTGCGAGAAATACGTGGTGCGGTAGCGCGGCGGCACCGGCGCGAAGTCCACGCCGGCATCCTTCAGCGCGGCGGCCTCGAACGCCACCACGTCGGATGGGATCTGCGACGCCGGCAACTGGTGCCAGCGCTGGTCGATGATGGACGCGGCCAGGTATTCCGTGGTGCGGAAGCCTTCGTTGAATTTCTGCGACGCGATCACCTTGTCCAGCAACGCCTTCGGCATCGCTTCGCCGGTCTGGTAATGCTTGGCGTAATTGGCCAGCACGTCCGGATAGACCGCCCACATTTCATTGACCTGCGACGGGAATTCCACGAAATCGCGCGGCACGCGGGTGCCGGCAAAGCGCGGGTAGGTCACGTCGGAAAACATGCCGTGCAGCGCGTGGCCGAATTCGTGGAACAGCGTGCGCAATTCATCGTAGGTCAACAGCGTCGGTTCGCCATCGGCCGGCTTCGGGATGTTGAGGTGGTTGGCGATGACCGGCTGCGTGCCCATCAGCCTGGACTGGCTGACGTAGGCATTCATCCACGCGCCGCCGCGCTTGTTGGAGCGGGCGTAGAAGTCGGCCAGGAAGATCGCCAGCTGCTTGCCGTTTTCGTCAAACACGTCGAACACCCGCACGTCCGGGTGGTACACCGGCAAATCCTTGCGCTCCTTGAACGACAGGCCATAGACCTTGCCGGCCGCGAAGAACAAGCCGTTGGCCAGCACATTGTTCAACTCGAAATACGGCTTCAGCTGGTTCTGGTCGAACGCATAGCGCTGTGCGCGCACCTTGTCCGAGTAAAACTGCCAGTCGGCGGCGCCGAGCTGGAAGCCGCCCTGTTCCGCATCGATGACTTTCTGGATGTCGGCCGCTTCTTTTTTTGCATTGGCCACGGCCGGGCGGGCGAATTCCGCCAGCAGCTTGTTGACGGCGTCCGGGTGTTGCGCAGTCTGGTCTTCCAGGTTGTAGGCGGCATGGCTGGCGTAACCGAGCAGCGCGGCTTTTTCCGCGCGCAGTTTCGCCATCTTCAGTACGACGGCGCGGTTATCGAATTCGCCGCCATGGCTGCCGCGCGCCAGCGACGCGTCCAGCAGGCGCTGGCGCACCGCGCGGTTGGCCAGCACGGCCAGCGACGCCTGGCCGGTGGTATTGGTGACCGGGATGACGAACTTGCCTTCCAGGCCGCGCGCCTTGGCGGCGGCGGCGGCCGCGTCGATGGCCTTGTCGCTCATGCCGGCCAGTTCCTCGCGGCTGCCGACCACCAGCGCCGAGGCATTGGCTTCCTTCAGCACGTTGGCGCTGAACGTGGTTTGCAGCGCCGCCAGTTCCGCGTTGTACGCCTTGAGTTTTTCCTTGTCGGCGGCCGACAGCCGGGCGCCCGCGCGCACGAAGTCGGTGTGGTAGCGCGCCAGCAGGTATTGGGATTCGTCATCGAGGCGCAGCTTGGCGCGCCGGTCATACAAGGCCTTGATGCGCGCATACAGCTTGCCGTTCAGGCGGATCGCATCGCTGTGGGCGGCCAGCTTCGGGGCCATTTCCTTGTCGAGCGCCTGGATCGCATCATTGGTATTGGCGCCATTGAGGCTGTAGAACACGGTCGAGACACGGTTCAGCAATTGGCCGGAACGCTCCATCGCGACAATGGTGTTTTCAAACGTGGCCGGCTTCTTGTTGTTGGCGATGGCGTCGATTTCCGCCAGTTGCTGGCGCATGCCTTCCTCGAAGGCGGGCGCGTAGGCGTCGTTGCCGATCTTGTCGAACGCCGGGTACTGGAAGGGCAGCGTGCTGGGTTGGGCGAACGGGTTGGAGGCGTCGAAATGCGGGTTGCCGGCGTGCGCCAGGCCAGCCACGGCCAGGGTCACGGCGGCGGCGATGAGTTTCATGGGTTTCATTGTTTTTCCAGTCAATTGGGACAGCGCCGACGGCCGGATGACGGCGCACCGGGTTGCGGCGCGGCCCGGCCATCCGGCAGGTGTCCGGCGGTCATGCGGCAAGCAAGTATCGGCGGCGCGGGGAGGCGGCCCGGCCGCCCTTCACGTCGGGATCAGTGCGACGCCGGCTGCGCCACCAGGCCGCGGCGTTCCAGCAGCGGTTCGATCTTCGCGTCGCGGCCGCGGAAGTTGCGGAACAGTTGCAGCGCATCGTCGGTGCCGCCGCGCGACAGCAGCTGGTTGCGGAACCAGTCGCCATTCTTGCGCTGCAGGCCGCCGTTTTCCTTGAACCATTCCACGGTGTCGGCGTCGAGCTTTTCACTCCACAGGTACGAGTAATAGCCGGCCGCGTAGCCGCCCGAGAACGTGTGCGAGAAATACGTGGTGCGGTAGCGCGGCGGCACCGGCGCGTAATCGACGCCGACGTCCTTCAGCGCGGCCGCCTCGAACGCCAGCACGTCGGTGGGGATCTGCGCTGCCGGCAACTGGTGCCAACGCTGGTCCAGCAGCGACGACGCCACGTTTTCCGTGGTGGTGAAGCCCTGGTTGAATTTCTTCGCGGCCGCGACTTTTTCCAGCAACGCGGCCGGCATGGCTTCGCCGGTCTTGTAGTGGCGC
Organism: uncultured Pseudoduganella sp.; assembly: GCA_966211685.1. Classification (GTDB taxonomy): domain Bacteria; phylum Pseudomonadota; class Gammaproteobacteria; order Burkholderiales; family Burkholderiaceae_D; genus Rugamonas. Next base: position 4,559 of record CBIHOX010000062.1, read on the forward strand.
GCATAGTTGGCCAGCACTTCCGGATTGGTCATCCACATTTCATTGACCTGCGACGGATATTCCACGAAGTCGCGCGGCACGCTGGTGCCGGCGAAGCGCGGGTACGTCACATTGGAAAACATGCCGTGCAGCGCGTGGCCGAATTCGTGGAACGCGGTCTTCACTTCATCGACCGTCAGCAGGGTCGGTTCGCCGGCCGGCGGTTTCGGAATGTTCAAGTGGTTGGCCACCACCGGCTGCGTGCCCAGCAGCTTCGATTGCGACACGTATTCATTCATCCACGCGCCGCCCTGCTTGGTCGGGCGCGCATACATGTCGGCCAGGAAGATCGCCAACTGTTTGCCATCGGCGTCGAACACGTCATATACCTTGACGTCCGCATGGTAAACCGGCAAGTCGGTGCGCTGCTTGAACGTCAGGCCGTACAGCTTGTTGGCGGCAAAGAACACGCCTTTTTCCAGCACGTTGGTCAGCTCGAAATACGGCTTTAACTGGGCGCCGTCGAAGCTGTAGCGCTGCGCGCGCACCTTGTCGGTATAGAACGCCCAGTCCGCCGCGCCCACTTGCAGGCCGGCTTTTTCCGCATCGGCCACGGCCTGCAGGTCGGCCTGTTCCTTGCGCGCGTTGGCCACGGCCGGCTTGGCCAGTTCGGCCAGCAGCGCATTGACGGCGTCGGTGGATTTCGCGGTCTGGTCCGCCAGCGAATACGCGGCATAGTTGGGATAGCCGAGCAGCGCGGCTTTTTCCGCGCGCAACTTGGCGATCTTCAGCACGATGGCGCGGGTATCGAATTCACCGCCGCGGCTGCCGCGCGCCTGCGACAGCGCCATCAGGCGTTGGCGCGTGGCGGGGTTGGTCAGCACGGCCAGCGGCGGCTGGCCCGTGGTGTTGATCAGCGCCACCGCGTATTTGCCGTCCAGGCCGCGGGCCTTGGCGGCGGCGGCCGCGGCATCGATGGCGGCGTCCGACATGCCTGCCAGCTCTTCGCGGCGGTCCACGACCAGCGCCGAGGCATTGATTTCCTTGAGCACGTTTTGCGTGAACGCGGTTTGCAGGGTGGCCAGTTCGCTGTTGTAGGCTTTCAGCTTTTCCTTGTCGCCCGCCGACAGTTGCGCGCCGGCGCGCACGAAGTCCATGTGGTAGCGCTCGAGCAAATGTTTGGCTTCCGCATCCAGCCCGAGCGTGTCGCGCTTGTCGTACAGCGCCTTCACGCGTGCATACAGTTTCGCGTTCAGGTAGACCGCGTCATTGTGGGCCGCGAGTTTCGGCGACATGTCGCGGTCGATCGCGTCCAGCTTGTCGTTGGTGTTGGCGCCTTGCAGGTTGCTGAAAATCGTCGATACCCGGCCCAGCAGCTGGCCGGAACGCTCCATGGCGACAATGGTGTTGTCGAACGTGGCCGGCTTTTTATTGCGCGCGATCGCGTCGATTTCCTTCAAGTGCTGCGCCATGCCGGCCGCGTAGGCCGGAGCGAAATGTTCATCCTTGATCAGGTCGAACTGGGGATAGTGGAACGGCAGCGGGCTGGGCTTGGCCAGCGGATTGCCTGCCAGTGAGGCAGCGCTGTGGGCAACCGCGGCCGCGGCATTGGCGTGGGCGGCAAAAGCAACAGGTGTCAGGGCAAAGCCGGCGGCGGCGGCCAGGATGAGCAGGTTTGGACGGGACATATTATCTTTCGGTAAAAGACAAGGGCACACGGCTGGGTGGGCGGTGTGGGAAGCCGCCGATCATAGCAGGACGCTATTTGACAGTCACTGGCCACCTGTGTTGCAGCGCGATTTGATACTTAACGTTACATGCCATTTCCTGTTGGAATAAATTGCTACTAACTACCACATTAAAAGGCATAAATTATTGATTTGACACAGAAAAATGCGATTTCTATGCTGTAAACTGGATTTTTTGATAACCAGGAGACACGCATGGAATGGACCCTCGGTAGCATCCTGCCAGCGGCGGCGAAACGTTTTGGTACAAAAACAGCGCTGATCTTCAAGGACCGTACGCTCTCGTTCGCGGAACTGGACCATCTGGTGAACCGGCTGGCGGCTGGCCTGCAGTCGCTGGGCGTGGGGCCCGGTGACAAGGTCACCCTGTATTCCGTCAACCGCTGGGAATGGGTCGTGTCGTATTACGCGATCCACCAGGTCGGCGCGGTGGCGATTCCCATCAACGTCATGCTGACCGCCGAGGAAGTCGCCTACGTCGCCAACGATTCCGGCTCGCGCATCGTGCTGGCGTCCGCCGACAAGGGCGACGCGCTGCAATCGGTGCGCGCGCAGTGCCCGATCGAACACATCGTGCTGTTCGGCGGCGACGGCCTGCCCGGCACAGAGCGCTTTGAAACGCTGCTGGACAATACCGCACCGTTCACGCCGGCGGCGGCCGATCCCGACGCGCTGTCCACCATCGCCTATACGTCCGGCACCACTGGCCACCCGAAAGGCGCGATGCTGAGCCACCGCGCGATCCTGGCGTCGGCCGCCGGCATGGCGCTGATGCACGTGCGCACCGAACACGATACCGGCGTTACGGCCCTGCCCTGCTCGCACGTCTACGGCAACGTGACCCTGAACGGCGCCATCATGTACGGCATGACCCTGGTGATCATCCAGAAATTCAATGAAGAAGAAGTGCTGGACGCGGTGCAAACCCACAAGGCCACCATCCTCGACGGCGTGCCCACCATGTACATGTACCTGCTGGCGTATCCGGACTTGCACAAGTACGACGTGTCGTCGCTGAAGCGTTGCGCGGTGGGCGGCCAGACCATGCCGGTGGCCAAGGCGCGCGCGGTGGAGGAAGCATTCGGCTGCCCGGTGCTGGAAGTGTGGGGCATGACGGAACTGGGCGGCGTGGCCACCACCAACCCGTTCTATGGCGAAAACCGCCACGGTTCGATCGGCCTGGGGGAGCCCGGCATGACGTTCCGCATTGCCGATCCCGAGGACGCATCGAAAACCCTGCCGCCGGGCGAAGTCGGCGAGCTGATGGCGCGCGGATCGATGGTGATGCAAGGGTACTATGGCAATGAAAAAGCCACGCGCGACACCATCGAACCGGACGGCTGGCTGCACACGGGCGACCTGGGCAAGATGGATGAGGCGGGCTACATCTACATCGTCGACCGCAAGAAGGACTTGATCATCACGGGCGGCTTCAATGTGTATCCGGCCGAACTGGAACGCGTCGTGTCCGGCCATCCCGCGGTCGCCATGGTGGGCGTGGGGCCGAAGCAGGATGACTTGAAAGGCGAAGTGGCCAAGGCGTACGTGGTGCTCAAACCGGGCGCCAGCGCCACGGCGGACGAAATCCTGGCATATTGCCGCGAACACCTGGCCGCCTACAAGGTGCCGCGCAGCGTGCAATTCGTGGCGGACTTGCCGAAAACCAGCAGCGGCAAGATCATGCGGCGGGAATTGAAGACGCTGGACGACTGACCGGCGTTATTGGCGTTACTGGCGCTATAGACGTCCAGGCGTTTAGGCGTTTAGGCGTTTAGGCGTTTAGGCGTTTAAGCGTTAGGCGTTTAGGCGTTTAGGCGTTTAAGCGCCATGGCGCTATAGGCGTATGCGCGTATCGGCGTTTGTCGGCGTCATGCGCGCCAAGCTGGTGATGCGGCGGCGCCCATCATCAGCGCCGGCGGTTCGACCGGCGCTCAGGCCTGCTGTCAGGCCGCTTTCTTGCGGCGGCCAAAGGCCAGCGCCGCCATCCCCAGGCCCAGCAAGCCCAGCGAGGCAGGTTCCGGCACCTTGTTGCCGGTCGAATTGTTTTCCAGGCGGAACGGCGTATCGCCGGCACGGGTAAACACGTAACCGCCGTCTTGCAGGAAGTTATTGCCGCTGCCCACGTTCGGCAGGCGGAAATCCATGTCATGGCCATAGAAGCTGACCAGGTAAGAACCGGGACCCAGGGTCAGCGGGGCCACATTGAACGTAACGTCATAAAATGGACCGTTGGGCCAGCTCACCAAGCCATTCAGGTTGGCCGTATATTGCCCTTGGTGCAAGGTGGTGGTGGAAATCATGCTGCCCACGTTGTTGCCGCCAAGATAGTTAAACACGGAGAAGCTGAACTCGCCATTGAACGGCCCCGAAGTCAGGCCCATCTGGAAGAACACGTGGTCGATGGTTTGCGTGCCGGACAGCGTGAAGTCGTCATAGACACGCCAGTCCTGGATCTCAGACGAAAAATAACCGGAAGTGGCATTGTTGATCGCCGTACCGTTGTCATACACCACTGCCGCATGGGCTGCGGCGCCGAACGAGGCAAACAAGGCTGCAAGGATCAGACGTTTCATGGTTATCTCCCAGGAATTGGTTACTGCTAATAAGAATTTATTTTCTTAATAGCAAATTCTGTTCCACTTATGAAAATCAAATACTTGCAGAACAATAGGGAGATGATTGTAAATTTTCCCGACAGGAATTTTTACGCCTGCAAGCGCCCTTCGATGCGGCGGTCCGGGATAAACCACATGAATGCCACCAGCGCATACAATGCGGCGCTGAGCCATGGATGCACGAACGTCAGCACGATGCCGGCCACGTACAGCCCGATCGACAGCCAGGTTTTCCTGTCGCTGCCAACCGCCTGCGCCAGCGCCGACTGCCTGCCGTGCAGGCGAATCAGCACATGCTCCAGCAACAGGTACGCCAGCGCGCACATGGCCAGCACCGCGCCATAAATCGCCACCGGCACCTGGCCGAAGTGGTTTTCCCCCATCCAGCCTGTCACAAATGGAATCAGCGACAGCCAGAACAGCAAATGCAGGTTGGCCCACAGCACCCCGCCGCTGACTTTGGTGATGGCGTGCAGCATGTGGTGGTGGTTGTTCCAGTAAATCCCGACATAGATAAAGCTCAGCACATAACTGAGGAACACCGGTCCGAGCGGCGCCAGGGTGGCCCAGTCGGCGCCGTGCGGCACCTTCAATTCCAGGACCATGATGGTGATGATGATGGCGATGACGCCGTCGCTGAAGGCTTCGAGCCGGCTTTTTCCCACAGGGTTCTCCCACGAATGACGATGGCCTGCACGCGGTTGCCCGGCCCAGGAACGGAACCGCGATTGTGTTGCAAAGCGCGCGCCGCGGCAACCCGCATGGCGGTCGCACGCGCCACGCCGCCTGCCGTCGATATGGGGATTTTGCTATACTCGTCGGCCTCATGATCCCACGCGCCCTTGCCCAGCCCAGCCAGCAACGCGGCCGCCTGTTCCAGGCGCTCGTGTGGCTGTGCGCGCTTGCCTTTACCTGGCAGGTGCTGGCCGCGACCACACACCGGCACGATCTGGCCGACCGGGTCCATGATTGCGTCAGTTGCCATATCAGCGCCAGCCTGCAGGGCGGCGTGCCGCCGGCGTTGCCGGGGCCGGTACTGGCGCCGCCGGCCATCCTGCTGTACCTGCTGCCGCTGACGGCGGTGGCGGCATGCTTTGCCGCTCCGCGCTACATTTTCCCGCCCCGCCAGGCTCCGCCTGCCTTTCCCGCCGCCGTTTGAATCCATCACGGGTTCCGCGCGACTGCGCTGAACCCCGCTGACGCACTGCCACACCCGCCCGCACGATGCGGGAGCGGCAGTTCCGCGCCCTTGCGGCGCGCATTGAACGCGCTTTGACATACCGCCATGCTGCACTCCCTGCGCACGCGCGTCCTGACGGTCGCGCTGCTGGGCGTGGCGATGCTGCTTGCCACAACCGCTGGCTGGCAGCACCGCATTGCCCACGCGCGTGGCAAGCCGGCCGACCCGGTCGGCGCGGCCCACGCCCATTCCTGCGCCGCCTTCGATGCGGCCACGCTGGCCGATGGCCTGCCCGCCACGCCGCCGCTACCGCCCGGGGTGGCGCCGCACGCCCCTGCGCGGCCGGCGCTCGTGCCGGCGTCCGCGCCGGCGGCGCTGGCGCGCCTGTTCGATGCACGCGGACCGCCGGATACCGCCCGCAACCCGCTTCACCAGACATCCCTATCCAATGCAACAACAGGAAACACCATGCACCAGAAATTCAAGCACCATACTCCCCTCGCGCTGGCGCTGGCCGCGCTGCCGCTGCCCGCCATGGCGGACACCGCGGAATCCCCAACCACCGTGGAGGCCGCAGCCGCTGTCGTCGAAGTCGTCGAGGTGGCGGGGCGCGGCACCTCCGGCGCGTATTACGCCAGTACCACGCGCGGCGCGAAAACCGACCTGCCGCTGCGTGAGCTGCCGCAAGCCGTGCGCGTGATGTCGCGCCAGACGCTCGACGACCTGGGCGCGACCCGTATCGATGACGTGCTCGATTACGCCGGCGGCGTGTCGCGGCAAAATAACTTCGGCGGCCTGTGGGACAACATCGCCATCCGTGGCCTGGCCGGCGACCCGAACAACGGCATGGCGCTGCTGCAAAACGGCTTTTCCGCCAACCGCGGCGGCATCAATGCACCGCGCGACACGGCCGCCATCGAACGCATCGAATTCCTCAAAGGGCCGGCCGCCGCGCTGTATGGCGCCAGCGAACCGGGCGGTACGCTGAACATCGTGAACAAACGGCCGCTGTGGCGCGCCGCCCACGCCGCCGAACTGCTTGCCGGCAGCGATGACTACCAGCGCCTGGCCATCGACAGCACCGCGCCGCTGGGCGGGCAACTGGCTTACCGCCTGAACGCGGTGGCGGAACACCGCGGCAGTTTCCGCGACGTCGGCGCGACCCGCCGCGAAGTGCTGGCGCCGGCATTCACCTGGCGCCCGGCGCCGGGCACGCAAATCGATTACCGCGGCGAAGTGTTGCGCCACCAGGCCCCGCTCGACCGCGGGGTGGTTGCCATTGGCGGCCGGCCTGGCGTGGTGCCGCGCACGCGCTTCCTTGGCGAACCGGGCGACGGCGACGTCGCCATCCTGAACCAGTCGCACCAGCTGGCCATCGAGCACGAGCTGGGCGCCGGCTGGCGCGCGCGTGCCGCCGTGTCGCTGCGCCACGCGCACTTGCGCGGCTATTCCACCGAAGCTCAGCCGGCGCTGCAGGCTGACCAGCGCACGCTGCAGCGCCAGCGCCGCTACCGCGACTATGGCACCGACGACGCCGCGCTGCAGGCAGAGCTCAGCGGCCAGTTCACCACCGGCACGCTGGTGCACGAATTGCTGGCCGGGGTGGAAGCGTATCGCTTCGATTATGACCAGCGCCTGTTGCGTTTCACGCCCTCGGCAGCCGTGCCATATGCGATCGACGTGCTGGCGCCGGTGTATGGCCAGCCGCAGCCGCCGCTCTCGCTCCATACGCAGACCCAGGAAGACCAGGAAAACCGCGCGCTGTACCTGCAGGATGCGCTGCGCCTGGGCGCCGGCTGGCGCGTGCTGGCCGGCATGCGGGTGGACCGGTTCGACCAGTCGCTGCTGAACCTGCGCAACGGCGTAACGACGGTGCAGCAGCCGCACGCCACCTCGCCGCGCCTGGGCGTGAGCTGGCTGGCGACGCCGCAGTGGACGCTGTTCGCCAACGCCGGCCGCTCGTACCGCCCCAACAGCGGCGCCGATGCGCAGGGCAACGCCTTCGCGCCCGAACGCGGGCGCGCCGCCGAAGCCGGCGTGAAGTGGGAAAGCGCCGATGGCCGGCGCGGCGCCACCGTGGCGCTGTACGACATCCGCAAGCGCCATGCGCTGACCGCCGACCCGGCGCAGCCGGGCTTTTCGCTGGCGGCCGGCGCGGTGCGCAGCCGCGGCATGGACATCGACGTGGCCGGCAGCATCACGCGCAACTGGCGCATCAACGGCAGCCTGTCTTACATCGACGCCGACATCGTGCGCGACAACACGCTGGCGACCGGAGTGGGCTTGCTCAACGTGCCACGCGTTAACGGCAGCCTGCTGCTCACGCATGACGCCGGAACCTGCACCATTGGCGGCGGCGTGACCTACAGCGCGAAACGCCCCGGCGAAGCACGCACCATGGCGCAAGCGCTGGCCGGCGCCAGCCGCTTCGACTTGCCCGCGTACGCGGTGGCGCGGCTGGCCGCGCAATGGCGGCTCACGCCGCGCGTCCGGCTGAGCCTGGACATCGACAACCTGTTCGACCGCACGTATTACACCAGTTCCTACCAGCGCACCTGGGTTGCGCCCGGCGCGCCACGTACCGTCACGGCCGGCCTGCACACCACCCTGTAAGAAAGGACACACCATGCAATGCGTGATCGAAGCAAACGATGTCTGCGTCAACTATGGCGCCACCCCGGTGTTGCGCGGCCTGTCGCTGCAATTGCGGCCAGGCGAAATCTATGCGCTGCTGGGCGGCAATGGCGCCGGCAAGTCCACCACCATCAATGTCTTGCTGGGCTTCGTGCGGCCGGCGTCGGGCAGCGCGGCCGTCTGCGGCATCGATGTGCAGCGCGACCCGCTGGCGGCGCGCGCCCGGCTGGCCTATGTGCCGGAAAACGTGGCGCTGTACGAACACCTGACGGCGCGTGAAAACCTGTCGTATTTCCTGCACCTGGCCGGCAAAGCCGACAGCGGCGGCGCGATCGAGGCCGCGCTGGACACCGTGGGCCTGGCGCGCGCGGCGTGGGACCGACGCCTGGCAGGCTATTCGAAAGGCATGCGCCAGAAAACCGCGATTGCGCTGGCGCTGGCGCGCGCCGTGCCGCTCTTGCTGCTGGACGAGCCCACCACCGGCCTGGACCCGAAAGCCACGGCGGAATTCAACGCCTTGCTGGCCGGGCTGCGCCAGCGCGGCGTGGCAGTGCTGATGGTGACGCACGATTTGCCGGGCGCGGCGGCCGTCGCCGACCATATCGGCTACCTCGAGCAGGGGCGCATCGCGCGGACCGTCTCGGCGGGAAGCGGCGCGCAGCGCTTCGAGGCCGGGGAATTGCTCCGCTACTACCATGGCGTACAGGAGGCCGCATGAATCCGGGAGTGAAACCGGCGCACGGCCACGGCGGCGCGGCCCCGGCCTTGCTGCGCCATACCCGCCTGGCCTGGCGCATCGCCCGCGAGGAATGGCGCGCCATGGTGCGCAGCCACGTGGCGCTGGCGGCCGGCCTGATGCTGCTGGTATTGAGCGTGACGGCGCTGCTGGTCAGCCGCGAACAGGTGCGCTCCGTCAATGCCGGACGGGCACAGTTGCAGGCACACGCGGAACAACAGTGGAACAGCCAGCCGGACCGCCATCCGCACCGCGTGGTGCACTATGGCCGCTACATCTTCCGTCCATTGACGCCGCTGGCGTTCTTTGACTTTGGCGTGACGCCCTACACCGGCCATACACTGTATCTGGAAGGCCATCGCCAGAACAGCGCGAATTTCAGCGACGCCAGCCAGTCGTCGCCGCTGCTGCGCTTCGGCCAGCTGTCGCCGGCTTTCGTGCTGCAGACGGTGGCGCCGCTGTTGATCGTGTTCCTCGCGTTCGGCAGCGTGGCGCGGGCGCGCGAAGGGGGGCAGTTGCGGCAGGCGCTGGCCCAGGGCGTGCCGGGCGGGACGCTGCTGGCCGGCAAATTGCTGGGCCATACGGGCAGTACGCTGCTGCTGGCCGCACCGGCGCTGGGCGCGCTGGCCGCCATCGCGCTGCTGCATGCCGGGCTGCGCACCCAGGCCGCCTGGATGCTGGCCGGCTATACCGCTTATTTGCTGCTGTGGACGTGCGCGGCCGTGCTGGTTTCGGCGCTGGCCAAGCGTGCGCGCACCGCGTTGCTGGCGCTGGTGGCGGCATGGATGGTGACGGTGGTGCTGCTGCCGCGCATCATGCCGGAAATTGCCTCGGCCATGGTGACGCGTCCCACGCGCATTGAAATGGAAGCAGATATTGCGCGGCAACTGCGCGCGCTGGGCGACAGCCACAATCCCGACGATCCCTATTTCGCGCGGTTCCGCGACCGCGTGCTGGCGCGCTATGGCGTGACGACCGTGGAAGCCTTGCCGGTCAATTACCGCGCGCTGGTCATGGCCGAAGGCGAACGCCTGACCAGCGAACTGTTCGAGCGCACCATGCGCGCCGACTTCGCGCGCCAGCAGCGCCAGTCCGACTGGCTGGGGCCGGGCGCATGGTTCAGTCCCGCAATGGCGCTGCAACGGATGTCGGCCGCGCTGGCCGGCACCGACCGGCCCAGCCACGAACGCTTCCTGCTGGAGGGCGAAGCCTACCGCTACCAGCTGATCCAGGAGCTGAACCGGCTGCACGCGGAACAGGTGGCGTATGACAACGACCGCGCCCAGCGTATCGGCGCGCAATTCTGGCGCGCGCTGCCGCCCTTTGCAGCGGCGGCGCCGGACGTGGGCGCGATCGTGCGGCGCGACGCGGCGCCCGCGCTGGCGCTGCTGGGCGCCTGGCTGGCCGGGATGGCGGCGGCCACCGTGGCTGCAGGCCGCCGTCTGGAAAGGAGTGTCGCATGAAGCGCTCAATGCATCTCCTGATACTGGAATTGCGCCTGGCATTGCAGTCGCGCCTGGCGTCCGGCGCCCTGCTGCTGCTCGTGTTGTTGGGCGCGGCAGCGGTCGCCGCCGGCCTGCACGCGGTGGCGACGCAACGGCACGCGCTGCAGCGGGTAGCCGGGGCGCACGCGCAGGAAACCGCTGCGCTGGCCGAACACTACCGCAACGGCGGCGACGCCGGCATGGCCGCCTACAGTACGCCGCACCTGACCACCCATCCGCCGGCGCCGCTGGCTTTTGCCGCGCTCGGCCAGCGCGACGTGCAGCCGGCCGCGCTGCGGGTACGCGCGCTGGGGTTGCAGGCGCAGTTGTATGAATCGGAAGCCGTCAATCCGGAGCTGGCGGCGCCGGGCCGCTTCGATTACGCGTTCGTGCTGGTCTACCTGGCGCCGTTGTTCGTGCTGGTGCTGATGCATGACCTGGTCAGCGGCGAACGCGAGGCAGGCCGGCTGCGCATGCTGGCGGCGCAGCCGGTGAATGCCGGCGCGCCGTGGCGACGGCGCATCGTGTTGCGCTATGGGCTGGTGCTGGCGGCGGCGCTGGCGCCGTTCGCGGCAGGTGCGGCCATTGCCGGTGCACCTGCCGGCGCGTCGCTGCTGGTCGCGCTGGCGGCCGCGCTCTACCTGGCGTTCTGGTTTGGCGTCAGCGCGGCGGTGGCGCCGCGTTTCCACAGCGCGGCGGCCGGGGCGGCCGCGCTGCTGGCGGTCTTCATCCTGCTGGCCCTGGTGGCGCCGACGCTGGTCAACGCCGCCATTGCCCGCCATCTTGCGCTGGCGCGCGGTGCGGAACTGGCGCTGGCCCAGCGGCAAGCCGTGCACCAGGCCTGGGACCAGCCGAAGCAAGCGACGATGGACAAGTTTTTCCGCACCCATCCGGAGTGGCGCGGCACCACGCCGGTGACCGACAGCTTCCACTGGAAGTGGTACTACGCGATGCACCAGGCCGGGGACGATGCCGTGGCCGGCCTGGCCAGCCAATACCGGGACGGCCTGCTGGCGCGCGACCACTGGACCGCGCGCGCCGGCTGGCTGCTGGCGCCGGTCAACCTGCAAGTGCTGCTGCACCGGCTGGCGCAGACCGATTTGCAGGCGCAGCTGGCTTACCAGGACCGGATCGCCGCGTTCCACCGCGCGTTGCGGCAGTTTTACTATCCTTACCTGTTCCATGAGCGCCCGTTCGGCGCGGCGGATTTCCCGGCCGCGCCGCGCTTTGAGGCGGGCCTCACGGCAGCGCGCCCCAACGGCGTGGCGGCGGATGGAACCACCGGCGTTGCGGCGGAACCGGCTGGCGGCACGCCGCCCTGGACCATGCTGGCGGCGCTGGCGGCCCTGGCCACGCTGGCCTGGGCCGGGGGATGGCGCACCGTGGCGCGCGTAACGCCCTGATCCACTGCACCGCGGTATTGTCCGCGGCGGCCGGGGTTGCTGCGGCTGTGCGCGTCACGCCGGCCTGGAGCGGGCCGCTTCAAGCCGGCTGGCGGAGGGCTGCTTCAGCCGAAGGGCCGCACCCCGATCAACGCCCCGTGCAGCCAGAACGCAAACAGCGCCCACACCGCCACGCCGGCCGCCACGGCGATGGCGGTGCCCCTGCCGGTGCCTGGCGGATACACGGCGCCGGCAGCCCGGTCGCGCTGGCGCGCGGATTTGAAATCCACGATGGCCCAGGCCAGGAAGCCGCCAAACAGCACGATGTCGGCCAGGTTGCCATTGGCCAGCAAGTGCGCCAGCGCCCAGATCTTGACGCCAATCAGCATCGGATGATGCACCTTGGCCTTGATGCCATTGTTGGGCACATGGGACGCGGCCAGGAAAATAAAGGCAACCAGCGTCAGCAGCCCGGCCAGGTGGCGCGTGGCCAGCGGCGGCACCCACAGCACGACCGGCGCCTGGCGCGCCACGCCATATCCCCACACCAGCAATACCAGCCCCGCCAGCGCCACCAGTGAATACATCCCCTTCCATGCCTGCTCGCCCATGCGGGCGCGCATCCGCGTCCGCCACGGATCGGCCACGATACGCACGGAATGGATGCCCAGGAAAAGCAGCAGGCCGAGGACCAGTATCGCCATGGAAGTCTCCAAAAGAAAGAATTTGACAGTAACGCAATGTGGTTTGACAGGCAATCTTAATCTTGCCTGACTGCCGGCGGGTCGGGCCCGGTGCTACCATCGCCCCATGCAAACGCTTATTCATTCTTCTTATGACGCCATCGTGGCCGGCAGCGGTCCCGGTGGCGCCGCCGTTGCCCGTGAACTGGCGCGTCGTGGCCTCAAGGTGGCCATCCTGGAACGCGGCAGCGCGGCGCCGGTGACCGGCACGTTGGCGCAAATGGCCGGCATGGCCGCCATTCCCGGCCGTGGCGCGTATGTGCACCGCGATGCATCGCTGCTGGTGCAAGGCATTACCGCCGGCGGCAGTTCGACTTTGAATTTCGCCACGGCCGCGCCACCGCCGGCGGCCTTGTTTGCCCGTTATGGCATCGACCTGTCACGGGAATTACAGGCATTGCGCGCGGAATTACCGATGGCCCCATTGCCGGATACATTAATGGGACCGATGGCAAGCCGGTTGATGCAGGCGGGGCAAGCCGCCGGATTTAACTGGCGCAAGCTCGATAAAATGATCCGGCCGCAAATATGCCGCACCGGTTGCTGGCGTTGCGCTTATGGCTGCCCATATGGCGCGAAATGGACCGCGCGCGACTTTATTGACGACGCCGTGCAGCATGGCGCGCAATTGCTGGACCAGGCCCAGGTGATCAGGGTTCTACACGAAGGCAATCACGCGACCGGCGTGGAATATCGGCGCCACGGAAAAACACACCAACTCGCCGCGCCCCATATTATTCTTTGCGGCGGCGGTATCGGTTCTCCCCGGATATTAAGCGCGTCCGGCCTCGGGCCTGCCACATCTCCCTTTTTCAGCGACCCAGTGGTGGCGGTCATGGGCACCGTGGACGATATCCGGGGCGGCGCTGAAGTGCCGATGGCGGCCGGCGTTTATTTCCAGGAACAAGGCATTTCATTGGCGGATTTGACGCTGCCCAAACCCATGTTTCAGGCCTTTGCATTGCAGGTGGGCCGCCTCACGCGTTTATTTTCCCATGCACAAACCTTATCGGTCATGGTGAAAATCCGCGATGAGATTGGCGGCCAGATAGGCCCGCGATGGGTGAATAAATCGCTGCAACCCCGCGATATCGCGAAATTCAAGGACGGTGTGGCACTGGCGGAACAGGTTTTAAAGCAAGCCGGCGCCCGCCACCTGTTTAAAACCTGGCATTTTGCCGCGCATCCCGGCGGCAGCATCCGGATTGGCGACGGCGTCGACCGCCATTGCCGGGCACAGCTTTCCGGACTGTATATTTGCGATGCTTCCGTGATTCCCGAACCATGGGGCTTGCCGCCTACCCTGACTTTATTGTGCCTGGGTAAGCGGCTGGGTACGGCCATCGTAACCGGTCAATTCACCTGAATTCCCTTAACGGCATCCATACCGGGCTGGTTTCAGCCATTTTATGCCAATTATTAGCGTGATCGCGCTAATTTATGGCATGAAATCCGCGAAAAAATGCGGCTGGGAAGCCGCAACAGGGAAATCAATAATGGGGCGGCCGTTCGTTCAACGGCGTTTGCTGGCCCTGCGGATTATCGCGGATATGCTGCGCCAGGGCGGCAATCATGGCCTCGAGTTTATCGATTTGTTTTTGCTGTTCATAAATACGCTGATTCAGCGATTCCACCATATCTTCCGCATGGGCCAGCTTGATTTCAATATCAATGAAGCGTTCTTCGGTACTCATATAAAACTCCCGGCAGTAAGAATGCCATTATAGCCGAACGCTGCATCAGGGATTATGTATGCCATAACGTGACCGATGCTTCGGTGGCGGGCGCGGTGGCAAGAATGGGCAACAAGTTTGAAAGACCCGGCAAAGCAGATGGCATCATGGCGCATCGGCCGAACATAAATCTGTAGGTATTGCCTGCCCGATGAGGCGGGCATTCCCTGAAATTTCGGAGAATACTAAGAAACGCTAACTATGAATATCTTTTACTTCCCAGTGCTATCCCCCTCTACATGACGGATAGAATTCAAACTATGCCCATGAACAATTTTAGTAAGCTTTATAAGCAATCAGCATCACTTCGTACCGGATAGCAGCCGATCGCAAGACGGCTTTTGCGTGGGATGGCTGCTCCTGCTGGAGACGCCAAAATGATTGCCTTGAATAATTTCAGCCTGTCGCCCACTTGCCGCCAGTATCCGTCCAATGGGCGCGTCCCGTTGCAGGCTTTATCGCGGGCATCAAGTCTATATCGGGCAAATTCTCCAGCACTGCCTGGAATGTTGAATACCGGTGCAATGTTTCCACCACGACTGGCAACGGTTCCGCCCAAATCTCCGGTAAATCACGCTCATCCGGCGCCAATATTGGAAACGCCAGCTTTTCCAGCGGCGGTGTAAAACGCGCATCGACCCCCGGTTTATTCCCGCGCGCATCGATGCGGTACCAACCATACGGTTCCAGCCATACGGCATTCAAGCCATGCAGGCAATATGGCGGCCCTTCCGTCCCAACCGCCAGCCGCTGGTAACACAGCCCGGCGGGAATGCCATTGGCGCGCAACAGCGCGGCCAGCAAATGGCTTTTCGCATAACAGTAACCGGTGCCATGCCTGAGCACGTCGGAAGCGCGGCACGTGACGGGATTGCTCTGGTAATCCACGCTGTGGCGGATGGTGTCGCGGACGAATTCAAAACAGCGCTGCGCCACCTGCTCGAGCGAGGCGGCGCCATGCGCCAGGGCGGCGGCTTGGGCGGCCACGTCGGGATGGTCGCCATCGATCCAGGTGGTATGGGCAAGGTAAGGTGTCATCGGGCCATGGTACCGCCGGCGGCGGATGTGTGCTTATTGAGCAATTTTATAAAAACCATATCGATTTTACCCTTGTCTTTTATCGCTGCCCGGCTGCCCGGTCCGCAATGCCGTGGGCTGTCCCACTTCATCGCCAGCCAGACGCTCGCTCGATAGCAGGCTGTACAGTTGTGCCTTGGTCCGTTTGCGCTCGGCGTTCAATTCCAGCGTGCGCTGCACGACCTTGCGCTCCAGTTCTTCGTCCGTGTCGCGCTTGCTGTTGAGCAGCGCTTCCTGGGTACTGATTTTTTCCTGGTGTTCGACATTCAGGTAATCGGCCAGCGCCAGCGCCGTGACCAGCAATTCAAAGGTCGAGGCCCACAACATGGCCCACATGGCGGGTGGCAAGCCGCGCAGGGCCTGGGTGGAAATCACGGCGCCCGCCACGATCGATGGCGTATAGGCCAGGCAGAAATAGCGCGCGGTGCGGTCGCCGCGCCACGCTTCGCGCGCCATGGCAAAACCGACCAGCGGATAGACCGGAATCCAGACAAACCAGCCCAGCAAGTACAGCGTTTGCAACAGCGGCGCCAGTTCCGGGCGCTGCACGGCCGCCAGCAACACCATGGCCGCCATGATCACGCTGACAATCTTGATCAGCCGCCACACCAGCCGGCTGATGCGCGGCGCCCGCGCAGGCAAGTCCACCAGCCGCGAAGCAAACAGCGCCGGCAGGCACGTGACCGGAATTTGCGACAGCATCCACGCGCATTGCTCGAACCCCGGCGAATTCGGCCAGAACAGCTGGAATGCCGCGCCAAAGCCGCCGGCCGTGCTGGAAATCGACCATACGATGGACACCAGCGACAGGACGTACAACAGGTAATTGCGCTCGCGCAGGTACAGCCACAACATCAGGTAAAACGCGCCCAGCGCCGCCGTCACGCCCAGGTACGTCAGCCAGGCGCGCCGGTCTTCCTGCGCAGCTTGCAGGAATGCAGCCTTGGTCCACAGGCGCGGCAACAGGGTCACGCCCAGGTAACCGGTGCTGCGCACGCGCAGGTACACGTCGGTGCTGGCCCCGGCCGGCACCGTCACGGGGAACACAAAGGTATCGGTGGGCAGCGGCCGCTGCGCGAACGGGAAGCGCGACCCGGTCGACAATTGTTGCCAGCCGCCGAAATTGTCGGACTGGTAAAAATCGACTTCCTGCAGCGTGCGGTTGCCGGTATCGAACCACCAGGTGGCCGGTTCGCCGCCGGTGTTTTTCACGGTAAACCGCATCCAGTATGCCGAGGTGGTGCCGCCCACGTTGGGCGAGCCCGGCCGGAACCGGCCGGCCGCGGCAATCGCGTCTTCCAGCGCCATCGTACCGCCCGGATCTTCCAGCAATAACAAGTCCAGCGGCATGGCCGGCGATGGCGCGCCCGCCGCGTACAGCGGGCACAGCATTAATAACAGGAACAGCAGGCGCAAGAGCTTCATGTGACGGACGAACTTTCCAACCGCGACGCGATCGTGACGGTATCGCCCCAGATATCGAACGCATACTGGCGCTTGCCGACCATGCCGGTCGCCAGCGGCCCGGAATGCACGCCGACGTGCATCGCCCATTTGAACGCATGGTGCCGGTTGCGCTGGTCGATATAGGCAATCATTTTCATGCCGGCGCGCACGCAGCGTTGGGCATGGTCGGCACAGGGCTTCGGCAAACCGGCCGCCGCCAGGTAGGCGTCGCCCATCACCTTGATCTTGCGGACGCCGCATTCGGCGGCAATGGCGTCGAACGCCGTGAAAATTTCATGCAATTCCGTTGCCATGCGGTGCGCCGGCACGGTCGAGGCCAGCGCTTCGTAGCCTTCGAATTCCGTGAACAACACGGTGGCCGAGACGGGCCGCGGCGGCGCGCCCTTGCGGCTGGCGCCGCTGCCGCGCGCCAATTCCATTGGCAAGATGTCATATAACAAATCCTTGGTGCGCTTGTCTTCCGCATTCAGTTCGAGCGTGCGCTGCAATACCTTGCGCTCGAGTTCCAGCTCGGACTGGCGCAGGTTTTGCAGCAGCGCCTGGCGCGCCGCCACCATGTCGAGGCGCTCGTAATGGAAACGGTCGGCCAGCGCCAGCGCCATCACCAGCATTTCAAACGCGCCGGCCCACATCACCAGCGACAGCGTGGGCGGCATGCCGCGCAGGTTTTCCATTGAGGTCCACAGCGAGGCCAGCAGCGCCGGCAAATACGCCACCGCGACAAAGCGCGCCATGCGGTCGCCCTTCCACGCCACCACCAGCACGCCGCCCAGCAGCACGGGATACAGCGGCTGCCACACCAGCCAGCCGGCCAGGAACAATCGCTGTTGCAGCGCCACCGACGAATCCGGGCACAGCCAGAACAACATCAGGATGGCGGACGCCACCACGGTATTGAGGATCACCAGCCAGCGCACCGCCCGGTACAGGCGCGGCAGGCGCCGCGCCAGGCTGGTCAGGCGCGTGATGAACAGCACCGGGAACAGCCCGGCCGCCAGCAGGGAAGCCACCCAGGAACTTTGTTCGAACCCGGGGCTGTCGGGCCAATACAGCGCATAGGCGGCGCCATACCCGCCCACCGCGCTGCAGGCAGCCCATACCATCGACGCCAAGGACAGCACGTACAGCAAATGGTCGGACTCGCGCAGGTACAGCCACAACAGCAGGTACAGGCCGCCCAGCGCGACCGCCATGCCCATGTAGATTTGCCAGCCGGTACGGTCCCACTCCATTTGTTCCAGGTAGGCTTGCGGCTGCCAGATGCGGGGCTGGACCGTGATGCCGATGAAGGCGGTGCTGCGCACGCGCAGGTACAGCACGGCGCCGGCGCCATCCTGGGTCACGATGGGAAAGACAAAATGGTCGGTCGGCAGTGGCCGCTGGCTGAAAGGCTGGCGCGCCCCGGTGGCCGTGCGGCGCCAGCCGCCTTCGCCATCGGGCTGGTACAGGGTGACTTCCTGCAGGGTACGGTTGCCGGTATCGAGCCACAGCGCCGGGTCGGACGGATAGGCCGGGCCGTGCACCGGCGCACGCACGGTAAAGCGCATCCAGTAAGCCGAGGTGCTGAGCCCGATGTTGGGCGAGCCGGGCTGGAAACGCCCCGCTTGGGCCGCCTCCAGCACCTGGTCGAATGTCATGGTTCCCGACGGATCTTCCAGCAACTGGGTGTCCAGCGTGTGCTGCGCAGCCGCGGGCCGGGCTGCCGCCCACCACACGCACAGGACCAGCAACAGTTGGAAAAACCTTACCATCGGAAATATACCGTTATATCAGGAAACTCCCTATTGTATATTTCCTAACGGATCTATTTCTTATTTTAATTTGCCGGCTAGGGTTTCGGCGTCGCCAGCAAGGCTTTCATGCGCGCCAGCCGTTCGCGCGGCGACAGGATTTCCTCTTCCTTGGGCGGGGCGTCGCCCACGTCCAGCTGCATTTCCGCAATGAAGCGCGACTGGTCGCAATGGACCTGTTCCCCGGCCCGCTTGCGCTTCTTGCACCATGTGATGCGCAGGGTGCGCTGGGCACGGGTAATGCCGACGTACATCAGGCGCCGCTCTTCCTCGATGCGCTGCGCCAGCACTTCCACCGGGGTGTCGGGATCGCCCTTGTGCGGCAAGATGCCTTCCTCGCAGCCGACCAGGAACACGTGCGGATATTCCAGCCCTTTCGACGCGTGCAGGGTCGACATGCGGATCGCGTCGGGTTCTTCGTCCTTGCCCTCCAGCATGGACATCAGCGCCACCATTTGCGTCAATTCCAGCACGTTCTTTTCTTCGCCTTCGCGGTCCTTGCCGCCGCGGCCGCGGTCTTTCAGCCAGTTGATGAATTCCATCACGTTTTGCCACTTGCTTTGCGCGGCCCGCTCTTCATACGTGTCGTACAAGTACGATTCGTAATGGATGGCTTCCATCAAGTCGTCCAGCACTTGCGCGGCATTGTCGCCGCTGCCGCCGGGGCCCGGACGGCTGGCGCGCGATTCCAAGTTGTTGATGAAATTGCAGAATTCGCGCAGCGGCAACAATTGGCGGTCATTGAGCCTGGCTTCGATACCGCCCTTGAAGACGGCTTCAAACAGCGAACACTGCCACTGGCCCGAGAACGATCCCAGCGCTTCCAGGGTCGACTGGCCGATGCCGCGCCGCGGCGTGGTGACGGCGCGAATGAAGGCGGGATCGTCATCCTGGTTGGCCAGCAGGCGCAGGTAGGCAATGATGTCCTTGATTTCCGCCTTGTCAAAGAAACTCTGGCCGCCGGAAATCGTGTACGGGATGCGCTGGTTGCGCAGCGCCTGCTCGATGATGCGGGCCTGGTGGTTGCCCCGGTACAGGATGGCGTAATCGGTCCATTTGTTCTTGCGTTCGAAGTGGTCGGCGGAAATCATGATGGCCACCTGTTCGGCTTCCTGTTCATCGTTGGCCATCGCGTGCACGGTGATCGGTTCGCCGAGGCCGTGCTCGGACCACAGGGCTTTCTCGAACAATTTCGGATTGTTGGAAATCACCGCGTTGGCCGCCTGCAGGATGCGCGTGGTGGAGCGGTAATTCTGCTCCAGCTTGATCAACTTCAGGTTGGGGAAGTCCACCTGCAGGTTGCGCAGGTTTTCAATGGTGGCGCCGCGCCACGCGTAGATCGCCTGGTCGTCGTCGCCCACCGCGGTGAACATCGGGTATTTGCCCAGGCCCGTCACCATCAGCTTCACCAGTTCATACTGGCAGGTATTGGTGTCCTGGTATTCATCGACCAGCAGGTAGCGCAGGCGGCGCTGCCAGCGGTCGCGCACCGCGTCGTTATCACGGAACAATTCCACCGGCAGGCGGATCAAGTCGTCGAAATCCACCGCCTGGTAAGCCTGCAAGGTGGCGCGGTAGCTGGCGTAAATGCGCGCGGCCTGCGCCTCGTCCTCGTCTTTTGCATTGCGCAGCGCCACGTCGGGCTCGACCAGCCCGTTTTTCCACAGCGAGATGGCGTTCTGGATATTGCGGATGATTTGCTTGTCGGTGGTGATCGCCAATTCCTGCACCAGCGAATAACAATCGTCGCTGTCCATGATGGAAAAGCGGTCTTTCAAGCCCAGGTTGTTGGCTTCCTGGCGCAGGATCTTCACGCCCAGCGAGTGGAACGTGGAAATCGTCAACAGCTTGGCCTGGCGCGGCTGCTTGAGCATCTTGCCGACCCGCTCCTGCATTTCCAGCGCCGCCTTGTTGGTAAACGTCAGCGCGGCAATGGTGCGCGGATCGTAGCCCCGGTCTTCGATCAGGTGCGTGATTTTCTGGGTAATGACCCGCGTTTTGCCGGAACCCGCGCCGGCCAGCACGAGGCACGGACCGTCCAGGTAAAGCACGGCTTCGCTTTGCGGGGCGTTCAGGCCAAACTGTGGTGCATTCGACATTATTGACGGCGTACAAAAGAAGGTCAGCCGTAGATTGTATCAGCGCAAGCATTGAAATCCGGTATGGCGGGGGAATATAGTGTCGTTAGACCTATCCGGAATCAAACACCATGAAATTTGAACACCTCATTGAAGTCAACGACCTGCTCAATCCGCTGATGGATGAAATCACCCACGAACAATTGTGGCGCGGCCTGGTGCTGCGCGCGGAAGCACCGAAATTGTTCATGCCGCAGCTGGACGACTGCGACATCCTGGACCGCGATGAAAACGGCTTCCACCGCAAGCTGCGCTTCGGCGACCTGGTGGTGGCGGACCGCGTGGTGCTGGAACCGATGCACCGGGTGCGCTACCTGGTCGCCGCGCAGGACGAGATCGGCGACTCCAGCCTGACCATGACCATCGAGGCGCCGCAGCCGGGACGCCTGTTCGTGCGCTTCCTCTATGAGGACGACCACGACGCGGCCACCGATGAAGCCAACAAGATGTATGACGAATTCCGCAAGTCGGCTTACCAGGAAAACGATATCGATACGATCCGCGTGCTGCGCGAGTTGGCGGAACAGGGCCGCCTCGACTCGATGCTGAACTAACCGGCGTTTAATTCAAGAACCATATCGTCGTTGCAGCGCCTTGCCGTGCAAGGCGCACTGGCTGCGGCGCTGCGGCTACCGTCACGGCAACGCACCGGGGCCCCAGACCTGGCCGGGATCGAATGCCACGCCCGGCGGCGGCGCCACCAGCACGTCGCGGATCGCATGGCTGTCGTTGCGGGTGTCGCGCTGCACGGGTGGATCGAGCGGCGCGCCGCGCGGCCCCACCAGCGACGTCACCCACGGCGCGGTGGCGTTCAAGCCCTTGCCCGACACCACACCGGTTTCCCCGTTTTGCAAGCGCACCAGGGTGCCGACCGGGTAAATCCCCAGTTCGCGGATCAGTACGGCGGCGGGCAGGCTGCCCAGCGTGTTTTTTCCTTCCAACAAGATGTCGCGCAGGGCGGCGTTCGGCGCCATCGGTTTGCGGTAGCCGCGCTGCGCAATGCGGGCGCAATAGCGGTCCGCCAGCGCAATCACCCTGGCCGCCTCCGGTACCTGCGCGCCGCGGCGCACGCCCGGATAACCGGTGCCATCGTCGTTTTCATGGTGGCACAGCACGCACTCCAGCCACGCTTCATCGTCGATGCCGGCCTGGCGCAACAACACCACGCCGGCTTGCGGATGCTGCCGGATCAATTCCCGCTGGCGCGCGCCCAGCGGCGCCGCCTGCCGCTGCAAGACCTCATGTTCCCCCAGCATGCCGGCATTCATGGTCAGCGCCGCCAGCGTGATGGTGCGTAATTCATGCTCCGGCCTGTTCAGCCCATGCGCCGCCAGTTGCGCCACCACGGCGGTGTTGACGCTGTGGCGTACGCCATACGCCATGGCTTGCGGATTGTGCAGGATGGCAGCCACCGCGATGTCGGCATTCTGCGCCACGGCCCGGGTCACCAGCGCGGCAATGTGTTCCAGCTGGCTGCGCGCATTGCCCGGCGCGCCGGTGATGATGCGCTGCAATACCGCGTGCAGTTCGCTCTGCGCGGCATTGAGCAGGCGCACCACCGATGGCTGGCCGCGCCCGCAGGCGGGCGCCGCCCCGGTTTCTTCATAGATGCCGCGCTCGGCCAGCATGTCCAGTTGCGTATTGTTGGCCACCACGTGTCCCTTGCGCGCCAGCAAGCTCCCACCCGTGCCATACACATCCCATGGCAATAGTTGACCCACATACAGGTCGTTCGGGCCGATCTTGCGGATTTTCACTGCCTCTCTCTCCCATTGGTAGTCACTTTCATGCTACCTATGAGGCAAATTGTCCAGCGCAGGATTGGAAATGGTATTAGTATTACTTATCCATGAAAAATATTATTAGCGTTCCTTATGGCAAATATCGATTACAAGGCATTGGCGGTCCTGGACGCGGTCGCCACCCATGGAAGTTTTGAAAAAGCCGCCGGGGCGCTCGGCATCACGCAATCGGCGGTATCGCAGCGGATCAAGGCCCTGGAAGACGCCAGCGGGCGCCTGTTGATCGTGCGCGGCGTACCGTGCGTGCCGACCGGCCTGGGCCAGCGGCTGATTTCGCACCACCGCAACGTGCGGCTGATGGAAGCGGCGCTCGACATCGACCTCGGCAACCGGGTCAGCATGCCGGAAATCTCGATCGCGGTGGATGCGGCCAGCCTGGCCACGTGGTTCCCGCTGGCGCTGGGCCCACTGTTGTCGCCGCCGCGCTGCCAGCTCGACGTGCGGCTGGCCGAGCGCGCGCAGGCGCTGCACATGGTGCAGGAAGGCAGCGTCTCGGGCGCGGTGGCGGCGCGCAATGACGCCGGCGCAGCCCTGGCCGGCCCCGCCACCACGGCGCTGGGCGCGATGCGCTACGTCTGCGTGGCCACGCCGGTGTATGCGGGACACTGGTTTGGCGACGGCTTCAGCGCGGAAGCCGTGCAATTGTCGCCGGCCGTGGTGTGGGACCGCGCCGCCATGGCGCGCTTCCTGGCCGACGCCGCCGGCGTACACAGCCCGTTCCCCCATCACACCTTGCCGCTGTCGCCGGCGCTGTACGAATGCATTTATGGCGGCCTGGCGTATGGTCTGCTGCCGCTGATGCACATTGCCAGCGCGCTGGACAATGGCCGCCTGGTCGACCTGGCCCCCGGCAAATACCTCGACGTGCCGCTCGAATGGCATGCATGGGAGCTTGATACGCCATTCACCAAGGCCTTGTCGGAACAAGTGGTCAACAGCGCCCGCCGCTACCTGCTGCAACCCTGATGTCACACCCTGGGGTCAGACCCCATTTATGACAAAAGCGGACATTTCTCCCAAGCAATGTCCGCGTTTGTCACATTTGGGGTCTGACCCCGGGGGTGCACATTATTGATGCAGGTCAAATGTCGAGCGGGTCGACTTCCAATGACCATTTGACGCGGGTCTTCTTGTCCCGCAGCACCTGCATCCATTCGCGCAGGAATGCTTGCAGTGCGGGGCGCGACGGCGATTCCACCAGCAATTGCGCGCGGTCCACGTTATGCACGCGCGTCATGCTCATCGGGATGGGGTCGTTGATGGTCACGCCCGGATGCTCGACGCAGTCGCGCGCTTCGGCCAGGAAGGCCAGCGCATTGGCCAGTTCCGGCGCTTCCGCGCGCAGCATGGCCTGGAACAGGTAGGGCGGCAGCGCGGCCTGGCGGCGCTCGTCCAAGAGCGCGGTGGCGAAGCTGTCGTAATCGTGGTTGACCACGGCGCCATACAGCGGATGCTGGGTGTAGCGGGTTTGGATCAGCACTTCGGCCGCGCTGCCGCCTTCGGCCTGGCCGGCACGGCCGGCGCGGCCCGCCACCTGCATCAATTGCGCAAACAGGCGCTCGCTGGCCCGGTAATCCTGGGAAAACAGCGCGGTATCGGGATTCAAGATGCCCACCAGGGTCAGTTTTTTGAAGTCGTGGCCCTTGGCCACCATTTGCGTGCCGACCAGGATATCGACGTCGCCGCGGTGCACGGTGTCGAACGCTTCCTGCGCGCTGCCCTTGCGGCGCGTGCTGTCGGCGTCGATGCGCAAGATGCGCGCCTGCGGGAACATGGCTTGCAAGCCTTCTTCCACCCGCTGCGTGCCGCGCCCCACCGGCTGCAGGTCGATGTTGCCGCACGTCGGGCAATGGCGCGGAATCCGCATTTCCAGGCTGCAGTGGTGGCAGCGCAGCTTGAATTCGCCCTTGTGCAGCACCATGAACGACGTGCAGCGCTTGCAGTCGCTGACCCAGCCGCATGATTCGCAACAGATCACCGGCGAATAGCCGCGCCGGTTCAGGAACAGCAGCGACTGCTCGCCGCGCTCCATGCGCAAGGTCAGCGCCGCCACCAGCGCCGCCGTCAAGCCGTCGCGCGGCTTGTCGCGTTCCATGTCGATCAGCTTGACTTGCGGCAGCACGGCCGATTTCACGGCGCGCTCGCGCAGCGGCAGCAGCCGGTAGCGGCCGGCCTGGGCGTGGTGCCAGGTTTCCAGCGACGGCGTGGCCGAGCCCAGCACGATGGGAATTTTCA
>CBIHOX010000063.1:0-29300 GCA_966211685.1 uncultured Pseudoduganella sp.
CGGTCATGCGGTCGGCTTCATCGAGCACCAGCGTATTGACCGTGGACAGATCAATGGTCTGGCGGCTGATGTGGTCGCGGATGCGGCCCGGCGTGCCCACCACGATGTGGGCGCCGTGTTCGAGCGATGCGATTTGCGGGCGCATCGGCATGCCGCCGGTCAGCACCAGCACTTTCACGTTGCCGACGCCGCGCGCCAGGCGGCGCAATTCATTGGCCACCTGGTCGGCCAGTTCGCGCGTCGGGCACAGCACCAGGCCCTGGGTGGCGAACCAGGCCGGATTCAGCCTGGTCAACATGCCGATGCCGAACGCGGCGGTCTTGCCGCTGCCGGTGGCGGCCTGCGCCAGCAAATCGCGGCCTTCGAGCACGGCCGGCAGGCTGGCGGCCTGGATCGGCGTCATGTGCTTGTAGCCGAGCACGTCGAGGTTGGCAATGAAGGCGGAAGACAGGGGCAGGGTATGAAAGGCAGTGGACGTCATAATGGCGGGCGCGGTGGCGGCTGTAATGGGTTGTGGGCGGCGCCGTTCAGTGTGCCGCGACAGCGGCGTGGACGGCAAGATGAAATTCCCGCGGCGGGAATCCCGGTTGCGGATCGGCGACGGTGCCGATGCGGCGTCGTGGTGCGTCAGTCTTTTTTCCAGACCGGCAAGCCGGTCAAGTCCAGGCCGTCGTCGCGCTTCCAGACTGGCAAGCCGGTGGTGTCGGTCTCTTCCAGCAGTTCAAGCTGCACCTGTTTCATGGCAGCGCGGCGCACGCGCGGCGGCGGCGGGCGCTTCGGCTCCGGCTCCATCGGCGCGGCCGGGTCGAAGCCCGGCAAGTCGAACGTCGCGTTGTCTTTTTTATCTCTCATTCAAAACAAAAGCCCGGCTGCAAGAGTCGGGCTTGGCAATTTAAAGCGGCATGGAGTGTATCACACACGGCCGGGACGGGATAGCTCCGCCATGCCGCCGGGGAAACTCAGCGGAAACTTAGCGGAAACTCAGCGCCCCGGTCAGGTCGCCCGGCGGTGGCGCGCCGCGCGCCGCGAAGGCTTCGTTGCGCGCCTTGATGCCATCAAGCAGCGGCAAGCCGTGCAGCCGGGTAATGAAGCGCAGGATCGACGTGGTGTCGTAGAAACTGTGGTCGACCGCGCCTTTCTTCGCGTGCGGCGACACGATCATTGCCGGCACCCGCGAGCCCGGTCCCCAGCGGTCGCCTTTCGGCGGCGCCACATGGTCCCACCAGCCGCCGTTTTCATCGAATGTGATCACCACCACCATGTCTTTCCATTGCGGCGATTTCTGCAGGTGGGCAATCACGTTGGTGATGTGCTGGTCGCCCGATTCAATGTCGGAATATCCGGCGTGCAAGTTCAAGTTGCCTTGCGGCTTGTAGAACGTCACGGCCGGCAGCTTGCCCGCCACCACGTCGGCCAGGAAATGGTTCGACATGGGGCTGTCGCCCAGGCCACCATCGCGCAAGTGTTCGGCCCGCGCGCGGGTGCCGGGTGCGAATTGCGTGAAGTAATTGAAGGGCTGGTGGTGGTATTGGAAATTCGGTTTCGGGCCACCGCCCTTGGCGTCGAGCGCGGCCTGCATGCCGGCGCCGTACCAGGCCCAGCTCACGCCCTTGGCCGACAACAGGTCGCCGATCGTGTCATAGCTTTGCGGCGGCTGGTAATACGCTTCGTCGGAATTGGCAAGGTTCGGGTCGCCGCCTGGCGCCGGCTTGATCCAGCTGGGCTGGTAGGGCGGCGCCATGGTGTTGATGACGTAGCCGTCCGGCGAAATCGAACCGTCGTTGACGTAGACGGGTTTGCCGTCCAGCGCGGATTTCGGGCTGTCCGGCGCCAGCGCCAGGCGGGTTCCGGTTGGACCGTCGGCCAGCACGCAAATCTTCTTTTTGGCGGCCGATTGCGCGGCATTGCGGAATTCCGCCGGGCGCGCGCTGATGAGGAATTGGTGGTTCAGGTACGAGCCGCCAAAGGCCGCCATGAAGAAGTTGTCGCACAGCGTGTACTGGCGGGCCAACTGGTACAGCCCCAGGTTTTTCGCGGTTTCGCCGTAATACCCCATCACCATGCCGCCGGTATTGCCCCAGGCGACGAAGCCATCGTTCTTGCCGCCGTTGATCTGCATCTGGTTCTGGTAAAACAGGTGCCACAGGTCGCGCGTGATGACGGCTTCCGGCAGCGGCCTGCCGTCCGGCGTGCTCAATTTGAAGGGGGCATTCGGCAAGCCCTGGATATCGTCTTCCCGGATTTCCACCTTGACGCCGCCGATGGTCTGCGCATCGGGCACCATGCCGCCCCAGACTTTCGGCAGCGTGGGCAAGACCGAGCCGTCGTAATCCCTTTGCCGGTACTGCTCCGGTTTCAGCGCGGACAGCGGTGACGCCAGGCCGGGGAAATCCGCGAACAGGTTGTTGAAGCTGCGGTTTTCCAGGTAAATCACCACCACGGTTTTCACGTGCTGCTTCAGCTTGGCATCGAGCGACGCGGGCTGGGTGGCGGATGCGGCAGCCGGTTTGGCCTCCAGGGCCCCGCCGGGCAGGGTGGCGGCAATGCCGGTGGCGGCAGCGGCCTGGAAAATGCGGCGGCGGGAAGGGCGCTCCGGTGCGCCGGCTTTGTTGTGGTTGTCGTCGCTCACGCGAAGCTCCTTGCCAGAGAATTTTTACAAGTGGCAAAGTGTAGCACTCTGGCAAGGTCAATCCGTTGTGCCGATGCAAACCCTACAAAACGTTACATGGCGCCGCCTACTTTGCCGCCGGAGGTGGGAAATCCAGCAGGCCGCGCTGGTACGTTTCCCTGACTTCCGCGATGGGTTCGTGTCCGCGCGTGTACAGCACGGCGCTGTGTTCAAACAGGGCGGCGGGGATGGCCATGACGCCGGGCGCGGCGCCGGCGGCGGCGGGCACGGCCTGGTTTTCCCAGCGCTCCGGCAGCGGCGACCACAGGGTTTTCACGGCGACGGTGCGGCGGTACGGCGCCAGCGGCAGTACGACCTTGCCGAACGGGGTATCGGTCTGTTCCACCAACTGGTTCATGGCGGCCGTCAGGCGGGCCGGCACGTACCAGTTGTCGGCTTCGGACAGCAGGTGCTCGCCGCAATACAGTTGCACGCGGCGGTATTTCAGCGGTGTGTCCGGCGCCACGGCCAGCCGCGCGCGCACTTCCGGACTGGCCGGTAGATCGGCGCCGCGCAACAGGCGCGCCACGACTTTCGGCTCGCGCGCCATGCCGTGGTCGGCGCACCATGTTTCCAGCGACAGGGTGGCGCTGGTGCTGGCCAGGAGGTTGGCGTTCAGGGTTTGCAGCAGGGCTTGCGCCTGCAGGCGGCCGATGTAACTGTCGGGCCAGGCCGGGGTTTTCGCGATCGCGGCAGGGCTGCCGGCGGCCAGCAGCAGGGCGGCGGTCCAGCGGATCAGGTGCACCATGGTTTTTAGCTCCACAAATGCAAAAAGCCGCTGCATGGCAACGGCTTTTTTGATGGGTGCCGATCTTCAGTCGGCACCTACCGGTATCTGGTTGCGGGGACAGGATTTGAACCTGTGACCTTCGGGTTATGAGCCCGACGAGCTGCCAGACTGCTCCACCCCGCGTCTGAGCCCGCTATTATATCGATCCGATATGCATTCCGCAAGGGCCGTTATGCGGATTTTAAAATCCACAGCGACGTCACTTCCGCCGCGCGCGCCGCATGCAGCGGATCGGACGCGTCCATGGCCTTGCCGTGCGTGGGGCGCACATCGTGGCGGTGCTTTACTGCCAGGCCGGCCGCCGCGATCCAATCCAGCAATTGCTCGCGCGGGCGCAAGCCCAAATGCTCGGCCAGGTCGGACAAAATCAGCCATCCTTCGCCGCCCGGCAGCAAATGGTCTTTCAGGCCGGCCAGGAAGCCGCGCAGCATCGCGCTGTCCGGGTCGTATACGGCATGCTCGATCGGCGAACCGGGGCGCGCCGGCACCCACGGCGGATTGCACACCACGAGGTTGGCGCGGCCTGCCGGGAACAGATCGGTTTTCATGAGCTCGACGCGGTCCGCCACGCCCAGCAGCGCCAGGTTTTCCTTGGCGCAGGACAGCGCGCGCGGGTCCTGGTCGGTCGCCACCACCCGCGGTACGCCGCGCCGGGCCAGCACGGCCGACAGCACGCCGGTGCCGACGCCGATATCGAACGCCAGTTGGGTGCCGGCCGGCAGCGGCGCATCCTGCACCAGCGCCACGTATTCGCCGCGCACCGGGGAAAACACGCCATAGTGGGGGTGGATGCGTTCGCCCAGCGCCGGGATCATGACGCCATTGCGGCGCCATTCGTGCGCGCCGATCAGGCCCAGCAGCTCACGCAGCGAGGCCACGAATGGCTGGTCGCCTTTGCCATATGCTTCGTTGCACGCGAGCTTCACGTCCGGCGCGCGGCGCAACGGTATCGTGTAATCGGCCTCGAACGGGATCAGCAGCATGGCCAGCGTGCGGCCGCGCTGCGATTGCGCCTGGCGGTGCAGGTGGAACGCTTCGGTTGGCGTGGCGGGGACCTTGGCGGGCTTGGCTTTCCTGCCACGGCCGCCGCCTTTGTGGTCGGCGCGGCGCGCCAGCGCCTGCAGCAATTGTTTCGCGTTCTGGTAGTCGCCCCGCCACAACAGCGCCGTGCCTTCGCAAGCCAGGCGGTAGGCGGTATCGGCATTGGTGGTGTCGTCCGCGATGGCGACGCGTTTCGGCGGCGGCATGCCGCTTTCCGAGCGCCAGCGCGCGCAGCGCTGTTCGCCATGTTCGGTCCAGTGGATGAGTTGGGGGGCGTTGGAATCCATGCAGTGTGATTGGTGTTGGGCCGGTAAACGCAAAACCGCCGCGCAGTGGCGGCGGTTGCAAGGGCCCTATTATAAGGGAGACCGGGGGCGGCGCGATCAGGCGGCTTTTTCCGGCGTGTCCGCAGCCGAGGCAGCAGCAGCTGGTTCCGCGGCCGGCTCCGCTGCTGCCTGCGTGGCGGAGCCGGCAGTCGCAGGCGTTGCCGAGGCGTTGGGCGCGGAGGCCGCGCTGCCGGCCGCGTTATTGGCCGCAACCGCACCGGCGTTGCCCGCTGCCGCGTCGGCCTGCGCTTCGGCCAGCGCGCCTGGCGTGGCCGGCAGCGCTTCCTTGCCATAGGCGTTGGCGACGGCCTTGGCGCGGTCGGATGGATGGTAGATATCCTGCGGCCCCTTGTTGTCGACCAGGTTCAGCAGGCGCAGCGACAGGCTGCCGAGTTTCTTGTCATTGCCGCCGCCCTGGCCCGGTTCCACCACGTCGGACTTCAATGGCTTGTCGAACAGGCGGAACAGGTCTTGCAGGCTGCCGGGGAAGTGAATGTCCGGGAAATTCACTTCCGGCAATGGATCGGCGGCCGACCGCGGCGCCTGGCCATCCTTGCCGGGCACCGCACCCGGCGCCGGCGTGCTCTTGCCGGCGGCGGCTTCCAGCGAATAATCGTATTGCACTTCGACTTCGAAATCGAATTTGCGGCCATCGGCGGTGGTGATCGTGCCTTTACCGATGAAGTGGGAACTTTCCGTCAGGCTGAAGGCGGCCGCATCGGTCACCCGGCCTGCGCCTTCACTGTACTGGACGCCGGCGGCAAACGATGCCGACGTGTCAAGGCTGACCGAGTCAAAGGAAATCGTCGCATCCTTGGCGGCATCGCCAAACAATTGCTGGGCAAAGCTGCCCATCAGGTTTTGCGCCAGGTCCACGGTGGAATGGCCCAGCGATTCCACGCGCTGCTGCAAGTCGATGCCGTTCTTCGACAGCGACACCAGGTCGTTTTTCGCCTTGTCCAATAGAGGCGTGTGGTCCAGGCGCGCGTTTTTATCGGCCTGGGCCGGCAGCGAGGTGGGCAGGAACGAGCGGGAGTTGAGCGGGCTTAAATTGGTCATGGCGGCACCTGGGACAGGCCTAATGGCGGGTTTCCTTTAGTACAACGGCACAAAACGCGTTTACTTGAGGGCGCCGGAGCGCCGCGGTCAATGGTGGTGGTGGTGGTGTACTTCGCCGGTTTCCACGAACGACTGGACCGCATCGGCCTGGCCGGTGGCGTGACGGCGCAATTCACCGCAGGCGCACAGGCCCTGGTAAGGCTGGACGTGCGCGCATGCCGATACTTTTTGCAGGTAGAGCGTGACGGGTTTGTTGCACTTGACGCATTTGAAAGTCAGGGTACGGGCTGGTTTCGACATGGTGGAAAAATTCGGGTAAAGCAGGGATTCTAGCATTCCGCGCTGCGGCCCGGCACCGATGGCGGGCTGGACGCGTTGCGCCGGCACACGCCAGTCCAGGTTGCATCCTGGCCGCGCTGCAATGGCCCGGCGCACAAGCCACGCATCCTGTCCTATGCCCGGACGTCGACCACAGCGCGCGGACGGGTGGCGCCGGCATAGGCTTGCTCCAGTTGCGCGCGGGCGTCGCGTTCCATTTGTCCGGCGCGCGCGGCGACGCTGCGGTCCTGGGCGGATGGATCGGCCGGCGCCAGGGCGGCTGCCTGGATGCGCCGGGCGCGCTCGATGGTTTCCTGTGGCGTGGCGCCGGGCGAGGCATCGATGGCGACTTCGCCGGCAACCGCGTAATTCACGCCATTCGGGCCGCGCAGGTACGTGTAGGTGGGGCCGGACGTGGCCAGTCCGCCGGCAGCCGCCAGGTGCGCCTGTTCATGCTGTCGCACCTTCATGTCGGCGGCTTTGAGCTTGTCGACCTGCGCCTGCTGCCGGGCGTCCAGCTGCGCGGGTGGCGTGGCCGACTGCCGCGCTTCGCCGGACGGCGGCGCGGCCGTCGGATACAGGCTGGCGGCAGGGGACAGGGCGCTGATACCCATGACAAGTCGTTATGCGCGATCAAACAAAGTCTGGCCGGAGACAACTACATTGTAACAAGGTGTTGTATTTGCCGCCCGCACGTCAACTTGCCGCCGGCGCCCGCGTTGAACGGATACCGGATGGCCGGAATCACCCAGAAAGGGACGCTGTGGAACAACCGAAACAACCGAGCAAGGAAGCAGTGCGCCAGTGGCTGCAGAAAAAGCTGGCGGAGCGGCGGCCACCGCCCGATCCGCAGCAAATCCGCCGCGAACTGGGCTGGGACCTGGTGAAAACCGATCCGGCCGGCGCCAGGCGCCGCTAGCCCGGGCGCCCCAGGCGTGCGCCGCTGACCAGGCGCACTTTGGCGGCGGCGCCACGCGGCAGCCGGTTATGCCTGCACCGATACCGTGCTGCGCCCGCCCGCCGACGGTTGCACCAGGATGCGGGTGGAAATCCGCTCCGTCATTTCCTGTACGTGTGAAATCACGCCCACCTTGCGTCCCATGGCTTGCAGGCCGTCGAGCGCATCCATCGCCACCCGCAGGGTTTCCGCATCGAGGCTGCCAAAGCCTTCATCGATGAACAGCGATTCGACCCGCACGCGGTTCGATGACAGCGACGCCAGTCCCAGCGCCAGCGCCAGCGACACCAGGAACGATTCGCCGCCCGACAGCGAATGCACGGAACGGGTTTCGCCGCCCATGTCCTGGTCGCGCACCAGCAATCCCAGCGACGGATTGCTGGGGTGGGGGATGCGCTCGAGCTGGTAGCGCCGCGCCAGGTGCGCCAGGTGCGCATTGGCATAGCCGAGCAGGACGTCGAGCGTGAATTGCTGCGCATAGTTGCGGAATTTCTTGCCGTCGGCCGAGCCGATCAGGTCCGCCAGCCGCGCCCAGCGCTGTTCCACGGCTTCCTGCGCCTCGATCTCGTCCATCATGGCGGCGGCGCGCTGGCGCTTGTCGTCGTCCTGCGCGATGGCCAGCCGGTGCGCGGCCAGCAAGTCCGACGCCTGGCGGTGCGCCAGCGCCAGTTCCTGCAGCGCCTGCGCCAGTGTCTCGGCCGTGTATTCGCCGTCGCCGCCGGCCAGGTGCGCTTCCAGCTGGCGGCGCCGTTCCTGCAATACCGTGGCGGCGCTGCCGGCCGCCTGGTCCAGTGCCTGCAGCGCTGCGCGCTCGGCCCGCACGTCGTCGTCGGTTTGCGCCAGCAGCGCGTGCAAGCCTTCCATGGCCAGCAAGTCCGGGTGCGCGGCCACCGCGGCGCCGGCGCCCGTGCCGTCTCCCTCGAGACCGGTGAACATGTCCGGCACCGCCGGCGCCAGGGTTTCCAGTGTTTCCTCGCCCAGCCGCTCGCGGTTGAATTCGCGCAGCCACAGCGCCAGGCGCTGTTCGGCGTT
The DNA here is from genome assembly GCA_966211685.1 of uncultured Pseudoduganella sp. Lineage (GTDB taxonomy): Bacteria > Pseudomonadota > Gammaproteobacteria > Burkholderiales > Burkholderiaceae_D > Rugamonas. Next base: position 8,193 of record CBIHOX010000063.1, read on the forward strand.
GCGCAGCGCGTCGCGCAGCGCAGCCACGCGCGCGGCGGCCTGCGCGCACGCTTCCTCGGCGCGCGCATGCTGTTGCAGCGCATGTTGGCTGGCCTGCTGTTGCGCCGCCATGCGCGCGCGGGCCGCATCGATGGCCGCCTGCAATTGCACTTCGACGTCGCGCACTTCCTTGCCGCCCCACAGCGCCATGCGCTGTTCCTGCAGCGCCAGCACGCCGGTGTCGGCGGCGGCATACGCTTCGCGCGCGGCCTGCGCGTCGGCGCCGGTGCGGGCCTGGACATCGGCCAGCGCCTGTACTTCGATATCGAGCTGGGCGATCGCGACGGCGCGTTCGTCGGCCTGGGTGCGCTGGGCGTGCCACTGCTTCGCTTCCGCGCGGCGCGCCTCGTGGAACGCCTCGGGCGCCGTGCGCCATGCATCCTTCCATTCATCGTTGGGCGCGTCGCCGCCGCTGAAGGCGCTGTCGAGTTCATCGAGCAGTCCGGCCAGGTGCTGCGCGGTCTCGATGCGTTTTTCATCATGCGCGCGGTAATCGGCGATCGCCTGCGCCAGCGCGCTGGCGGCCTGGGTGGCCGCGGCCTGGGCCCGCTGGTGTTCCGCCACCGCCAAATCCAGTCCTTTTTGCGCGGCGTCGCGCGCGGCCTGGGCTCGGCGCCATGCCTGTTCCTGCTGCTCCAGCTGCTGCATGCCGTCGCGCGCGGCCGCCAGTTCCGCCGCCAGCCAGGCGGCGCGGGCGCCCACCAGGTCGATGTCGGCCGGCGCCGCGGCTGGCGCGTTGTCCGGTGCACCCGCGCCCGCGCCGGCTTGCGCCGCCAGCCAAGGATCGAGTGCATCGGGCGCGCTGCCTGCCGCTTCGGGCGCCAGCGGGTGCGCGCGCCATTGCGCCGCCAGTTGCGCCAGCGTCTCCTGCAAACCGTGCTGTTCGATGCCGATGGCGGCCAGGCGCTCAATGCACGATTGCACGGCGGCGCGCTGGGTTGCCTGCTGTTCGACATTTTTCTGCAACTGGTCGCGGCAGCGCAGCACGTCCGCCTGCAGCGTGCGCAGCATCGACGCCAGCGCGCCGTCGTCGTGGCGGTACGGGTGCTCGTGCGCGCCGCAGACCGGGCACGGCGTGTCCTCTTCCAGCGTGGCGCGCAATTTTTCCACGCTTTCGCCGCACGCCGCTTCCGTCAATTTCAGCGCTTTTTCCGCCGCGCCGAATTCCGCCATGATGACGGCATAGCCCTGCTGGGCGCCGGCCAGCGCGGTTTCCGCCGCGGCGCGGCTGGTGCGCAGGCTCGCTCCCTGGCTGTGCAGCTGGGCGTTGCGCTCGGCCCTGGCCTGCAGGTCGCTCCACAGCCGCTCGGCGCCGGCCAGCTGGTCGCGCCGCGCTTCCCAGGCACGGCGCCGGGCTTGCAGGGTGTCGGCGTCGAACCCGGCCAGCGCGGCGTCGGCCTGGCGGCGCTGTTCGTGCATGGCGTCGAGTTTTTCCACGGCCGCCGCCAGCGCGGCTTTCGCGCGGCCATCGTCTTCGCGGCAGCGCGCGCCATTGTGCTGGATCGCGGCCAGCGCCTGGGCGTGCTTGTCGGCCTGGGCTTGCGCATGGCCGGCCTGGGCAAACAGCAAGTCCCATTTTTCCCAGCGCTCGGCCAGCGGCTGCCATGGCGCGTGCCGCGCCAGCCAGTCGGCGCCATGCTGCTGCGCCGCCTGCACCTGGCGCCGCTCGCTGTGCTTGTTCTGCAGCGCGGCCCGTGCCTGTGCATCGGCCTTTTCCGCCGCTTCCAGCACGCCGGACGCCTGCTTGTGGGCCGGCAGCAGGGCTTCGATGCGCGCGTCCAGTGCGCGCGCCTGGTCCAGCCGCGGCCCGGCCTCGCGCTGCGCGCTTTCCGCCTGCGCCAGCGCGGCTTCGGCCTGCTGTTGCGCGGCGATGGCCTGGCGGTGGCCGGCCAGCGCCTGTTCCATGGTGTGCGCGCCGGCCGCTTGCGCCGCCTGCGCCGACGCGATCTCGGCTTCGATGCGATTGATGTCCTGCGCCAGGGGGCGCGCGGCCTGCACCGCGTCCAGCCGCGCCAGCGCATCGCGGCGCGGCTGCGCATTGGCGATGGCGTGCTGGCGCTGCGCCAGCAGCTCGGCCGCCTCCTGTTCGGAAGCGCGCAGGCGCGCGGCCTGGTCGAACCAGCGCTGGCGCTGTTCCAGGCTGTCCTTTTTCGCGTCCAGCCCGGCCAGCGCCTGTTCCGCCCCGGTAAGCTGCGCCAGCAGCGCCGCGCGCTCGTCGCCGCTCAGCGGTTTCTGGTCGGCCAGGCGCGCGGTGAGCTTGTGCAGCGCCAGGGTTTCCTGCTTGGCGCGTTCAAAGGCGCGCATGGAAATGTCGCTGTAGACGGCGCTGCCGGTCAGCGTTTCCAGCAATTCGCCGCGCTCGTTGTCGTCGGCCTTGAGGAAGGTGGCGAATTCGTTTTGCGCCAGCAGCACGGCGCGCGTGAACTGTTCGAACGACAGGCCGATGCGCTTTTCGATTTCCGCCTTGACTTCGGTCTTGGTATTGCCGACCGGGACCAGTTCCGGCAGCGTGTGCAGCGCCATGGTGGTCGGTTGCAGCGCGCCCTCGGCGCGGTTGCGCGAGCGGCGCACCGCCCAGCGCGCGCGGTAGCGGGCCTGGTCGCTGCCGACGAAATCGACTTCCGCGTAGCCTTCGCTGGCGCCGCGCCGCAACAGGTTGCGCGGATCCTGGGTCGACACGGTCTCGGCGCCCACGTCGGGCACCATGCTGCCGCGCATGGCCTTGAGCAGGCGCGGGGTGGCGTCGTACAGCGCCAGGCACAGCGAGTCGAGCAGGGTGGACTTGCCGGCGCCGGTCGGGCCGCTGATGGCGAACAGGCCGCTGGAAGCCAGCGGTTCCTGTTCGAAGTCCACGGAAAATTCTTGGGCCAGCGACGCCAGGTTCTTGCCGCCGATACGCAGGATACGCATGCTTACACCCCCGCCATCAGTTCGGCGAACGCGGCCAGCTGCTCGGCCGGCGCGTCCGCGTCATAGCGCTGCCGGTACAGCCGCTTGAAGATATCGTCCGGCTGCAGCTTGTCGAGTTGTTCCAGGTTGAGCGTGACTTCCTCCAGCGATGGCGCGCGGCGCACGGCCGAGGTATCGATGCGCGCCAGCCGCACCGCCTTGCCTTCCAGCGCGGCCTCGATTTTCGCCCGCATGCCCGGTTGCGGCTGGTCCAGCAAGACCCGCACTTCCACGTAGGGGCGGGCGTCGAATGGCGCATCGGGCGGCGCCAGCGCGGCCAGGTGTTCCAGCACCTGCTCCAGCGGCGCCGGTTTTTCCGGCAGGCGCAGCATGTCGACCGCGCGCGGCACGGCCAGCGGGTGGATGGCGGCCAGCCCGCCATCGTGCAGGTCGATGCGCAACACCTGGTGCGGGTAGTGCACTTCGGAAAACGACAAGGGCAGCGGACTGCCGCTGTAGCGGATGTGCGGCTGCTTGCCGACCGCCTGTGCCAGGTGCAGGTGGCCCAGCGCGGCATACGCGATGTCGGCGCCGAACATCCCGGACGGCAGCATTTCCGTGCCGCCGATGACGATGCGGCGCTCCGACTCGTTCGACATTTCACCGCCCACCATGTGGCAGTGGCCCATGGCGACGATGGCTTGCCCCGGCTGGCGGCGCGCCTGCGCCACGGCCAGCGCCTGCCGGTACAGCAGCGCGATGCCGGCCAGGTACGGGTCGCCGGGGCCGGCGCCGTCTTCCGGCGCCACGTCGGGCGTCATCTCGGGCGTCATGCCGGACGCGATGTCGGGGGTAACGCGGGGCACGTCGGACGGGCGCAGGAACGGCATGGCGATGCACCAGGCGGCCACCTGGCCATCCTTGCCGGTCAGCGGCAGCACCAGCTGTTCCACGTCGATGGCGCCGTCGTCCCGGCGCGGCACGCTGCCCACCACGCGCGTGCCATGGTCTTCCAGCAGCGGTCCGGGGGCGTCGATGCGGCCCGGCGAATCATGGTTGCCGGCAATAATCACCACGTCCAGCTGCGGCGCGCGCTGTTTGACCTGGCGCAGGAAACGGTAAAGCTGGCGCTGCGAGGCTGCGGATGGGTTGGCGTTGTCGAACACGTCGCCGCACACCAGCAGCGCGTCAGCCTGTTCGGACACGATGGTGTCGAGCAGCCAGTCCAGGAAGCACTGGTGTTCATAGTGGCGGTCGTAATTGTGCAGGGACTGGCCCAGATGCCAGTCGGAAGTATGCAGCAGTCGCATGGGAACCGGTCGAACTTGCGGAAAAGCGCACAATATACTGCAAACCACGCGGATCGGGGATGCGCCGGCGATATTGCCGGCGCGATGGCTGCCGCCGGCTAAGCCGCGTCGAGGTCGGGGATCAGGGCGCCCGAGCGGAACGTGTTGCGGCCGGCCTGCTTGGCCTGGTACAGCAGCATGTCGGCCCGGTTCAGCAATTCCGCCGGGCTGACGTCTTCGCCGCGGTAATACGTCAGGCCGATGCTGGTGGAGACGTGCACCGTGACCTGGTCCAGCACGAACGGCGCCTGCATCGCCACCACGATCTTCGCGGCGGCGGCGTCGGCGTCCTCGGGCTTGCTGATGCGCTCCATGACGATGGTGAATTCGTCGCCGCCCAGGCGCGCGATGGTGTCGGTGGCGCGCATCGCGTGCGACAGGCGGCCGGAAAACGCCTTCAGCAGCGCGTCGCCCACGCTGTGGCCATAGGTATCGTTGACCGGCTTGAAGCGGTCGATGTCCATGTACATGACGGCCATGATGGCGCCGTTGTCGCGGCAATAGGCCATGGAATCGGCGAGTTTTTGCTGGAAGCCGGCGCGGTTGGTCAGGCCGGTCAGCGTATCGACCTGCGACAGTTTCAGCAGGCGCTGCTGTTCGCGCTTTTGCGCCGTGATGTCCTGGCGCATCACGTGAAAGCCCGCCACGGACTTGCCGTCCTCGTCGAACTGGGGAATATAGTTGACCTCGAAAGTGCGCACCATGCCGGTGCTGTCGTCGTCTTCCTCGAACGCCAGCGGTTCGCCGGCCAGCACGCGGCGGATATAGGGCGCCAGGAACGCATAGCGGGTCTCGCCCACGGTTTCGCGCACGGTCTTGCCCATCACGTCCATGCCGCTGCGCGAGAATTCCCGCTCATAGGCCAGGTTGTTGAAGCGGTACACTTCCTCGTCGTCGATGTAGGCGATCATGGCCGGCAGCGTGTCGGCAATGGTGCGCAGGCGCGCCTCGCTTTCGCGCAGCGCCATCACCGACTTGCGCATCAGCGTGATGTCGTCCAGCGTGGCCACGAAACCCTCGATGCGGCCGTCGATGGTGATCGGCGCGACCTTCATCGATGTCCAGACGATGCTGCCGTCCGGATGCACGCAGCGCAGCGTATCCTGGAACGGTTTCAGCGTCTCGCGCAGGTGCGTCAGCGCTTCCTGCAGCACGCGGCGGTCGTTCGGATGCACGGCGGCCATCCACTGGTCGCCCAGCGCCTGGCCGCGCGTCAGGCCGGTAATGGCTTCGAACGTGCGGTTGACGTACGTGCAATGGCCCTGGGCGTCGGCGCGCAGCAGGCCCAATGGCGAGGCGTCGTTGACGGCCTGCAATTCGGCCTGGTGCTTGCGCATGGCCAGTTCGTCGCGCTTGCGCGACGTGATGTTGCGGGTAGTGACGGCCACGCCATCGTCGATGGCGACGATCTGGTGCCGCAGCCAGCGCGATTCGGCCGGCTCGCCAGGCAGGTTGCGGGTTTCGACTTCCTCCTCCAGCGGCGCGCCGGTTTCCAGCACCTGCCGGTACTTGTCGATGAAGCCTTCGCTGCGCCAGGCCGGCGCCAGTTCTCCGATGCGGTGGCCGACCACGTCGTCGTGGTGGTGGCCCAGCATGGCCGCGCCCCGTTCGTTGACGTCGGCCAGCGTGAAATCGACCACCTGGCCGTCGCGGTCGCGGCACGATTTCAGCAGGAACACCGCGTCGAGGCTGGCGTCGGCCGCGGCGCGCAACTTCTGCTGGGCGGCGTTGGCCGCCTCCATGCTGTCGCGCAGGCGCAGGCTTTGCTGCATCAGCAGCAGCGCGAAGATGAAGATCAGCATCGAGGCGGCGCCGGCCGCGCTGAAATACAGCCGCCGCAGGCGCTCGAAGCGCACCATCGCGTGCGACACGGTATTGCCCACCACCGCGGTCAGCTGGTAGCGCGGCATGTCGCGGAAGCTGTAGATCCGGTCCACCCCGTCGAACGGGTGCCGCAACACCAGCTCGTCGGCCGAGCCGAAGGCGTCGATATTGGTGACGAAGTCGATCGTGTCGGTGATGTACAGTTGCTCGTCGACGCGGGCGACGGCCAGCCCGGAATCGCGGCTCACCAGCATCACCAGGCCGTTTTCCTCCACGTGCAGGCGGTCGTAGTCTTCCACGAAATAGGCCGGATCGATCATCAGCATGATGATGCCGGCAAAGCGCCCCTGCCGGTCATTGACGCGGCGCGCGATCTGGATCAGCCACTTCGACGTTTGCGAATTGACCAGCACGTTCGACGCATGCGGGCTGTCCTCGGCCGATTGCGACAGGGCATGGAACACCGGTTCGACCCGGATATCGTCCTGGAATACGCCATGCAGGCTTTCCTTCAGCGCGCCGTCGGCGCCGTACAGCGCGATCGGCAACTGCAGCTTGGACGGCATCAGCGAATCGAGCAGGCCGCCCTTGCGCGTGAATTCGGCCAGCCGCAGCGTGCCGCCGGTTTCCTCGTATTTCAGCTTGAACAACTGGGTCGCGTGGTCGCTCTGGCGCAGCAGGTGGCTGGTATGTTCGGCCAGGGTGCGCGCCAGCGTGTGCGCATGCAGCACGGCTTCGTGGCGGGCGCCCCTGTATTCCTGGTGGACCTGGTACACCACGGCGGTCCACATCGACACCAGCAGCACGAGCGCGAACGCGGGCAACAGTATCATCCGATACAGTTTGCGCAGCAAGTGTCGGATTGGGCTGTCGGTCTGGATCACATGGCCCCTTGTCTATGGCAGCCAGGCGGCCGCCCGGATATATTCTGCACGCAAACCGGCTGGTTGAGGCTGGCCAAAGCAGATTTTTCGTTTCCGTGTATCAAAAGCGGTATAGGCCAGGGGAGTTAGGGGAATCATTCGATGTTTATTCATTAAAATAGCGTGCTGGACCCGAGGAGAAAAGGACGCGCGCTTGACTGATTTGACACTGACCCTGGCGGCCGCCCGCTCCCTGCACCTGGCTGCGCAGGGATTGTTGCGGCCGCGCCGCAAGATCGCCCGCAAGGCCGACGTGCTGGACGCCATCCGCCACCTCGGCGTGCTGCAGATCGACACCATCAGCGTGGTGGCGCGCAGCCCGTACCTGGTGCTGTGGAGCCGGCTGGGCGACTACCCCCAGGCGTGGCTGGAGGAATTGCTGGCCGAGGGCGCGCTGTTCGAGTACTGGGCGCACGAGGCGTGTTTCGTGCCGGTCGAGGACTATGGCCTGTACCGCCACCGCATGCTCGATCCGGCCGCGATGGGCTGGAAATATTCGGAAAAATGGATGCGCGAGCGGCGCGCCGAAGTCGACGCGGTGCTGGCCCATATCCGCGCCCATGGCCCGGTGAAATCGTCGGATTTCGAGCGCCGGGACGGGCAGGGCGGCGGCTGGTGGCAGTGGAAGCCGGAAAAACGGTCGCTGGAAGTGTTGTTTACCGCCGGCGAACTGATGATTGCCCGGCGCGACAAGTTCCAGCGCGTCTATGACCTGGCCGAACGGGTCTTGCCCGGCTGGCATGACAGTCGCACGCCGTCCATGGACGAAGTGCGCCGCACGTTCGTGCTGAAAACCGTGCGCGCGCTGGGCCTGGCGCGTGCGCACTGGATCGCCGATTATTTCCGGACCCGCCCGCCGCGGCTGGACCCTGAAACGCTGGTTGCGGAAGGCGCGCTGCTGCGTGCGCGGGTGCAGGGCTGGGACGACCCGGTCTACCTGCATCCGGACCTGGCCCCGCTGGCGCAGGCCGCGGCGGCCGGCAGCCTGGCGGCCACCGCTACTACGCTGCTGTCGCCGTTCGACCCGGTGGTGTGGGACCGGCGCCGCGCGCTGGAACTGTTTGGCTTCGATTACCGGCTCGAATGCTATACGCCGGCGCACAAGCGCCGCTATGGCTATTTCACGCTGCCGGTCCTGCGCCGCGGCGCGCTGGTGGGCCGGATCGACGCCAAGGCGCACCGGGGCGAACGGGTGTTTGAATTGAAATCCGTGGCGCTGGAGCCGGGCGTGAAAACCAGTCCGCGCCTGGTGCGCGACGTGGCCGGCGCCGTGCAGCGCTGCGCGGCCTGGCACGGCTGCCCGCAGGTGCGCGTGGCCGGCGGCGCCGTCCATGTACCGGTGCTGTTTGCGCAGCAATTGCAAGCCGTGCTGGCGGAAGGTGACGCCGGGGCGGGCGCGGCGGGGGCAATGGGCGGTGCAGGCGCGCCGGCGCAGGCGGCAGGGCTTGCCAAGGATGCCAAGCCAGCGACAGGGCCAAAGGCAGCCAATGCAGCCAGGCCGGCGAACGCGGTACAGCCGGCGAATGCAGTAAAGCCAGCAAATGCAGTAAAGCCCGCGAATGCAGCCAAGCCGGTGAGCGCGGCTGGCGCGGCGGAGGCGGCGCCATGATGCTGCCTGCCGCACCTGCCGCCATTGTCGGCGCCGACGGCGTGCCGCTGCTGGGCCGCTTTGCCGGCCAGGCCACGCATTTCGACTGGGACCGGCTGGCCGGCCGCCATGCCCGCGGCGCGCTGTGGCGCCGCTTCCATCACAAGAAATGGCATTACGTGGCGCTGGCCACCGACGAAGTATTTTGCGCGGTGGCCATCGTCGACCTGGGCTGGATCGGTTCCTGTTTCGCCTATGCGTTCGACCGCCGCGATGAAGACATGCTGGCCAATTTTTCGCAGGAGGGCTTGCCGGGCGTGGCGGCCAGGGTGGCGGAGAACGTGGGCGGGCGCAGCCTGTTCCAGTCGCGCGGCACGCGTATCGCCATCGAGGCCGCAGGCGATGGCCTCTACCGGCTGGAACTGGCGTCGCCCTACCTGGAAATCGACGCCCGCTTCGGCCCGCCCTCGGCCCCGCTGCTGCTGGCCGCCGGCCCGGTCGACGGCGGCGCCATCCACGCTACCCAAAAGTCGTCGGGCATGCCGCTGGCCGGGGAAGTACGGCTGTGGCGCGGCGAGTACCGGCTCGATGGCGGCGTGGCCAGTTTCGATTACTCGAATGGATTGCTTGCACGCAATACCGCGTGGCGCTGGGCGTCGGGCCACAGCCTGGAGCTTGGTTTCAATCTGCAAGCCGGTTATTTCGGCGCCCATGAGAACGCATTGTGGCTCGATGGCCAGCTGCACCCGCTGGGCCCCGCGCATTTTATATATGACCGCCACGATCCCTTGTCGGATTGGCATATCTTCACGGAAGACGATTTGCTGGAACTGTATTTCACGCCGGAAGGAGCGCGGCGGCAAGACAAGAACCTGCTGGTGGCCGCCAGCAGATATTTGCAGCCGGTTGGCACATTCACCGGCTGGGTGCGCTCCAGCGCGGAGGCGCCGAAACGCGTCGTCAGCAAGCTGGTCGGGGTGACGGAAGAGCACGCGTCGAAATGGTGACGGGACCGGCGCGCAGGCGCTGAAGCGGCGCCGGCTGGCTTGCCGGGCGGGATGGCGGACGGGTCGGGTTCGACGTGGCGGCGGAACAGGCAAGGAGGCGGGACCATGAGCATCAGGAATTTTCCGAAACTGTTCGATCCGGCCTCGGTGGCGGTGATCGGCGCGTCGCAGCGGCCGGGCCGCCTCGGCACGGTCGTGCTGAACCATATGGCCGAAGGCGGCTATGCCGGCGCGCTGTGGCCGGTCAACCCGAAATATGACAGCCTGCTGGGCGTCCCCTGCCATGACAGCGTGGACAGCCTGCCAGGCGCGCCCGACCTGGCCGTGATCTGCACGCCGCCAGCCACGGTGCCGGACCTGGTGGCGCAACTGGGGCGCAAAGGCACGCGCGCGGCCGTGGTGCTGACGCCGGGGCTGGAACAGGCCGTGCGCTGGGATGGCGAAACCGTGCTGCAAGCCATGCTCGACGCGGCCAAGCCGCACCTGCTGCGCATCCTGGGGCCGGGCGGCGTCGGCCTGCTGTGCCCGGCGAGCGGCTTGAACGCCAGCCTGGCGCCTTCGCGCCTGCCGGCCGGGCGCATTGCCTTCATTTCAGAATCCGACGCGGTCATGACGGCGGCGCTGGACTGGGCGCACCTGCACGACGTCGGCTATGCCAAGTGCATTTCGCTGGGCGGGCGCGCCGACATCGACCTGGGCGACTTGCTGGACTTCCTGGCCGATGACGACGATACCGGCGCCATCCTGATGTACGTCGAATCGGTGGTATGCGCGCGCAAGTTCATGACGGCAGCGCGCATCGCGTCGCGCGCCAAGCCGGTCATCGTGCTCAAGCCGCGCGGGCCCGGCGACGACGTGTATGACGCCGCGTTCCGCCGCGCCGGCATGTTGCGCGTGCATGCGACGGAAGACTTGTTCGATGCCGCCGAGACCCTGGCGCGGGCGCGCCCGCTGCGCGGCGAACAGCTGGCGATCCTGTGCAATGGCGCGGCGCTGGCCAGGATCGCGGCCGATGCGCTGGCCGCGGCGCAAGGCAAGCTGGCCGGCGAGCCGGCCGTGTTGCCGATCGCCGCCGCGCCCGACGCTTACGTGGCGGCGCTGCAAGCCTTGCTGGCGCCGGCGGCCGGGCCGGATGCCGTGCTGCTGGTCTTCGCGCCGGCCCAGGGTGTCGACGCGGCCGCCGTGGCGCAGGCGCTGGTGGCGCCGCTGCAGGCGGCCGGCCGCAACGTGCTGTCGTGCTGGCTGGGCGGGGCGGCGATGGCGCCGGCGCGCCAGGTCTTTGCCCAGGCCGGCCTGCCGACCTACGACACCCCGGAACAGGCGGTGCACGGGTTCATGCAACTGGTGCAGTACCGCCGCAACCAGGACCAGTTGAACCAGGTGCCTGGCGCGTTGCCCCGTGCCAGCCGGCCGGAGCGCGAAGCCGCGCATGCGGTGATGCTGCGCGCGCTGCGTGACAGCCCCGCCGGCCAAACGCGACTCGTTGGCGGCGAGGCCGGCGCCGTGCTGGCCGCCTATGGCATCGCGGTGGCGCCGCCGGGCGCCGCGCCGGGCGTGCGGCTGGCGCGGGCGCTGGCCCATGAATTGTCCATTACAGTGGAAACCGACCCGCTGTTCGGCCCCGTGATCCGTTTCGGCCGCGGCGGCGCCGCCGCCGAGCTGGTCGCCGGGCTGCACGATGAACAGGCGGTCGGCCTGCCGCCGCTGAACATGGTGCTGGCGCGCGAACTGGTCGAGCGCACCCGCGTGGCGCGCGCGCTGGCCGGGGTGCGCAGCGGGCCGCGCCTGCGGCCGCCCGCCGACGTCGAGGCGCTCTGCCATGCGCTGATCCAGGTGTCGGACCTGGTCGGCGATACCGCCGAGCTGGTGTCGCTGACGCTCGATCCGCTGCTGGCCGATGCGCAGGGCGTGGTGGCGCTGGAGGCGGTGCTGGAACTCGGCCCGCCGCGCGCCGGCCACGCGCAGGCGATCCGGCCCTATCCGCAGGAACTCGAGGAGGAAGTGCTGTGGCAGGGCGCGCCGCTGCTGCTGCGCCCGATCCGGCCCGAAGATACGCCGCAGCATCGCGAATTCTTCAGCCGGCTCGACCCGGAAGACGTGCGCCTGCGCTTTTTCGCGCCGCTGCGCGAACTGCACCCGAACCAGCTGGCGCGCCTGACGCAGATCGATTACGACCGCGCGATGGCCTTCATCGCATCGCGCCAGAAGGCCGACGGCACGCCGGAAACCCTGGGCGTGGTGCGCGCTGTTGCAGATCCGGACAACAGGAAGGCGGAATTTGCCATTTTGGTACGATCTGACTTGAAGGGAATGAAACTAGGCGCTATCCTGTTCGAGAAGCTGGTCGACTACTTCCGCGGCCGGGGCACCGCGGAACTCGTCGGCCAGTCGTTGTCTGAAAATAGCGGTATCCAGCAACTGGTGCGCCGTTTTGGCGGTACCGCCAGTCCATCGCTGGAACCGGGGATGGCCGATCTTCGGATCAAGTTGCAACACCCTTGATGTGCGTTTGCAGGTGATAGTCTGCAGGCAAGGCTGCTTGACGAATTTAATGTTTGTTAAATGTCAAAGTTTTAGCAGTCGCAAATCTTTACACTTTTACTTCCGCCTCTCGCTTCGTTGAGTGAATCTAGCTTGGAGTAAAGATGTTAACGGCCACTTATACCTTGGTAGCTCTCTCTGTAGAGCAAGCTAATATCCGTGTCAGTCTGCAATCGTTTCAAAAATATGTGAAAGCCACGCTGCTGCGGCAGCATGGCATGTCGCTGAACCAGCTGGAATTCGCCTATGAGTCGCTGAACCGCCTGTACCAGGCGTGCCACTGGCGCAAGATCGAAATGTACCTGATTCCAGCCATCCGCCAGGCCACCCAGCAGGCCGACCAGCTGCTCGAGGAACTGGGCCGCCTGAACGATACCGCGCTCAGCGTCATCCGCTCGCTGCAGGAACTGGTGGCGAAGTCGCAGCGCGACAATGAATCGGGGGAAGCGGTCAGCGAGGAAATCGCCGAACGCATCGACGACTTTTGCGCTTCCATGTTGAACCGGCTCGACAAGGAAGAAAAGGAATTGTTCAACGTGGCGCGCGCCGCCATCGGCGGCGAAGCGTGGTTCGCGATTGCCAACCAGTTCCTGCTGCACGATGCGCACGTGGCCGAAGCGCGCCGCTGCCGCGGCGCCTTGCCGGCGCCAGCCGCGTCGGCGCAGCAATTGCTGCGGGCAGAGCCGGACGACAACGTGATCGACCTGGTGCCGGCCCTGGCCGCGCTGCCGGTCGCGGTGCCGGACGACGAACTGGAAACCTGCATTCCGGTTTCTGAACTGCAACATAAGCGCCGCAGCCAGCCGCGCCGGGCCATGATGGAATGACGTCACAGGGCGAATCCGGTGGCCGCCGAAGCAAAACGCGTTACTTTGCTATGATGGTGGTTTTAGATCTCCCGGTAGCCCATTATGTTCGAATTCCTCTTCAAACGCCCCGGCGACAAGCCGTCCGATCAGCAGGCCAACCCGGAACAGGCAGCCGCCGCCGCGGCGGCGACCGCCCATGCTGAACAGACTGCTGTCCGCCGCGCCGCCCAGCTGGAGCGGGCCAAGGCGCTGGGAGGCGACGAAGCGGGCGCGGTCGGCCTGATACTTGAAAGCGAGTTTGCCGACGTGCGCCTGGCCGCCGCCGAACACGTGCACAGCCAGGCCCTGCTGGAAAAAGTCCAGCAAGCCATGCGCAACACCGACCGCCGGGTCGCCAAACTCATGCAGGGGCGCCTCGATGCGCTGCGCCACCAGCAGGCCGAGCAGCGCCAGGCCGAAGCCGCCATCGCCACGGCGCGCAAGCTGGCGCAGGACGACAAGCTCAATCCCAACCAGGTTGCCGAACTGGACCGCATGTGGAAAGTCATTGCGGCAGCGCCCGCGCTGGCCGAGGAATTCGGCGCCGTGCGCGCCATGCTGGCAAAACGCCTGGAAGACCAGATGGCGCTGCAGCGCGCCGCGCTCGATGCGCTGGCGGCGGTGCGCCGCCTGGCCGCCGGCCAGTGGCCGGAAGGCGTGACGGCCGACAGCGCGCCGGCCCTGCTCGAGACGCTGGCGGCCGAGCACGCCGCGCGCGCCGCGTCGCCGGAAAAAGAATCGCTGCCGCGCCATTTGCTGGCCGATTTCGACGCCGCGCTGGCCAGTGCGCGCGCCGGCCTGGACGCGATTGCCGCGCGCCGCGCCGCGCTGGCCGGCTGGCAGGCGCAGGACGCGGCCACGCTGGGCGCCGATGACATGAAGCGCGCCTGGCAAGGTTTGCCGAAAATTGCCGACGCCGCCGTGGCGGCATCGCTGCAGCAACAGTTCGATGCGCTGCTGGCCACCGCGCCGGCGCCGGTGCGGGCGGACAACCCGCCGGCCCGTGCCCAGAAGGATGGCCACAGGGAAGCCGCCAAAACGCCGCACGGTGAGGCCAACAAGGAGGGCAAGAAGGAAGGCCACAGGGAGGGCCACAAGGATGCGCCGCGCAAGGACGCCGCCGCCAGCGAGGCCGCGCAGGAAGCCAACCGCGAAGCCAACCGCCACTTCATGGCGATCGTCGACCAGATGGAAGCGGCGCTGAACCAGGGCCAGCTGCATACCGCGGCCGAGCACGACAAGGTATTGAAGGAAACCAGGACCGGCCGCCTGACGCCGGCCCAGGCCGACCGCCTGGCCCACGTGCGCGCGGAATTGAAGCGCCTGGGCGACTGGGCGCGCTGGGGCGGCAACGTGTCGCGCGAAGAGTTGGTGAAAGCCGTGGAAGAGTTGCCGGCGCAAAAGCTGTCGATGCCGGAACTGGCGAAAAAAGTCGGCAGCATGCGCGAGCGCTGGAAGGCGCTGGACGGTGTCTCGGGCGCCGCGCCGAAATCGCTGTGGGAACGCTTCGACGCGGCCTGCACCGCCGCCTACGCGCCGGCCGCCGCGCACTTCAAGCACCTGGCCGACGAACGCCATACCAACGCCGCCAAGGCCGAAGCCATGATTTCCGAAGTGGAGAAAATGGCGGCGGAACTGGCTGGCGAAGAACCGAATTTCAAGGCGCTGGCCGCGGCCGCGCAACGCTTGCGCCAGGCCTGGGGCCGGCTGGGTGCGATCGACCGCAAGGAAAAGAAAAAGCTCGACGCCGCATTCGACAAGGCCATGGCCCTGATGACGGGTCCGCTGGAAGAACAGCGCCGCACGGAAGTGGCGCGCCGCGAACAGTTGATCGCCGAGACGGAAAAGCTGGTCCCGACCGACCGCCATACGCTCGATGCGGTGCGCCGCCTGCAGGAACAGTGGCAGGAACAGGCGCGCTCGCTGCCGCTCGAGCGCAAGCAGGAGCAGGCGCTGTGGCAGCGCTTCCGCGCCGCCTGCGATGCGATCTTTGCCGCCCGCAAGGAATCCGCGCACGCGGCCGACAGCGAACGCAAGGCGCACCTGCATGTGCGCGAAGATATTTGCGCGCAGCTGGAAAACGCCACCTTCAGCGGTGACGACAAGGCGCAGATGGCGGCCATCACCAAGGCGCTGCGCGACGCGGCGCAGGCCTGGCATGCGTCCGGCCATGTGCCGCGCGCCAGCGAAGCGAAGATCGATGCCCGCTACAAGGCCGCGGTGGCCTCGGTGCAGGCCCAGGCCGACGCGATCCGCAAGCGCGCCGGCGCGGCCCAGGCCAATGCCCTGCGCGATAAGCTGCGCCTGACGCAGGCGCTGGAAAGCGCGGTCACGACCGATGACGCCATCGATGGCGACGACTGGGAAAACCGCTGGAAAGCGTTGCCGCCGCTGCCGGGCGAATATGAGCGCACTCTGCACCAGCGTTTCGCGGCCGCGATCGCGGCGGCGGCCGACCCTGCCAAACGCGCCGCCTATGCGGCGCGCCTGGAACAGGCGCGCGCCACCTTGCTCAGTGAAGTGCTGCGGCTGGAAATCGTGGCCGGCGTGGACAGCGGCGCCGAATTCGCGCGCGACCGCCTGAAAATGCAGGTGGAAGTGCTGCAATCGTCGCTGAAGTCCGGCCAGAAGCCGCTGACGCAAGCCGCGCAATTCCTGCAGCTGTGCGCGATGCCGGCGCTGGCCGACGCCCGCACGGCGTCGCGCATCGAGCAATTGTTCCGCCGCATCGGCGCTGACGCGAAATGACGGCCGCGTTTGCCCCGTTCTTCAGCCAGGTCCGGGTCCAGGCCGAAGACTTCGATGTGGCGTTTGAATTGGCGCAACTGCGCGCCGGTAACGCCAAGGTCGGCGGTATCGTGAGTTTCGTCGGCACCGTGCGCGACCTCAACGAAGGGGCCCATGTGGCGGAAATGGAGCTCGAGCATTACCCGGGCATGACCGAACAATCGATAGCCGCCATCATCGGCCAGGCACAGCAGCGCTGGCCGATTTATGGCGCACTCGTGATCCACCGTATCGGGCCGCTGAAGCCGACCGAACAGATCGTCATGGTGGCGGTCACGTCCGCCCACCGCGGCGAAGCGTTCGCCGCCTGTGAATTCATCATTGATTATTTGAAAACCGAGGCGCCGTTCTGGAAGAAGGAACAGACCCCGGACGGGGCGCGCTGGGTCGATGCGCGCGTCAGCGACGATACTGCCCTCAAGAAATGGCAAACATGACTTGAAAAGTTGTCGCGCACCCTTACCTTGTTTGCAGGATAGAACACTAACCGGAGCGGTTAATCATGCGGCAAGACAAACTCACGACAAAATTACAGGAAGCCCTGGCCGACGCGCAAAGCTTGGCGGTGGGTAATGACAACCCCTATATCGAGCCCCTGCACCTGCTGTCGGCCCTGCTCAACCAGGACGATGGCGGCGCCCGCTCGTTGCTGCAGCGCGCCGGCGTCAACCTGGGTGGCTTGACCAATGCCATCAAGGGTGGCCTCGAGCGCCTGCCCAAGGTGTCCGGCAATGGCGGCGACGTGCAGGCCAGCCGTGAATTCATCGGCGTGCTGAACCTGGCCGACAAGGAGGCGCAAAAGCGCGGTGACCAGTTCATTTCCAGTGAAATGGTGTTGCTGGCGCTAACCGACGACAAGTCCGACGCCGGCCGGCTGGCCCGCGAAAACGGCCTGACCCGCAAATCGCTGGAAGCGGCCATCGATACCGTGCGCGGCGGCGGCAAGGTCGATTCGCAGGAAGCCGAAGGCCAGCGCGAAGCGCTGAAGAAATACACGCTGGACCTGACCGAACGGGCCCGCCAGGGCAAGCTCGATCCCGTGATCGGGCGCGACGATGAAATCCGCCGCGCGATCCAGGTCTTGCAGCGCCGTACCAAGAACAACCCCGTGCTGATCGGCGAACCCGGCGTCGGCAAGACCGCCATCGTGGAAGGCCTGGCGCAGCGCATCGTCAACAATGAAGTGCCCGACTCGCTGCGCGGCAAGCGCGTGCTGTCGCTGGACATGGCGGCGCTGCTGGCCGGCGCGAAATACCGCGGCGAATTCGAAGAGCGCCTCAAGTCGGTACTGAAGGAACTGGCCATGGACGAGGGCCAGACCATCGTCTTCATCGACGAGCTGCACATCATGGTCGGCGCCGGCAAGGCCGAAGGCGCGATGGATGCGGGCAACATGTTGAAACCCGCGCTGGCGCGCGGCGAGCTGCACTGCGTGGGCGCGACCACCCTGGACGAATACCGCAAATACATCGAGAAGGATGCCGCGCTCGAACGCCGCTTCCAGAAAATCCTCGTCGATGAACCGACCGTGGAAGCCACGATTGCCATCCTGCGCGGCTTGCAGGACAAATATGAATTGCACCACAAGGTCGCCATCACCGACCCGGCCATTATTGCCGCGGCGGAATTGTCGCACCGGTACATCACTGACCGCTTCCTGCCCGACAAGGCGATCGACTTGATCGACGAAGCCGCCTCGAAAATCAAGATTGAAATCGATTCCAAGCCGGAAGTCATGGACAAGCTGGAGCGCCGCCTGATCCAGCTGAAAATCGAGAAGGAAGCCGTCAAGAAGGAAAAGGATGAAGCGTCGCGCCGCCGGCTGGACTTGATCGATGAGGAAATTGCCAAGCTGCAGCGCGAGTACAACGATTACGAAGAAGTCTTGAAGGCGGAAAAAGCCAATGTGCAGGGCACCACGCACATCAAGGAGGAAATCGAACGCATCCGCCAGCAAATGGAAGAAGCCACGCGCGCCTCGAATTGGCAGCGCGTATCCGAATTGCAGTACGGTAAATTGCCGCAACTGGAAGCGCAATTGAAGCAGGCCGAGGCATCGGCCGGCGGCGACCAGGCCGACAAGCCCAAGCTGTTGCGTACCCAGGTCGGCGCCGAGGAAATCGCCGAAGTCGTGTCGCGCGCCACCGGCATTCCCGTGTCGCGCATGATGCAGGGCGAGCGCGACAAGCTGCTGCACATCGAGCAGAAATTGCACGAGCGCGTGGTGGGGCAGGATGAAGCCATCAATGCGGTGGCCGATGCGATCCGCCGTTCGCGCGCCGGCCTGGCCGATCCGAACCGTCCATACGGCTCGTTCATGTTCCTGGGCCCGACCGGCGTCGGCAAGACCGAACTGACCAAGGCGCTGGCCGCGTTCCTGTTCGATTCGGAAGATTCGCTGATCCGCCTCGACATGAGCGAATTCATGGAAAAGCATTCGGTGGCGCGCCTGATCGGCGCACCGCCGGGCTATGTCGGCTACGACGAGGGCGGCTACCTGACCGAAGCCGTGCGCCGCAAGCCGTACAGCGTGATCTTGCTCGATGAAGTGGAAAAGGCGCACCACGACGTGTTCAACGTGCTGTTGCAAGTGCTCGACGATGGCCGCATGACCGACGGCCAGGGCCGCACGGTGGACTTCAAGAATACCGTGATCATCATGACGTCGAACCTGGGCTCGCAGAAAATCCAGTCGATGGAAGATTCCGACCCGGCGCTGGTGAAACTGTCGGTGATGGCCGAGGTGCGTTCGCACTTCCGTCCGGAATTCATCAACCGGATCGATGAAATCGTGGTGTTCCACGGCCTCGACGACAAGAACATCGGCGCCATCGCGAAGATCCAGCTGAAGATCCTGGAACAGCGGCTGAACCGCATGGACATGGAACTCGACGTGTCCGAGGCGGCGCTGCAAAAGATCGCGGAAGCCGGCTACGACCCAGTGTATGGCGCGCGGCCGCTGAAGCGCGCGGTGCAGCAGGGCATCGAAAACCCGCTGTCGAAAATGATCCTGGAAGGCCGCTTCGGACCGAAGGATACGATCCGCGTCGGTGTCAAGGATGGCGAACTGACGTTCGCCAAATAAGGCGAGGGGCCGGGCTGACAAGGGGCCGCCCCGGCCACCTGTCGCGTGAGGCCGGTCCCGCCGGCCTTTGTTCCCCGGCTTGACGCTGGGGGGCAGGCGCATTGGCCCCGGCCCCTTGCGCCTACTCCATCAGCCCTGGCCCGGTGCGTGGCCTGCTTCCCAGGCGCCAAGTCCTGGTCCCGGGACGGCATGGTTCGCGGCTTGCGCGCGCTCAGGCAACCCTGCGGCGTCCGTCGCGTTCGGCGAAATCCTCCACTTCATAGCGCGCCAGGAAGCCAGCCGCTTCCATGCCCGCCAGCACCACCGGCTCCGCACCGGCCGCCACGCCTTCGATCACGCGTTTCACGTAGGCGCCCAGCGATTGCCGGGTCGTGCATTTCTGCCGCATCGGGTAGCGCCCCGTGACGGTGTAGCCGTCGAGGTATTCGATTTCAAAATCGCATTCGGCGCTCGGCTGCAGCGCCGCGGCCCAGTTCTTCAACAGGTTATCGGCCGCCACGAAGGAACCCAGCACCGCCATCGTGCAACTGCGCTGCTGGCGGATCCGGATCTTGGCCACGCCGACTTTCTCTTCCATGTGCTTGATACGCATAGTCTTCTCCCGTGTCCTTGGGCCTGGCGGATCACCCGGCAACCTTCCGCGGTATCCGGGCGCGCATTGCTTTCCCGGCGGCAGCTCGCCATCGCCTTGGCTTGCGCCTTGCCGGGCGCGCCCATCCATCACTTTGCTATCCGTTCCTTCCTGCAACCAGCCTGTCAGTGCCGCATGTCCCCGTCGATCCCGCGCCAGACGGGCGGCGGGTCGTCCTGCGGCGCGGCCGACAGCAAGATGGGTGGAGCGTCCTGGTACACCACCGGACGCAAAAAACGTTCTATGGCAAAACCGGCCGCCGCCACGTGCCAGGCCGGTGGCGCCACGGTACTGTTGATGCCGATCTGGCCGGCAATGCGTTGCAGCCGGCCCAGCAAGGGCGCGGCCAGCGCCCTGTCGGCCGCGTCCAGGTGCAGCACGGCGGCGTGCTGGCGGCCCAGTCGCGCCGCCGCGTCGAGCATGGCCTGGCTGTCGCGGCAGCGCACCAGCAAGCCGACCGGGCTGCGGCAACTGCCGTCGAGCAGCGCCGGCTCCGGCAGGGCGCCATCGTCGGTTTCCGCGAACATGGCGCGCGCCAGTCCTTGGTCGCCTTGCGCGCCCTCGGCCAGCAACGTCACGCGCGGGGCCGACAGCAAGCGGTCGGCCCGCCGGCCATGGCCGTGCGCGCCATCGGGCGCCGCCAGGGGCGGCAGCGCCGACACCGCATCGATCAGGGTTTCACGCAAATCCACGTAACCGTCGCCGCCGGGCGCGAACACCAGCGCCGGGCGGTGCACGGCCGGCGCGGCGGCGAACTGGCGCACCAGTTGCTGGCCCAGGTGTTCGGCCTGCGCATTCAGTGCGCCAGGCAGGATGAAGACGGGATTGCAGTCGCCGGGTTCGGCCAGTACGGGGATGGGCTGCGCCCGATCCAGGGCGCAGCCCATCAGGTGCGGCGCATCGGCGCGGCTGCTGGCGGCGGCGCGCACGTCCGGGTGCGCCAGCAGCGCATCCATGGCGCCCGGCCATTCCGGCGTCAGCCCATACACGCCATCGGGCAGCCCGGCCGCGCGGACGGCGCGCAGCACGGCCTGGCCGGCCAGCGCATGGCACAGCGGATGCGTGGCGCGTGCCAGCACGATCACAGGGCAGCCCGCGGCCAGCGCGGCCAGCGCGTCCGGGCCGATGGCGCCGTGCACCGGCGTGGCGCCGCTGGCGAGGATGGCCGCGGGGCCCAGCGGGACATGCCGCGCGCACAGGCGCAGCGGGGTGGATTCCAGGACGGCGTGTTGCAAGTGGTGGCGCTGCAACGCGGTGCACAGCGCGTCGGCTTGCTGGCGGATCGCGGCCTGTTCCAGTATCACGGCGCCGGCGTGGCAACCGAGTTCGCGCCAGGCGGCGTCCTGCAGCGCCGCGGCCTGCGCGTCGAGTTCGGCGGCAATGGACTGCAACAGCCGGCAGCGGCTGGCGGTGCTGCTGGCGGCAAAGGCGCCGGCGGCGCTGTCGGCGCGGCGCACCGCGGCGCCGAGCCGGGCCCGGGCAGATGGATCAACGGTGGATGGCACGGACTGGATCACGGCAGCCTCCGGTGGGGACAGGCGCCATTTTAAAAACTAATTGCTGCACCCGCGCATAAATTCTTGTAAATTGGTGTTAA